>NZ_JAKNJD010000002.1:0-440702 GCF_022132345.1 Butyricimonas sp. DFI.6.44 | reverse complement strand
TAGAATACATGCCTGTCACGCATGGGGTCGCGGGTTCGAGTCCCGTCCGGACCGCAAAAAGTCTGTAAATCATATGATTTAGAGACTTTTTGCTTTTAGCTACATGACGATTATCAACGAGGAAAAGCTAAAATGATAATTTCATTTTTTGAGGATTCTCTCCAAATAGCTGACATCCAGCAAATTCACCGTCTCGAAATTTCCTTTATAAAACACTCCCCAGTTATTGAAAACGCAAGGTAATTCCTTTGCTTTTTGCAATGTATCCATTTGAATTAAAGACACGGGAACGTTGTTCGTTTCACAATACTGTTTTATGAGCTCGATTTTTTGATAGATATAGGGACATTGCATATCGTAATAAATTGTCAGCACGTTGCTTTCAATCTTCTGCTTTTTGGCATTTGGCGCGAACGCCGGTATTGTTCCGTCAAAAGAAAGTGCAAGCAATTCATATCCATCATCGGTAGCATCAACAACCTCGAAGCCGAATTTCTTCGCGAATGATTGGTCGGAAAGCCAAGATTTTTGCTTCTTTGCCCCGAGCATACAAATGCCGGATTTACCTTTCTCTTTGGCATCAGCCAAACAATACTCCATCAGTAATTTTCCATACCCTTTTCCCTTATCACTACCAAGAACCCACAAGCAATAGACGTAATAATAATTGTTTCCAATCACGGGAACCCAAGCCGTTTCAAGAGGAGCGTATTCAATAAAAACCGTAGCCTTCGCGTTCAATTTTCTAAAGACATGACCTTCACTCAGCCTGTCCGAGAGCCATTGTCGTTTGGCGTCAATACCCTGATGGGGCTTTTTACTGCGGATGATGCAGCATAAATGCTCGTTGGTCAGGTTCTCTGTTGTTAAGTTTACAAAATCAGTATTCATGTGCATCTCGCTTCAAATTAGATATTATCAATCAACCGGTTGCAATTGTATCGCTCTACTATCCATGTTATGAAGTTCAAATGTAGTGAATTTATACCGTTTTCCCGTGTACTATCATCAACTTATTTAGCCTAAAGCTAGTATATTTCATAAATTTATTATTACCTTTACACCCTGAACAGTGTAAGTTTATTCTGATCGTTATCGTATGTATTTTTGTCGGACTGGTGACATCCGCTCTTTTTTCATCGTTGAATCAGACCAGTATGACTTTCCTTGTTTTGTTAGTAATAGCCCTAAAAAACTGTCGTGCGGACTGAAAAGGGCACATGTTAAATATCAACGATGTTGTAAAAATGAAATCATTTTTTATTGGTAAATACGAGATCAAGCTGCCTATTATACAGGGCGGTATGGGTGTCGGTGTATCATTGAACAAACTGGCTTCCGCCGTGGCTAACGAAGGCGGAGTCGGAGTTATCTCGGCAGCGGGATTAGGACTCCTTTACCCTCAATTCAAAGGGAATTATCTGGAAAAATGCATTTACGGGCTTAGCGAGGAACTTCGGAAAGCCCGTGAAAAAACATACGGTGTTATCGGCGTGAATATCATGGTAGCCCTTTCCAACTTTTCGGATATGGTGCGGACGGCTATCGCGGAGAAAGCCGACGTTATCTTTGCCGGGGCGGGGCTTCCGTTGAATCTCCCGTCATTCTTGACAAAGGACAGCAAAACCATGCTGGTACCCATCGTATCCTCGGCACGGGCAGCAAAGCTGATTTGCGAGAAATGGCTGACGAATTATAACTATCTCCCCGATGCACTCGTGGTGGAAGGCCCGAAAGCCGGCGGACACTTGGGTTTCAAAAAGGAACAAATCGAGGATGAAAATTACTCTCTCGAACATTTGATCCCGGAAGTAGTGGAAATAGCGAAAAGTTACGCCGCACAGAAAAACATTCCGGTTATTGCCGCCGGGGGTATATCCACCGGAAAAGACATTGCCCGGTTCTTGAAGCTCGGCGCCTCGGCAGCACAAATGGGTTCCATCTTCGTACCCACGGAAGAGTGCGATGCCTCCACGGAATTTAAAGAAGTGTACATTCACTCGGATAAAAAAGACGTTCGCATCATTCAAAGTCCGGTAGGAATGCCCGGTCGTGCTTTCGACGGGGAGTTTATCCGGGACGTTGCCGAGGGTAAAAAGAAACCTAAATCCTGTCCTTTCCATTGCATCAAAACTTGCGACTACACCAAAAGTCCTTACTGCATTATCAAGGCGCTTTACAATGCCGCAATCGGAAATCTAAAGGAAGGATACGCTTTCGCCGGTCAGAACGCCTACTTGGCGAACAAGATCAGCAGCGTGAAAGAAGTTATCGCCAAACTAAAGGCGGACTTTTCATTGAGTTTATAAAGTTCATAAGGTTTATAAGGTTTATAAAGTAACGGATGTCCTTCGGACAATGCTAATCGGCAGTTTGAGTTGCCGCAAACAAAGCACCCCACGGGGGTCTACGAACTTTATAAACCTTATGAACTTTATAAACTTTATGAACTAAATATATTTTCCCCGCTTTTTTACCATAAAGGTAACTTTTCCCAAAAATCATAGCCGTACCTTTGCAGCCGGAAATAAAAAAAACGAAAAGATTATGATGCAGGACAGTATTGATTTCGGGACGATGAATATTCCCAAGTTGTTTCGCAAGATGTTTATTCCCACCTTGTTGGGAATGGTTCTTTCAGCCACTATCACGATTATCGACGGGATATTTGTGGGACGCGGCGTGGGGAGCGACGCACTTGCGGCGGTAAATATCGTTGCCCCGTTCTTCATGTTGTCGGCGGGTATCGGTCTTATGTTCGGCGTCGGGGCTTCTATCGTCGCATCCATCCACTTGGCACACAACAAGGTGAAAGTTGCCAGTATAAATATCACGCAGGCAATTACCGTATCGTTAAGTATCACGGTTCTGCTGTGCGCCTTGGTCATGCTATTCAGAACAGACATGGCTTACCTGCTCGGCAGTTCCGACCTCTTGCTGCCTCTCGTGTTGGAATACATGAATTGGATCGTGCCTTTCCTTGCCTGCAATATGCTATTGAGCGTGGGATTGTTTGTCATTCGTCTGGACGGTTCCCCGACGTTCGCCATGATGTGTAGTGCCGTTCCCGCGGCGATAAATCTAGTGCTGGACTATGTCCTCGTGTTCCCGTTGCAGCTCGGTTTGGCGGGAGCCGCCATCGCTTCGGTAATCTCGGTCGTGGTCGGGAGTATCATGATACTGGTTTACCTGCTTAAATATAACAAGGTATTGTATCTTTACCGCCCGAAATTTTCCCTCAAAAGCATACGCTTGACGATAAGAAATATCGGGTACATGATAAAACTGGGCTTCTCGGCATTCCTCAACGAGGCCGCCATTGCCTGCATGATGCTCGTCGGTAACTACGTTTTCATCCATTATCTCGGAGAGGACGGCGTGGCGGCGTATAGCGTTGCCTGCTACTGGTTCCCGATTGTTTTCATGGTAAACAACGCCATCGCGCAATCCACCCAACCGATCATCAGTTACAACTACGGCGCGGGACAATGGATACGGGTGAAGCAGGCATTCCGGCTCTCGTTGAAATTCGCTATCATTTGCGGGGCTCTGGCTTGTCTCGTGACCATCGTGCTATGCCCCGCGGTGGTGTCCCTCTTCCTCGGCAGCACGGGTAACGCGCGGGAAATTGCCATACAGGGCATCCCCTACTTCGCGCTCGGCTTCCTGTTCTTCGCGCTTAACATCGTGTGTATCGGGTATTTCCAGAGCATCGAGAAATTCAAACAAGCGACGTTCTTTACCGTCCTCCGGGGTATTGTTATCATCACCGTGTGCTTTGTCAGCCTCCCGCTCCTCTGGGGAATAAAAGGGATATGGCTGGCGGTACCGTTCACGGAATTGATTACCTTTGCCATTATCGTATCGTACTATTTACGCCAGCACTTTAAAAGATGAAAGATACCACTTTGCAGATAATAACGAGTCGTTTGTCCGCCACCGAGCATGAAATACGGACACTCTTGGAGAACGCGGAGGAACAAACGTTCTCCCACAAGGATATCATTGTCCACGAGGGGGAATCGAACAGTAACCTTTATATCATCACCCGCGGCGTGTGGCGTGCTTACACGTTCAAGGACGGTTCGGAAGCCACTCTGTGGTTCGCCGGCGAAGGCGAAATCGCTTTCTCCACGTGGGGATACGTGGCAAACATCCCTTCCCGTCTGACCTTGGAAGCCGTGACGGACAGCGAGGCTTATTGCCTGACCAAAGAGAAACTGGAACAATTGTACCGTTCCTCCGTGCAGTTGGCAAATCTCGGGCGAAGGATTCTTGAAAACTTCATGCTGGAAATCGAAATCTCTTGGCTGGACTCGTATAACCGCACCGCTTTCGAGCGCTACGTGATGCTCCTGCAAAAACAACCGGAAATCATACAGTCCGTTCCCTTGAAGCATATAGCGTCGTACCTTGGTGTCACGGCTCAATCCCTCAGTCGCATCAGGGCACAGTTGGTCCGGCTCACGGAATCCACTCCACCACTCCCGTGACGGGATGACGTTCACGCCAGTTCATGAAATCGGTGTACGTGCGGACGCCGTCCCGAAGGACTGCCTGATAATACTCCACGCCCATGATTTTTTCGTCATCGGGAGTTTCGTGTTTCAGCCTCAATATAGCTCCCCGTGTTTCCGGTGTCAGTACTTGAGTGATTCGCTCCGCCATCCGCTCGAAAAAACCGTCATAACGGGAACCACCCAATATATGAATCATGTCAATCTGCCACTCGTCACCCTCCCGGTCGAGGTAATAAGCGTGCCACTCGATACAGTGCTCGTCGGTATCCAATGAATTGATACATTCCACCCGCCGGATAGCCGGATGCTCTGCCAGCTTCGCCATAGCGGCAAAACTGTCGGCAATCACGACGGGATTGGAATAGACGTGAAAGTCGATATCCAGATGCTTCACCAGTAAACCCGTTTTTACCGATCCTACCAACCGGGGTTCCACTCCCACCGACCGCCAAATAGCCTCGATGCCGGTATCCGCGATAATTTCCTTGGCTCGCCGCAGGTTACGGAAAGCTAAATTTTCGATCGTTTGCCTCGGGCAAGTTGCGGGTTGCAGGTTCTTACTGTCCATAGATATATCTCATTTTTTCAAGGCACAATCTTCACACAAGCCTTTCAGCACGTAATTGATGCTTTCGAGGGTGAAGTTCATCGGTAAATCGACTGTCGGCACGTGTATTTTTCGCAGGCAATAGGTTTTGTGACAATTCCGGCAATAGAAATGGGCGTGCAGGTCGTCGATAGAACAGGTACATTCATTACTGCACACGGAATACTTCAATGAACCGGAACCGTCGTCGATACAATGAATCAAGTGATGATCCAGAAAAAGATTGATCGTCCGGAATATCGTGGACTTATCTACCGTGTCCAGCTCGTTCTCCAGATCAAGCAGGCTGAACGCCCGCGTAAACCGTAACATACCTTTTAATATCAGCAGCCGCATGGCGGTGGGTTTAATTCCCCGCCTTTCCAGTTTATCCAAATATACCGTTTCTTCCATAATCCTTTATTTTACCTGTATCCTTATCGCATTGAGAATCGCCAACAGGGCAACCCCGACATCGGCAAAGACGGCCTCCCACATGGTAGCGACCCCGAATGCCCCAAGCACCAGTACTACCAGCTTCACGCCGAATGCCAACGCAATATTCTGCCACACCACGCGGCGGGTAGCTTTTCCGATCTTGACGGCGGTTGCAATCTTGCCCGGCTGATCGGTCTGTATCACCACGTCGGCAATCTCTATCGCGGCATCGCTCCCGAGTCCGCCCATGGCAATCCCCACGTCAGCGAGGGCAAGTACCGGGGCATCGTTGATCCCGTCACCCGCGAAAGCCACTTTCCTGCCCGGCTCGGCTTTCAACTCTTCCAACCGAGCCACTTTATCTGCCGGGAGTAAATCGCCGTAAGCTCTGTCGATACCCAAACTTTTCGCTAATTTAGTAACAATTGCCTGTTTATCTCCCGATAATAACTCAATATTATTAATATTTAAACTTTTTAATGCCGCAACCGCATCTGCCGCATCTTCCTTCGGCGCATCCGCCAACAAGAGATAGCCCGCGTACACGCCGTCCACCGCGCAAACGACTACCGTTTCCGGCACGCTCGCCAAACCCGCAGGATACGTCACCCCGTTCGCGTCCAGCAACCGCGTGTTCCCGACCAACACTTCCCGCCCGTCGACACGGACACTCAACCCGTGACCGGGTAATTCTTTCGCATCCGTCACCGCCAGCGGCTCGATTCCCCGCAACCGGACGTACCGTACGACCGCTTTCGCCACGGGGTGCGTGCTATTTCCCTCTGCCGCCGCCACGATTGCCAGCATCGTGTCCGCCTCGAAACCGTTCCCGGCGTGTGCCTCCCGTACCTCGAACTCACCCCGCGTGAGTGTACCCGTTTTGTCAAACACGACCGTGTTTACCCGCGTGATCGCATCGAGATAGTTTCCCCCTTTGAACAGGATCCCGTGACGGGATGCCGCCCCGATTCCCCCGAAATACCCCAGCGGGATACTCACCACGAGAGCACACGGGCAAGAGATCACCAGAAACACGAGGGCACGATACAGCCAATCGTCAAAGACATAAGCAAATCCCGGTTGCGCCAGCGAATAGATAAAGGGCAACAACACGATCAATACCGCCAACCCCGTCACCACGGGCGTGTACACCCGGGCGAAACGACGGATAAACAACTCCGTCGGTGCTTTCCGTTCCGTGGCATTCTGCACCATTTCCAGCACGCGCGCCAGCTCGCTCCGGTCATAAGGTCGCATCACCCGTACCCGTACCACCCGATCCATGGCGATCATCCCCGCCAACACGGATTCACCTTGCCGGATATCCCGGGGCAAACTCTCGCCTGTCAACGCCGACGTGTTGAATGCCGCCGTTTCGCCCAGCATCACGCCATCGAGCGGCACCCGTTCCCCCGCCTTCACCTCCACCGTCTCGCCAACCTGCACGTTTGCCGGGACTTCCGCCACGACACTGCCCCCGCGAATCACCGCCGCCACTTCCGGGCGCACGTCAAGCAACGCCTTCACGCGGGAACGAGCACGTTCCACCGCTGCGTCTTGAAACTTCTCCCCGACGGAATAGAACAGCATCACCGCCACTCCCTCCGGGTATTCCCCGATATAAAAAGCCCCGAGTGCCGCCACGCTCATCAACATAAACTCGTTAAAATACTCCCGTTCCCACAGGCAGCCAACAGCTTCCCGCAACACGGGCAAACCTACCGGAAGAAACGCCACCGCGTACCACATCGCCCTCACGTGTCCCTCCCCGAACCACACCGCGTTTCCCCATGTCATCCCGATCCCGCCAACCAACAGGATAAATGACACGATCTCTTTCACGTATTGTTTCATAACCTTTCGTTTTATTTCCGGTAAAGGTACAGAGATAATCTTGCAACCAAATTGCAAAAAAAAACAGAACACACGCGTTCCCGGCATTACCGTTCACACGCGTGTTCTCCGAGTTGACACTCTGTATCCGCTTGAAGACGCTAACGCGTCAGTGTCCTTCCCTGCTTTCCACGATCTCCGGCATGTGCTGCATCGCCCAATCGACGAGCGTCCGGATATGGGGCATCAAGCTTTCGCCCGTTCCCGTCAGTTGATACTCTACCCGCGGGGGTACTTCAGCGTACACCTTGCGCGACACTAACCCGTCCGCCTCGAGGGTACGCAGGGTCACAGTCAGCATTCGCTGCGAGATATCCGCAATAGCGTTGTGAATATCCCGAAAACGCATTGTTCCGTTCGCTTCCAGCGTCACCAGCACCAGCATCGACCATTTGTCCCCCAGACGACTCAACACGTCACGTATGGGACATTTCCCGTTAGCGTGAAAATTTTTCATTTTTTTTATCAATATATCCCGTTTAGTATCAACATTACTAACATCCGTGTAACTATCTTATCTCCAAGTACGTTCTTGTTTTTACGAATTAGATAGCATACTTTTGCTATACAAAAGTAATAAACTTACTTAATAGAACTATTGTTTCACGCTAAAAAAATACATTATGGCAAAGAAAGTTGCAGTTTTGGCAGTAAACCCGGTCAACGGGTTCGGTTTATTCCAGTACTTGGAAGCGTTTTTCGAGAACGGGATACCTTATAAAGTATTCGCGGTTGCCGACACGAAAGAGATCAAAACAAACTCCGGTATCACCCTGTTTGCCGACGACGTGATCGCTCACCTCAAGGGACACGAGGATGAATACGACGCACTCGTGTTCGGTTGTGGCGACGCCATGCCCAAGTTCGGCGAGAATGCCGGGAAACCTTACAATCAGGATATGCTCGCCGTCATCAAGGCTTTCGGCGACAAGGGGAAAATTATTATCGGTCACTGTGCCGCAGCCATGATGTTTGATGCCACGGGTATCAGCACCGGCAAGAAAGTGGCAGTCCATCCGCTGGCAAAAGCCGCCATACAAAAAGGCATCGCTACCGACGAGAAATTCGAGATCGATGGTAATTTCTACACTGCCCAGACTGAAAACACGATCTGGACGATGATGCCGCAATTGATCGAGAGATTGAAAACGAATTGACCCGGTGATTGCCGAATCCCTCATTCTTGAAGTCCCCAAGTGTGGGGACTTCAAGAATAAAGGTATCAAAAGTCAATTTCAATTGCCCGGCATCGTCATGAACAACCCCATGATCCAGTACACGAGTCCGGACATCACGATGGTCGCGGGGATAGTCAATACCCATGCCGCCACGATATTCGTCGCCGTTGCCCAACGGACGGATGCCACACCTTTCGTGATGCCGACGCCGATAATGGCACCGGTGATGGTATGCGTGGTACTCACGGGAATACCCAGAACTGCCGTTCCCATCAACGTCAACGCACCGGATGTTTCGGCACAGAATCCTTGGACGGGTTTCAACCGTGCCAACCCGTCGCCCAAGGTCTTGATCACTTTCTTTCCCCCGACGATGGTACCCAAGGCGATCACCGAGTAGCAAGTGACGATCAACCACACGGGCACGTGGAACGATCCCGTGTTCTCGTACAGGTATTCACTCACGAAAGTGTTGCTACCTGCCACGCTATAAAGCAAAATAGCGATGATACCCATCGTTTTCTGGGCATCGTTCGCACCATGTCCCAAACTGAATATAGCGGAAGAGAATAATTGCAATCCTTTGAACAAGCCCTCGACTTTCAACGGGTGTTTGCGTCTGAATATCAACATCGTCAGGCACATCGTGAAAAAACCGAGTATCATACCGATAAGCGGGGAAAGCACGATGAACACTGCAATCTTGATAATCCCGGAAGCCACGAGAGCATCGCTCCCGAAGGTGAACCACACGGGACCGATCAACCCGCCGATCAAGGCATGGGACACGCTGATAGGCATCCCGAAATGAGTACACAACCATACCCAGACGACCGAGCCGATCAAAGCGGCGAAAATCAGGTATTCATTAATCCGGGAGGCTTCCACGATCCCCTCTCCCATCGTGTACGCCACGCTCACGCCGAAGATAAAAATAGCGGCGAAATTCCAGAACGCCGCCCAAAGCACTGCCATAGTGGGAGAGAATACACGAGTGGCGACGATCGTCGCTATCGAATTTGCCGCATCGTTCATCCCGTTCAGGAAGTCGAACAAGAGAGCGATCACGATGGCTAAAAGAACTATTGTCAGCATAACGATCAGGCAAATTTGATGATAATACCCCTCACGATGTCACTCACGTCCTTTGCCCGGTCGGTAGCATCTTCCAGTACCTGTCCTATATTTTTCAATTTAACCAACTCTATCGCGTCTTTCTCGTTGGCAAACACGTCACTCATGAATTCTTCATACAGGTTATCCACGTCATGCTCTATCTGCTTGATCCGGACACATTTCTCGTTAATCTCCTGCGGTCTTTTCTGGAGTTGATCCAACTCGTCCATGATCTGCCCCAGAATCCGGGCATCCTCGACGATACATTGCGCCATGGCAACCATCAACTGGTTGACGTTTTTCGGCCGATACATCAATACCCTTTTTGCCGCGTCATGGATAAAATCCAACAAAGTATCCATGCTGCTTCCCAGACGATTGATATCCTCCCGGTCGAAAGGGGTCACGAATGTCTTGTTCAATTCCTCGTAGAGCCGTGCCGTGATCTGATCACCACTATGCTCGTAATCTTTGACTTTCTTGTACAAAGTCTTTTGATTTTCAGGTTTCCGCTCTTGCAAAAGTTCAACCAGAAGTTTCGCGGCAGCCTCGATATTAACGGCTTGCTCGATATATAAAGGATAAAACTTTTTTTCCTTTACGACAAATAATTGAAGAAATCGGTCTATTTTCATTTCATTATTGATTAGTACGCAAATGTACAATCCTCCCGCGTATTACAGTGTTAAATTATCACAAAAATATTACATTTTCCGCGAACGTTTACACCCGGGCGATCGAAAGAAAACAAGTGAAAAAGACCAGCGTCGTACCTAGCCATAAACGTTCCGCGGCAAGAGGCGAAAGTCCCCAAAAACGATACTCCAAAGCACCGTGGCGGCACACGGCGAGGCAATCGCCGCACAACGTGCAATTCACCGCCGGACGCCCCTTGAGGATGCTCTCCCGGGGCAAAGCATCATAGCGGCATACCCGCGCACAAGCCATGCAACGCGTGCAACGGTCGTTTACCCGGAAACGCCACGGGGATATATACTTCAAATAAGACACCAAGGTACCCGCCGGACAATAGGTTGAACAATGCGCGGCTATTTTCCGTCCCCGGGATACAAGCACGATTATCCCGACGCCTGCCACTCCCGCAAAGGCAGCTATTAGCGAGGCATAAATCACGGGAACATGAAATAATCTCAATCCCAAAGCCACAAGGATAAACACCGCAAGTACCGTCCAACGGATGCCGGCTCTTGTGCCCGGCTTTATCCCCTGCCGCTTGCCGTTCTTCCCCGCCGCCAGACTGTCCCACGCCCCGAAGTAACACAGCTGACTGCACCACGCCCCCCCGGAAAGCAATATCGTGCTCAAGAACAAGAAGGGCATGAAGGACATTTCTCCCCGGTAGAATACCCCGACCGGAATCAATCCCGGTATCGGGAAGTGTAACTTGCCGGACATGAGGAAAACGGTATCCGCAAAAATACCCAGTGCCAGTTGAAAGAAAAATACCACGGAAAACAATAACCATATCCGCCGCCGCCAAACGGCACGCTTCGCCCTGTCGAACATCTTTAAATAAAGCCACCCGCCGAACAGTGCCGCCAACACGACCTGCAACCAACCACCGCCGGGCAACAAGCGTTCCGCCAGCAATAGCGGCGGTCGCACCATTACCTGCACGAGCGAGAGCAACGCTCCCGTGACCAGCATCGTCACGACGGCACCCGTAACTCCTTCTTTTTTTACATGGTTATTTTTAATCATAACGGGGCAAAGATAATATTTTCGAACCGCAAGCTTTATCCTCGAAATAGAAAATATACAAAAACATGCCGTCATCCCGTATATCCAATCCATAAAAGCATTAACTTTGTCGTCGATAATAATAAACAGCTATATGTCGGGCATTCCTGTTTTAATTTCGGATCTGGCGGTCATTCTTTTTTCTGCAGGACTGATAACCATTATTTTTAAATGGCTAAAACAGCCGGTCGTGTTAGGATATATCATGGCAGGCATCATCGCGGGACCTTACACGTTCGGCGGTCCCATGGTCACAGACTCGGCAAATATCCAAATATGGGCCGATATCGGGGTTATTTTCCTCCTGTTCGCCTTGGGACTCGATTTCAGTTTCAAAAAGCTGATGAATGTCGGCGGTACCGCCATGATTAGCGCCCTCACGATCGTGGGAGCTATGATGATGTTGGGATACTCTGCCGGACTGGCACTCGGCTGGGGGCACATGAACAGCCTCTTCCTCGGGGGTATGCTGTCCATGTCGTCCACGACGATTATTTTCAAGGCTTTCGAGGACATGGGATTACGAGGGCAACGTTTCGCGGGGGTAGTCTTCGGTATCCTCGTCGTGGAAGACCTTTTCGCCGTTGTCTTGATGGTATTGTTGTCCACCTTGGCGGTAAGCAAGCATTTCGAGGGAATGGAAATGGCAAACAGCATACTGAAACTTGTCGCTTTCCTTGTTTTTTGGTCGATCACGGGTATTTTCCTGATACCCACTTTTCTCAAAAAAGCGAAACAGTGGTTGAATGCCGAAACACTGCTCGTCGTGTCGCTAGGTTTATGCCTCGGCATGGTTTTATTGGCAGTTAAGGCGGGTTTCTCTGCGGCATTGGGGGCATTCGTCATGGGTTCGATTCTGGCTGAAACCGTAGAGGCGGAGAATATCGAACACTTGATCAAGCCGGTAAAAGATCTTTTCGGGGCAATATTCTTTGTTTCCGTCGGCATGATGATCGATCCCGCCATGCTGATCGAGTACTGGTTCCCGATCTTGTTGATCACCGTCGTGGTCATGGTGGGACAAATTACCTTTTCCGCTTTCGGAATACTACTTTCCGGTCAGAACTTGAAAATAGCCATCCAGTCCGGTTTTTCGCTCGCGCAAATCGGCGAATTCGCGTTTATCATCGCGTCACTGGGAATGTCGCTGCACGTGACGGACGAATTTCTCTATCCTATCGTTGTTACCGTATCGGTCATTACCACGTTCTTTACCCCCTACATGATCCGGCTATCGGAACCGGCTTACCGGTTCGTGAATAATCATCTGCCCCAAGCATGGATTCGCTTCCTTGACAGGTACAGCACGGGAACAAACACGATACACCATAAAGGGATGTGGACCCGGCTACTGAAGGCCTTATTACGTATCGTGATTACCTACACTATACTCTCTATCTTCACGATCGTCCTTTTCCTGCAATACCTCACGCCGATTATCCGACAGGAATTACCGGGGATACAAGGCGGAATAGTCAGCGCTATTGCCATATTGTTGCTGATTTCCCCGTTTCTCCGTGCCATGATGATGAAGAAAAATCACTCGGAAGAGTTTCAACACCTCTGGAACGACAGTAAATACAACCGGGGACCGCTCGTGTCGCTCATCGTGCTGCGTATAGCCTTGTGTATCGGAATTGTCATGTTCGTGATTTCCAGCCTCGTGAACGTGGCGGCAGGACTTTTATTGCTGATCGCGAGTGCCATTATCCTGTTTTTCATTTATTCCAAACGACTGAAGAAGTATTCTATCCTGCTGGAAAGGCGTTTCCTGCGTAATTTCACGGCACGCCAACAGGAGCAAGAACGCAAATCACCTATCAAACAACGTTTCGTGCAACATTTGCTCAACCGGGATCTTCATTTGGCAGATTTCGAGGTGTCACAATCCTCTCCCAGCGTGGGGAAAACATTAAAAGAATTGAATTTCCGCCAATCCTGCGGGGTTAGCGTGGTAACTATCATCCGCGGCGAGGAACGCATCAATATCCCCGGCGGCGAGGAACGTTTGTACCCGTTTGACCATATCATCGTGGCAGCGACAGATAAAGAGATCGAAGTGTTCCGTAAGTTCGTGGAAGACCGGGTGGAAAAAAGAAAACAGGAACTGGAACAGCAACGCCCGCCCGAAGTCAGTCTGGAACAATTCATAATCGAGGAAAACACCCCGCTGGTAGGGCATTCCATCCGGGAATCCGGCATCCGGGATAAAGCCGCCTGTCTGGTCATCGGTATCGAGCGCAACGGCACGTCCACCATGAATCCCACCCCGGACACCATTTTCGAGGCAGGGGATGTCGTGTGGATCGTGGGCGAAAGGGATAAATTAATCCATTTGGCAGACGGGGAAACGATCTAAATTCCTCCACACAAGCTGACGCTTATTCTGTGATTTAATGCTTTCAGTTCCTGTCATTCTCTAATCACAGAATCACTCTATTTCCAACCCGAAAAGGGCTTTCAATTCACCGACAGCGGGATTAATAGTCACGAAATGTTCAAACTTATCTTTAGAGGTAAACAGACGCTTCTTTTCCTCCCCGTTATTTTTTTCCACGTAGATTTGCACGTTCAGCGTGATATACCCGTTATTCAGTTTCTTCATCAAGAAAGAAAGTAATGCCGGATGTAAATCCATGACTCTGGTCAACAGGAAATCATTATCCACTTCAATCGTAATGACAAATCCCTCCACTTTAGGCGCGTGGGACAAAAGGGCGATCTTCGCCGCCTTATCCTCCTCACCCAAGGTAGCGAGGAATGTTTCCAACGCACCCGACACGTCGGCAAGAGAGAATTCACTTTGAGCCTTCACCCGGTTATCATCAGTTTTTACACTCTGTCTCTCCCGCGGCTCGTTGTGTTTCTCCTTCGTTTCTTCCAATGCCTTTTTCAAATTGAAAGAATGTATATTCTCGGGCTTTCCGCCTGTCTTCGGAGTTACAACGCTGACACGCTTCTCCTCCGCGGGTGGCGTCACACTTACACTGTCCCCGTTCGCTTGCTGGAATTTACCGCTAAATCCTTCGATCTTTAATAACCCGGCAAACTCCTCTATACTAAGGCTTTTTTTTTTAGCTCATTAATCTGGCACAATTTAATCAGAGTGAGTTCCACACACAAGCGTTTCTCCATGCGAATTTTATACTGCATCTCGCATTGCTCGATGACTTTCAAGGCGTCGAAGATGAAATCGGGAGTTACCGTCTGTGCCTGTTGCAGGTAACGCTCTTTGATGGAAGCACTCACTTCCAATAATTGTACTGTTATCGACTCTTTCGCCACTAATAGATCGCGGAAATGTCGACCGAGCCCCGATATCAAGTTTCCGGCATCGAATCCCTTTTCCATGATCTCGTTGAAAAGCAAGAACGTTTCGGCCACCTTCCCGGCATAAAATAAATCGGTTAACCTGAAATAGTAATCGTAATCCAACACGTTCAGATTCTCGATCACTTTATCGTAGGTCAAATTCTTACCGCAGAAACTGACAACCTGATCAAAGATAGAAAGAGCGTCACGCATCGCCCCGTCAGCCTTTTGGGCGATCACGTTCAAAGCCTCCTCCTCGGCCTGTATTCCCTCCTTTGTCGCAATACGCTTCAAATGCTCGATCGTATCGGGCACCTTAATCCGGTTAAAGTCATATATCTGGCAACGCGACAATATGGTCGGCAGAATCTTGTGCTTTTCCGTCGTCGCCAGAATAAATATGGCATGGGCGGGCGGTTCTTCCAATGTCTTCAGAAACGCATTGAAAGCCGAGGCACTCAACATATGCACCTCGTCGATAATATACACGCTGTAACGCCCCACCTGCGGCAATATCCGTACTTGGTCTACCAATCCGCGGATATCATCCACGCTATTGTTCGAGGCGGCATCCAGTTCATGTATGTTCAACGAACGCCCGCTGTTAAACGCCCGGCAGGACTCGCATTCGTTGCAGGGTTCCGCGTTGGGTTGCAAATTCATACAATTAATCGTCTTGGCAAAAATACGGGCACACGTCGTTTTCCCGACACCGCGCGGTCCGCAAAACAAATAAGCCTGTGCCAATTGTTTATTGAGGATAGCGTTTCTCAACGTGGATGTGATCGAGTGTTGCCCTATCACAGTATCGAAACTTGCAGGTCTGTATTTACGCGCCGAAACAATATAATTCTCCATGAATAATAACTTTCTATTTACTTGTGACTTTCTTTGAACATCGGTCTACAAAATTACAAAGTAAAATGAATTATCACTCCACAAAATCAATTTATTTTTCCTACCGACATCAAACAACTGACATTCCACGATTTATGCCCCTTCCCCCCCGACATGTCAAATATTTTCAGGTTTCCTCTCGTTTTCGAGAAAAAATTCTAAAACGCTCCATAATATTATTCTTAATATAAATGATAATAACACGTATTTCCGAATTATTAAATTTTATTTAAATACAATTTAAATTCTATTATTTTCCTATTATAATAGGCTTTGAATAGGAGTTGAATGGGAATTGAATGGGAGATGCTACAAATCAACTACAAGTATGATACATTATATATAAATATAAATTAACTTATTTTACACGAAACTCTGGAGAAAACAGAGCTATATTTTCCCACGACTCCGTTTTAGTGGAATTGATTTATTTTCGTCATTAGTTTACATTTTTTCGCTTTAAAGCAACAAGTGTATTAACCAGAGTATTACCCGGATATCTTTGCCGAGTAAACTCAAAAACAAAGACGTGATGCTACGAAAACTCAGATTGACACTTGCTATGATTTGCTTCGCGCTCATCACCCTCCTCTTCCTCGATTTCACGGGAACGTTGCACGGGTGGTTCGGCTGGCTGGCAAAAATCCAATTCCTCCCCGCCGTTCTGGCACTAAACGCGGGAGTTGTCGTATTCCTCGCCCTCCTCACCCTGTTGTTCGGACGAGTGTATTGCTCCGTGCTCTGCCCCTTGGGTGTATTTCAAGACGTGGTGGCATGGTTCGGGAAACGGCGGAAGAAACTACCCTACTCCTACTCCCCCGCTCTGTCGTGGTTGCGGTACGGCATGCTTGGAGTCTTCATTATCGCGCTCGTCGCCGGGATAGGTTCCGTCGTCGCCCTGCTCGCGCCTTACAGCTCTTACGGGCGTATCGCCGCAAACCTCTTCGCCCCGGTATGGCAATGGGGTAACAACCTACTCGCTTACATGGCACAACGGGCGGACAGCTACGCTTTCTACGAGACGGACGTGTGGCTGAAGAGTCTGCCGACCTTCATCATCGCCGTCGTGACTTTCGCGGTAATCGTCATACTGGCATGGCGCAACGGACGCACGTACTGCAACACCCTCTGTCCCGTGGGCACCGTGCTGGGATTCCTCTCCCGCTACTCGCTCTTCCGGGTAACGATTGATGCCGACAAGTGCAACGGGTGCAGCCTATGTGCCCGCCAATGCAAGGCAGCCTGTATCAATCACAAGGAACACCGCGTGGATTATAGCCGTTGCGTGGCATGCATGGATTGCGTCGCTACTTGCAAACATGGTGCTATCCGTTACGAACGCCGCCACGCGCAACCGTCGCAAGCGGGTGAAACATCCGCGGTAAACAAAACACGCCGCGACTTCCTGTCCGTCGCCACGCTACTGGCAAGCACCACCGTGCTAAAAGCACAGGAGAAGAAAGTGGACGGCGGACTTGCCGTTATCGAGGACAAGAAAATCCCTCATCGCGACACGCCACTCACGCCTCCCGGCTCTCTCGGGGCTCGTAACATGAGCCGGCATTGCACTGCCTGCCAACTATGCGTGACGGCTTGTCCCAATGGAGTGTTGCGCCCGTCGGGCAGCCTGCTCACGCTGATGCAACCGGAAATGTCCTACGAACGGGGGTATTGCCGACCGGAATGTAACCGTTGTTCCGAAGTATGCCCGGCAGGAGCCATCCTCCCCATCACGGCAGCAGACAAATCCTCTATCCAAATCGGTCATGCCGTGTGGGTAAAAGAAAATTGCGTGCCGCTGACCGACGGCGTGGAGTGCGGCAACTGTGCCCGCCACTGCCCCGCGGGAGCTATCGAAATGGTGGCATCGAACCCGGACATGACGGACTCTCCCCGGATACCCGTGGTAAACACCGAACGCTGTATCGGCTGCGGTGCCTGCGAAAACCTGTGCCCGGCACGTCCCTTCAGTGCCATTTACGTGGAAGGACACGAGATGCATAAAACCGTTTAACGTTTAAAAGAGGAAAAGATATGGACAACAAGAATAAAAAAGAGATAAACCGACGGGAATTTTTGAAAGTACTAGGCGCAGGAACGGTCGTCACGGCAGCCGCGTTACACGGTTGCCGTCCGCGGAATAACTCCGCCAACGGCAACATGGCAAACAAACAAACGGGTGAAATGACCTATCGCGTCAACCCGACAACGGGCGACAAAGTTTCGCTGCTCGGGTACGGTTGCATGCGTCTGCCGACCATCGCCAACTCCAGCGCAAGAGATAGCCAAGACGAAATCGACCAAGAAATGGTAAACCGGCAAGTGGACTACGCCCTCGCCCACGGGGTAAACTACTTCGACACGTCGCCCGCCTATTGCCGGGGACTCTCGGAACACGCCATGGGCATAGCCCTCAGCCGACACCCGCGGGACAAGTATTTTATTGCCACTAAATTATCTAACTTCTCGCCCGACACGTGGAACCGGGAATCATCCCTCGCCATATACCGCAATTCGCTTAAAGAATTGCAAACGGATTACCTCGATTACATGCTGCTCCACGGCATCGGCATGGGGGGAATGGAAGCCCTGAAAGGACGTTACCTTGACAACGGCATGCTCGACTTTCTGGTCGCAGAACGTGAAGCGGGACGTATCCGCAATCTCGGTTTCTCCTATCACGGTGATATCGAAGTTTTCGACTATCTGCTATCACGACACGACGAAATCAAATGGGACTTCGTGCAAATCCAACTCAATTACGTGGACTGGAAACATGCCAAGGAGGTAAACACCCGCAACACCGATGCCGAATACCTGTACGGGGAACTCTCCAAACGAGGTATTCCCTCCATCATCATGGAACCCCTGCTGGGCGGACGTCTGGCAAACGTGCCCAATCACATCGTCAGCCGCCTGAAACAACGTCGCCCGACGGATAGCGTGGCATCGTGGGCGTTCCGCTTCGCGGGCTCGCCGGAAGGTGTATTAACCGTATTAAGCGGCATGACTTACATGGAACACTTGCAAGAGAACCTTGCTACTTATTCCCCGCTGGAACCCTTGACCGATGATGAAAAAGTATTTTTGGAAGAAACGGCTCAACTGATGCTGAAATACCCCACGATTCCCTGCAACGACTGCAAATATTGTATGCCCTGCCCGTACGGCATCGACATCCCTTCCATCCTCATTCATTACAACAAATGCGTGAACCAAGGGAATATACCCGCCGGAAAACAGGATGAAAATTACCGTAAAGCACGACGTGCATTTCTCGTCGGTTATGACCGTAGCGTCCCGAAACTACGGCAGGCAAGCCATTGTATCGGTTGCAACCAATGCGCACACCATTGCCCGCAGAACATCGACATTCCCGGCGAACTGCACCGCATCGACAGGTTCGTGGAACAATTGAAAATTGAAAGTTGAAAATTGAAAATTGAAAAATCAATTAACCTGTAAAAATGGTAACAACAACTGTAATTCATGTCACAACAAAGTAAACCGGATAACCTAACTTCGCGTCAAAACAAAAGAACCACATCATGACAGAAAGCACAACAGAACCACAACATGCTGACGCACACAACCTGCAACTCGCCGAAGGCGAATGTAACCTGCAACCTGCAACTTGCCGAAGGCAATCCCTCATCGACTTATTGCACGACGGCGGGTACTCCTGCGTTATCGCGAAAGGAACGGAAACCCGTACTTTCAGCCAACGCGGCGTTGCAGACCTGTACGACCTGCTGGAACAAGAGCCCTCGTTCATGAAAGGAGCGCGGGTAGCGGACAAAGTGATTGGCAAAGCGGCAGCGGCACTCATGGTGTTGGGCGGCGTGGAAAGCGTCTACACGGACACGATTAGCGAACCTGCCCTAGCGCTGTTGCGTGAAGCCAACATAGAGGTATGCTTCACCAGACGCGTCCCTCTCATAGAGAATCGCGCCAAAACAGGCTGGTGCCCGTTGGAATCCGCCTGCCTCGATATTAAATCGGCACGGGACATCTTCCCCGTGATACAAAACTTCATATCAAAAATAAGAATGACTAAAAAATTGGCATGTGCCTTGTTTACATGTATGCTCCTTGGCACGGGGTTACAGGCACAATCACGAAAGGACACGACCGAAGTCGCCCGTAACTACACCATTAACGAGGTCGTGGTCACCGGGACACGCAACGAAACGGATGCACGTCAGCTTCCCATGACCGTCACCGTCGTGAACCGGGAAACAATAGAAAAACGCCTTGAACCCTCGTTACTCCCTATTTTGACGGAACAAATCCCGGGACTGTTCATCACCAGCAGGGGTATCTTGGGATACGGCGTATCGACAGGGGCTGCCGGGGGCATGAACTTGCGGGGTGTCGGGGGAAACTCCACCACCGGGTTGCTCGTGCTCATTGACGGTCACCCGCAATACATGGGACTCATGGGACACCCCATCGCCGACGCCTACCAATCCATGCTAGCAGAACGCGTGGAAGTTGTACGGGGTCCGGCATCCGTGCTCTACGGGTCGAACGCCATGGGCGGTGTAATCAACATCATTACCCGCCAACAACGGGATGACGCGGTGAAGACAAGCGCCCGCCTGAGTTACGGCTCGTACAATACCCTCGTGACCGAAGCCGCGAACAGCGTGAAACGAGGCAGATTCAGCAGCATCGTGACTGGTTCATACAACCGCACCGACGGCCACCGCGAGGACATGGGATTCGAACAATACGGCGGGTACGCCAAACTGGGATACGAATTGAACAACACGTGGAGCATGTACGGCGACGTGAACGTCACACACTTCAACGCCTCGAACCCCGGTACGGTCAACGCCCCCCTCTTGGACAACGATTCCCGCATCACCAGAGGCATGACCTCGTTCGCCCTAACCAACCGTCACGAGAAAACATCCGGTGCGTTGAGTTTCTTTTACAACTGGGGACGCCACGAGATTAACGACGGCTATTCCAGAGGAAAAGAACCGCTGGCGTACCGCTTCCACTCGAAAGACATCATGCTGGGCGTATCCCTGTACCAAAGCACAACCCTGTTCAAGGGCAACCGGATAACCCTAGGCGCTGACTTCCAACACTTCGGCGGTGAAGCTTGGAATCGTTTCGTCACGGACGGGCACGAGGAGGAGATATCCGACAAATCGGAAAACGAAATCGCAGGATACGCGGATTTCCGGCAAGCATTGACAGAATGGCTCACCGTGGATGTAGGAATACGCGTAGACCACCACTCGGTAACGGGTACGGAATGGATACCACAAGCCGGATTGTCGGCATACCTGCCCAACAACAGTAGCCTGAAAGCGATGGTAAGCAAAGGCTTCCGCAACCCGACGATAAAAGAGTTGTACATGTTCCGTGTCGCCAACCCGGATTTATTGCCGGAACGGCTGTGGAACCACGAGCTATCTTACACGCAACGCCTGCTGAACAACAAGCTTCATTACGGGATAAATCTTTTCTATATCAACGGGGAAAATATCATCAGCCCGCAAATGGTAGACGGACGCCGAATGAACATCAATACCGGGAAAATAGAAAACTGGGGAGCGGAAGCCAACGCGGCTTACCGTATCCACCCGGAATGGAATATCACCGCCAATTACAGTTGGCTACGCATGGTACACCCGATAGTGGCGGCACCGGAGCATAAGCTATTCATCGGGGCTGACTTCACGAGGGGACGGTGGAGTGCATCGACAGGCGTACAATACGTGGCAGGACTTTACACCACGGTTGACCCGGTGGAGAAGAAAGAGAGTTTCGTGCAGTGGAACGCGAGAGTCAGTTATCGCCTGAGTCCCTTCACCCATGTCTTCGTACGGGGAGAAAACCTTCTGGCACAACGCTATGAGATAAACGACGGCTTTCCCATGCCCAAGGCTACATTCATGGGGGGAATAAATTTACACTTCTAAAACGAACAAATATGAAAACAACAGCAATTCAATTGTACACCTTAGACTACAAAGAAGCGAAAACCTATCTTGCGACATCGCTCTTCATCGTCGGCAACATGGTGCTGCCACAATTATGCCATCTCGTGCCGCAAGGCGGGACCACGTGGCTGCCGATATATTTCTTTACCCTCATCGGTGCTTATAAATACGGTTGGAAAGTAGGACTGCTCACGGCGGTATTCTCGCCCGTGCTCAACTCCCTGCTGTTCGGTATGCCGCCCGCGGCTGCCTTACCGGCGATTCTGCTGAAATCCGTGCTACTGGCTGTAGCCGCAGGATACGCCGCCCAACGATTCAAACGTGTTTCCATCCCACTTCTCCTTGCGGTTGTATTATCTTACCAAATCACGGGCATACTCGGGGAATGGGCTATGATTGGCGACTTCACCCGTGCCGTGCAGGACTTCCGTATCGGATTGCCGGGAATAGCCCTGCAAATCTTCGGGGGATACTCGTTTATTAAATACATTATTAACAAATAAAAATTCAGCTTATGACATCCATGATTTTATTCCTCATCGGGACACCGGAAATATTGTTTATAGCGCTTATAGTACTGTTACTTTTCGGCGGAAAGAAAATACCCGAATTAATGAAGGGCATCGGTAAAGGTGTTCGCAGCTTCAAGGACGGAATGAACGGTATTGAAACCAAAATAGAAAAAGACACAACCGAAGAGAAATGAATGCGACGGACAACATAAAGGAACAGACCTTTTGGGAGCATCTCGACGAACTGCGCGGCTGCTTGATACGAATAGGCGCGGTCGTCGTGATATTCGGGATAGCGGCGTTTCTGTTCAAGGACGAAACGTTCGCTATCATTCTGGCTCCCAAAAGCGACAGCTTCATCATTTACAAAGCATTCGCCTTTGTAAGCGAACGGCTGTCACTGCCGGGTGTCGCCCCGGAAGCCTTTTCCGTCAAATTAATCAACACCGGACTGGCGGAGCAATTCGTGATACATATGCGGGCAGCCATATACACGGGCATCCTCATCGCTTCACCCTATATCATCTACACCTTGTTCCGGTTCATCTCTCCAGCCCTGTACAGCCAAGAGAAAAAATACGCCGCACGGGTAGTCGGGAGTAGCTACGTGATGTTCATGCTGGGTGTCGCACTAAGCTATTTCCTGATATTTCCACTGACATTCCGCTTTCTCGGTACATATCAAGTGAGTGGCGAGGTGGAAAACATGATTTCCCTGCAATCGTACATGGATACCCTCATGATGATGAACCTGATGATGGGCATCGTCTTCGAGATACCTATCCTATGCTGGCTGCTAGCTAAATTCGGGTTGCTCTCTGCCGCTTTCATGCGCCGTTATCACCGTCACGCGATAGTCGTAATCCTCGTGCTCGCCGCTATCATCACCCCCACGTCGGACGTCTTCACCCTGTTAATGGTATCGCTTCCCATGTGGCTACTGTATGAAATCAGCATTTTAATTGTTAAACATACACGTTAAAAAGTTTATATATGAAAACGAATCTGTTACCTATTTTAATTATGACACTCGTGTCACCACTTACAGCATTCAGCTATAATTCACCCTCGAAAGAGGAAAGCAAAAAAAGCCTTCCCAAAGTTTACATGGTCAAAGAAATCAGCCCGGAAAGCCTTCTCCGCATATACGAAGCACTTGGGCGAGAAGCCACGGGAAAAGTAGCCGTTAAGATTTCTACCGGAGAACCGGGCGGCAACAATTACTTGAAACCCGCGCTTATCGGCGATCTCGTGAAAAAAGTAAACGGTACCATTGTCGAGTGTAACACCGCTTACGGCGGCGGACGGGCAAACACGACCGCCCACCTGCAAGCAGCCAAAGACCACGGTTTCACAGCCATCGCCGAAATCGATATCATGGACGCGGAGGGAGAAACAGCACTCCCGGTCAAGGGTGGCAAGCACCTGAAAGAAGACTTCGTGGGTTCGCACTTTCTGAATTACGACTTCACGATTATCCTTTCGCACTTCAAGGGACACGCGATGGGTGGCTTCGGTGGCGCGATCAAAAATATGTCGATCGGCATCGCTTCCTCGGCAGGAAAAGCATGGATTCATAGCGCCGGAAAGACAAAAGACGACCCGTGGAGCAACCTGCCCGAACAAGACGATTTCTTGGAATCCATGGCTGAAGCCGCCAAAGCCATCGCCGACCATTGTGGCGAAAAGATTCTCTATATCAGCGTAGCCAATAACCTATCGGTCGACTGTGACTGCGCCTCTGCCCCCGAAGATCCAAAAATGGGCGACATCGGCATCCTCGCCTCCCTAGACCCCGTGGCTTTGGACAAAGCGTGTGTCGATCAAGTGTACTCTTCACCTGATCACGGACGTATCCACTTGATCGAACGGATGGAATCCCGCCACGGCATACACACGCTCGTCCACGCCGAGAAATTAGGCATGGGCAGCCAAAAGTATGAATTAATCCTACTGGACAAGGAATAACAAAGGAAGTATTAATCCTCCACCCTGTTTATAAAGGAAATTAAAAACCGCTTACCGGACTCTACCCAAATTAAGAGGCTGCCGAACAGCCTCTTATTTCTCCCGAATCTTCTTCAAAAACGTCATAAAACCATAAACCGTATCAAATATACATCTTTTCCTTCCCGATACTTTCAACTCCGCTTCCAAAACCTTTTCCAACGCAGACAGCACGTTATCACAATCCGAAATACCAAATCCCGACACTTGGGATACTTTTTCCATCAATTCCATTCTGTTCATACTTCCATTATTTAATTATAAAACAAAAATATCCCCTATCTTAATACCATTTCAAATAATAAGACAAAACCACTGATTTACGAGACAAACCACCCCAATTACCAGACAATATCTATATCCTTCTGAAATTTCTGCAAATAATATAATAAAAAGTATCCCTCAAAGTTTGCATTTATAACGGAAAGCACTATATTTGCACCGTCAAAAAAATGACACCCGGTTCGGTAGCTCAGTTGGATAGAGCAACGGCCTTCTAAGCCGTAGGTCTTGGGTTCGAATCCCAACCGGATCACCACATTTAAAACAACTTACTTATTTCCAGTAAGTTGTTTTTTTATTAAGAACATATTTAAAAACGTAACTCTTTACTCTATTTTTAGGTCAAGTTCCTATAGAGAAATATATTTTCATTCTTCATCTCTTTTCGCAAACTTTTTTAAGGAATAACCCGTAGAACAAATTGTAAAATTTCTTTTTGCGAAACAAGAATTAAAATTATACATTTGAAGATACATATTAAGTCAAACATTTAAATTTTAAACACTATGGCAAAAGTAACACTTGCTGGTAACAGTATAAACACGAAAGGTAACTTACCTTCAGTAGGTTCCGCGGCTCCGGATTTCTCGTTAGTAAAAACGGATTTGTCCGAATTGACATTAGCCGACCAAAAAGGAACACGTGTTGTCCTGAATATTTTCCCGAGTCTTGATACAAGCGTATGCGCTACATCCGTACGCACTTTCAATAAATTAGCCGCAGAGATGAAAAATACGGTGGTACTTGCTATATCAAAAGACCTCCCTTTCGCTCACGCGCGTTTCTGCACGACGGAAGGAATTGATAAAGTAATCCCTCTATCTGCATTCAGGGATCATAAATTCGGGGAGAAATACGGGGTGGAAATGATTGACGGCCCATTAGCAGGTCTATTGGCTCGCTCGGTTGTCGTTATTGACGAAAACGGGAAAATCGTTTATGAAGAACTCGTACCGGAAATCACACACGAACCTAACTATGACGCCGCATTGGCATGTTTGAAAAGTTTATAAGGTCCATAAAGTTATAAAGTTCATAAAGTACAAGTAAACACCCAAAGCTTCAACAAGCTAACTTTATGAACTTTAAATTCCGAAGGAATAACTTTACAAACCTTATAAACAAAAAGGGGCTTTCGCCCCTTTTTATTATTTAGCACGCTCTAATTGAACAGTAAAGTGACGCATTAACGGTGCTTCCCAAGTAATTTGGAAACCACGAGTAATCTGCTCACGACGATCAAATACATTTTTCAAGGCAACGGCTATCACGTCCATATGATTGTTCGTGTACACTCTTCTCGGGATAGCCAGACGCAAAAGATCCAAACCACCGAAACGGTTTTCACGAGTTACCGGATCACGGTCAGCCAAGATATAACCGATTTCGCAACCGCGAATACCGGCCTCCAAGTACAATTCTACCGTCAACGTCTGAGCCGGGAATTCTTCTTTCGGTACATGAGTCAATACTTTCGGGGCATCGATAAACAAAGCGTGACCTCCGGCGGGACGTTGATAAGGAATTCCAAATTCATCCAGACGTTTTGCCAAGTATTCCACTTGTTTGATACGGGTTTCAAGATTATCGAACTCTGTATTTTCATCCAAACCGATAGCCAGAGCGTTCATATCGCGACCGTTCATACCACCATAAGTCAAGTACCCCTCGAACTGCACGCAGAAGCCCTTAGCTCCCTCGAACCAGTCTTGGTGGCGGGTAGCGATGAAACCACCCATGTTCACGATAGCATCTTTCTTCGCACTCATGGTCATACCGTCAGCGTTATCGAACATCTCTTTCACGATCTCTTTGATCGTCTTATTTTGATAACCCTCTTCACGAGTCTTGATAAAATAAGCGTTCTCAGCGAAACGAGCCGAATCGAACAACACGCGTTTGCCATATTTATCGGCGATAGCACGCACTTCCTTGATATTTTTCATGGAAACAGGCTGTCCTCCTGCCGTGTTGTTCGTAACCGTCACGATAATAAACGGAATCTTGTCAGCATGTTCTGCCAACACTTTCTCCAATTTCACCGGATCCAAGTTTCCTTTAAACGGAATCTCCAATTGGGTATCTTTTGCCTCGTCGATAGTCACGTCCCAAGCGATAGCCTTACGTCCCTCGATGTGCCCCTTCGTGGTATCGAAGTGAGAGTTACCGGGAACGATATCGCCTTCTTTTACTAAATAAGAGAAAAGCACGTTCTCGGCAGCGCGTCCTTGGTGAGTCGGGATAATATAATCGAATCCGGTCAAACGGGTAATCATATCCTTCAACTTGAAGAAAGAAGATGCCCCGGCATAACTTTCATCACCCAACATCATTCCTGCCCATTGGCGGTCACTCATGGAACCGGTTCCGGAGTCCGTAATCAAGTCTATATACACTTGCTCCGAACGTAATTGAAACACGTTGTAGTGAGCCTCTTTAATCCATTGTTCTCTCTCTTCACGAGTACTTTTACGGATGGGTTCAACCATCTTAATCTTCCAAGATTCTGCAAAAGGTAATTCCATAATCTTTAAACTTTAAATAGTTAATGATATAAATAATTATAATATGATTTTCCAATCAAACAACCTTAAAAGGTCATCATGTTAAATAAGGAAATAATAAATGTGAGGACACGAAAGACCACCACCTCTAATCAACAAAGGTGTCGCGCTTCTTAATATTTAAGAAAAGTTTACTTACTAATATGACGCACTTATCTTTCATCGAAGCAAATTTGGGAAAAATAATAAAAAAGACCAAGGAAATCTTGGTCTTTTTTATTATTTCTTTTTTTTCTTCGCGTTTCGCTTCCGCATCACGTTTCGTCGATTATCTTCCGCCGTGTAACTATTTTTGGCTTTCTTCTGGTGGAAAGCACCTCCCCCTTGTTGTCGTCCCTGCTGGTAAACGATATTACTTGTCTGCACCTGTTCCTCTTCCAGCAACAACTGGGATATTTCCAACTTCTCCGGCAAATCCAACACCTCCACGCTTTGATTAATCAACCGCTCGATATCCATGAAGCGGTCTTCCTCTATCTCGGACACGAAACTGATTGCCACTCCCTCTTTTCCCGCACGAGCCGTACGCCCGATGCGATGCACGTATTCCTCCGCCAAAGAAGGAATATCAAAGTTTATTACATGAGTCACATCCTGCACGTCAATACCGCGTGCCGCCACGTCTGAAGCCACGAGGATACGAGTTTCCCCTTCTTTAAAAGCACGTAAAGCGTTCAACCGGGTATTCTGTGCCTTGTTCGAGTGTATCACGCTCAACTCTCCTTTCCAATGATCCGCCAAGCGTTCCACGATCCGGTCGGCATTCTTCTTTGTCTCCGTAAATATCATCACTTTCTTGTATCTCTCCTTATCCGCGAGCAATACTTTCAACAAATTGATTTTCGTCGTGATATTCGGCACGTCATAACGGAATTGCTCCACGTGTTCCACCGGGGTTGCTTGACGTGCAACTTCCACCCGCACCGGTTCTTTCAAGAAATCACGGGATAGACTTTCTACCGCTTCCGAGAATGTAGCCGAAAACAACATCGTTTGATGCTTCTCCGGTAATACTTCGAATATACCCTTTAATTGCGGCAAGAACCCCAAATCCATTAACCGATCGGCCTCATCCACCACGACCGTTTTAATCATTTTCGTCCGGATGATACCATTATAATATATATCCATAAAACGACCGGGTGTGGCGACCAATAAATCTACCCCCTCGAACACCTTATCTTGTTGAGTCCTTATATTCGTACCGCCATACACGCCCACGCAACGGATATCCATATATTCCGTCAGCAATTCAACACTCTCGCACACCTGCACGACCAACTCCCGCGTAGGCACAACCACCAACGCTCTCGGCACCAACCCTTGCGCGTAATGCAACTTCATCAACATCGGGATCAGATAAGCCAGCGTCTTTCCCGTACCCGTCTGTGCTATACCGATAAGGTCTTTCCCGGAACGACTGACAGAAAAAACCTCTTCCTGAATAGGGGTCGGGTTCTCGAAACCAGCCTCTTCCAACGCCATTAAAATCTGCTTATTTATATTCAAATCCTGAAATCCCATAGGTATCATGTTTTAAGTCTATTTATCCGCGAAGGTACAAAAAAGTAGGCACTCGGCAGAAATAAATTTATTTATAAAATAAATTGCATCTAAATATCAAAAATATCACACTCATATTCAAAACGATACGACAAGACATACCCGTTACAAAAAACGCCATAATCAATCCTATATTTGTTTTTTTCAAAATAATGTTCTAAATTTATTGCAGGTAAAACCTCTAAAATTACTACGCTATGACTTATACTATTACTTTTAACGAGTTAAGGAAGATCAAAGACATGTTACCCCACGGAAGTATGCAAACTATTGCAGACGATTTGGGCATCAGTACTGACACAGTGCGTAACTACTTCGGAGCCGATAATTATGACAACGGAGGTTCTAGTGCCGGAATTCACGTGGAGCAAGGACCGGACGGGGGAATTGTAGTCTTAGATGACACTACCATTCTGGACAAGGCCAAGGAACTCCTGAACGTGTAGAAAAAAATTAGAGCCGGGAACTGTCGAAAAAACGTTCCCGGTATTTTTTTACCGCTTTTTTATCTACTTTTGCAACGGCAAGTTCACGGTATAAACTTGTAACCTGCCAACTTGTAACCTGTAACGTCGCACGGCGACATAATATATTATGAGCAAAATAGTACTAAAAGCCGGTAAAGAGAGATCCTTGTACAGACTTCACCCGTGGGTATTCTCGGGTGCCATCGCCAAAAAAGACAATGACATCCAAGAGGGAGATGTCGTGAATGTATATGACCACGACAATGAATTTCTTGCCGTCGGGCACTACCAGATCGGGAGTATTGCCGTGCGTGTACTCAGTTTCAAAGAAGAAACGATTGATTATCCTTTTTGGGTAGAACGCATCCGTCAAGCATACCACACCCGCGTTGCCATCGGTCTGGCAACGGCATCGAATAATAACGTTTTTCGTTTGGTACATGGTGAAGGAGATGATCTTTCCGGGCTTATCGTGGACTATTATGCCGGGGTAGCCGTGGTACAATTCCACACCGTGGGCATGTACAAGGCAAGAGAAGAGATCACGAAAGCCCTTCTCGAAGTCATGGGCGACAAAATCACCGCCATATATGACAAATCGGAAGGAACTCTCCCCTACAAGGCAGGACTGAACCCGGAAAACGGCTACTTGTACGGACACACTGATAACTTTATCGCCACCGAAAACGGACTGAAATTCAACGTGGACTGGCTCGAAGGCCAAAAAACGGGTTTCTTTATTGACCAACGGGAAAACCGAAGCCTTTTGGAACAATACTCTCAAGGAAAAAACGTACTCAACATGTTCTGTTACACGGGTGGCTTCTCTTTCTACGCCATGCGAGGCGGAGCAAAACTCGTGCATTCGGTTGACGCCTCGGCAAGAGCTATTGAACTGACCAACCAAAACGTGGAACTGAACTTTCCCGGTGATTCCCGCCACGAGGCATTCGTGGAAGACGCTTTCAAATTCTTGAATCAATCCCACGACAAATACGACCTCATTATCCTCGATCCCCCGGCATTCGCCAAACACCAAAACGTACTTGACAATGCCATACAGGGTTACAAAAAACTCAACCGCAAAGGTATCGAAGTCGTGAAACCGGGTGGTATCATCTTCACCTTCTCGTGTTCTCAAGTGATGACGAAAGACTTGTTCCGCCAAACTGTGTTCACTGCGGCGGCAAACACCGGACGCAAAGTCAAAATATTACATCAATTGACACAACCAGCCGATCACCCGATCAGCATTTATCACCCGGAAGGGGAGTATTTGAAAGGATTGGTGTTATACGTGGAATAGCATTTAATGAAAAGAGTATCCGAAAAGTTATTTTTGGATACTCTTTATCAATCTAAAACAGTTCACTAGAAAACAAATATCTTAATCTAATCGAATACTACCATCGGGATAAATCTCCACGGATATATCCATTGAATGTTCTTTCTTTAGCAGGAAATGATACACGTTATCACCGGAAGCATACTGGATAAAATGTATGTTGTCTATCGAAAAAGTATTATACGCTTCACCTTTCAGCACATCCAATACCACTTGCGGCACATTTGCCTCCAGTACAGGCCATGAAGTTTTGATCCAGCTATTATCGCGAGCGAACAGAACTTCTTTTACTTGATTTTCATCAAGGATATCCACTTCCAAGATTCCGTCTTGCCAACGTTCATCATGGACAACCAATGCTTTCGGATAATTTTGCGTGATAAAACTACTGACTGTTGCCGGTAAATCTACCGCGTTTTCCTCCGCTTGTTTTATCAATTCACCCTCTTCATCAAAATAAAGATACATCTCTTGATTAGCATTTTCTATCTCCAGACGATACACGGGAGATGTATTCACCCGATCCACGTACTCCACATCCTCAACTTTCCAAGAGCCGTATATACTTCCGGTAAATCCGGTTTTTACCTTTTCCGGCAGATTAGCGTACAGCATATCTTTCTCCGTCATCACCCATTCGCCGTCTTTACCGAACCAAGCCTCACATTCCTGCCCCGCCTCACGGAATTCAGCTTTCTCATACACACCGTTTTTCTCCCATGTCACGGCTGTCGCGTTCGGGAACTTCGCCGTAAAAGCTTCCACGACACTCTTTCCCGGCTTGTAATTCTTATCATCATCATCGTCATCATGACAAGCGGCAAAAACAAATAACGAGGCAATCCATAGGGTTACCATCAAAATCTTTCCTCTCATAATCTTTCCTATTTATCTGTTTAACATTATGTTCCTACTATCCCTTCTAACGAAAAACAGGAGCAGAAGGTTTCTATCGAAAAAAAACAAAATAACAGGACAATCTGTTCGCGGATTGCTTACTTTTGCACCGGAATTTAAGGACTATGAAATGGATAATTGTCAAGAAATAAGCACATCCGGGAAAAGCACGAAAGACAATATCATCTCGATATGCGTCTTCTTGTCGGGATTCTCTTGTTTTGCACAGTTGTATTATTTTCAACCGTTATTGCCCGATCTTGCACACGAGTTCAACCTATCGGCAAGTTATAGCAGTCTGGCTATTTCGTTTTCAACCTTAGGTATGGTCATCGGACTATTTACCGCCATGTTCGTGGCGGACAGTATCCCAAGAAAAAATTTAATCAGTGCGGCACTATTGTCCTCTTCTGTCGCCTCGGTAATCTGTTCGTATTCAAATTCCTTTTCCTTGCTCGTGGCGCTCAGTGCCTTAAAAGGCTTTTTGCTATCGGGAGCGACATCCGTATCGCTGGCATACATATCGGAAGAAGTATTACCCAAGAACAAAGGTAAAATCACCGGGTTATACATCGCCGGAAACGCACTCGGGGGAATGGGCGGACGCGTGATTTCCTCCTATCTCAGCACGGAATTCTCGTGGCGGACAGCATCCGCTTCTATCGGAGTGTTATGTGCCGTCTTCGCGATCTTATTCTTGATTTTCAGTCCTCGTTCCATTAATTTCAAGCCGAAGAAAGAGAACTTCAAATCACTCATCATTTCCAATTTGCATTTGCTCACTTCAGCCAAATTACTCCCGTTCTATCTGATTGGCTCACTTATGCTGGGAATATTCGTGAGCCTGTACAATTATCTAGGTTTCTACCTCGTGAAAGAGCCTTTCAATTTTCCGGATTACTTGATTCACTACATTTACTTCATGTACATTTTCGGGGTATTCGGTTCTATCGCTACCGCAAAACTCACCGCACGATACAACCATTTCAAGATACAGAAAACCATCGTATTATCGTCCGTGGCGGCACTCCTGCTGTTGTACGTGAACAATTTCTGGATCGTCACTCTGGGGTTAGCTATTTTCACGTTCAATTTCTTTGTGGTGCATGTCATTTGTAACCGTGTCGTGAGCGACTACAATCTACAAAAACGCTCTGTCACCATATCCATATACCTTCTCTTCTATTACATGGGTTCCAGCGTATGGGGATCAGCCACCGGCGTCGTCCTCGACAACTTCGGCTGGCAATGGTTTATCGCCACGCTCATCACCCTAACGTTCATCCTATACGCCATCGCTTACAGGGGCGCACGGTTGATGCGGGAAAATTAAAAAGCTCCCGTCTGTACGACGAGAGCTTTTTGGCAAAATTTTTTCAATGGCTTACGTTGAAAAGAAAAATCATATTATTAACATTACAAAGATCTCGATTTTACTCTTTCCCCACAATCCCCTACATTAGGTATATTTTCGACAAAAAATCATTCCACCTCATTAATATCGATGAGATTATTCAAAATAGCATACACCGTAAGTCCCGATACGGACTTAATCCCGGTTTTCCGGATGATATTTTTCCGGTGCGTGATGACCGTGTGCACGGATATATGATGCTGGTCGGCAATCTCCTTATTGATTTTCCCTTTTGCCAATGACACCAATATTTCTTTCTCCCGCTCGGAAAGTTCATTTTTATCTGCCGCGTCAGACGGAGCATTCAGCGCATCCAGCGATTGCAACAACTTTTGTGCTATCTTCTCCGAATCATCCGAGATGTCGATCACCGTGTGATATTGTTTCAACACTTCCGGTTCTATATATTGATATACCAAAGCTACTAAAGCCGCATTTCTCATTCCCTCGAACAACTCTTCCAAGTGTTGTCGCCTTTTCGGCTCCACGGTCGAAGGATTAATAATAATAATATCCGGTTCGAGATGATTTATCTTCTCCACGCAATGATAGCAATCGGCAAGTGAGGCAACAACCTCAAAATCATGCCTAATCTCTATTAACTTCCGCAAACCGGTCGATATGATCATTGACGGCTCAATAATAACAATCCGATAACATTTATTATTGCTTGCCATACTGTTGTTCTAATTTCTTGACTAACGGGATTAGAATTTTATCCTCGATTAAAGAATGTTTGCTTAAATCCTCTTCTAATGAAAATATACCGAACAGCACCCGGATACGCATTTCCGACAGCGCATCTCCTTGTAAATACTTCATTATAATATTTTTCAAGTCATTCAGTTTATCATCTATATTACTGTGATTCTCCTTGAATTCCTCGATCTCGTAATTTCCCGAACGACTCCCGTGCACGATACCGGAAATATAGGGGAAAACCGTGTCCTCCTCGTAGGCGAAATGTCGGATAACCTCATTCTTATACTCGTTGAAAAAAAGATGAAGTATCTTTTTATGATGTTCCTCGCAATTCTCGGAAATCTCCTTCAACTGTTCCTCTATCACGAACATCCGGCTATTGAGATAATAATCATGAGAATTTTTCAAGTAAGCAATCAACTGGTCTACATCCGGCCCGATACGCTCGATTTCCTTATCCGTGGGCAAATACGCTTCATTGCTGTACACGTTACAGATCATCAGAAACAGAGGGCAAGATACATGATTCGCCTCACAACACTCCTTTACGGTCTTGTCCCCGAATCCCAGATTCAACCCGAAACGATGCAAAAGCAACAAGAGCGAATAATCGGCATGAATAACATCTGCCAGTTTCATATCAGCAGAAAATAAACGTGAATTCATAGTAGTATTTTTATCACAAATATTGGAAATATTCGACTCTCCACCAAGTTTATTCATCAGTTTATAGAATTATTTATAATATTTCACGACATCAAAAGTACAAAAGTATCCGAAGCAATAACATCCTCAAAATCGGGTAAAAGCACGGGCACCCATCCCCATAAATGGGGATTATATCCCTGTAAATCGAATTATCCTTCGTATTTCACACAAGATCGCCAATATATAGTAAATGAAATTTATTGTTCATTAAAGAAGAAATTATAATTTTGTCAGGAATATATCACATAAAAAACAAATGGAAAAGGATCAAGTCATATTACTGGAACAACTTTTCAATCGTTATTTTAGTCATCTGGTTCTTTATTCCAGAAAGCTGATCGGAGCACAAGAACCGGCGGAAGACATTGTTCAAGATGTATTCCTGCACTTGTTCGAAAGTAAACGCCTGAAGTACGCGACTCCTTCATTTTTATTTACTTGTGTGAAAAACGCTTCTTTAAATTACATAAACTTCTCGAAAAAGAGAATGGTTCCCCTCTCTCCCGCTCAAGAATTTATCCCGGATAAAGATGTACAGGAAGAAATCGCCCACATGCAACAACTGGAACGACTGGATACTGCCATTGAATCTTTACCTGCCAAATGCAAAGAGATATTCAAGCGGGTATATTTACAAGGTCAACGCTATGAAGATGTCGCCACACAGTTGGAAATCTCTTATCACACCGTGAAGGCGCACATGACAACCGCCTTTAAACATTTACGAAAACACCTTTTAGTATTACTTTTCCTTCTTCGAAATGTTAAATTCAAGAGAAAGTGAAAAAAAAGTTGGAAAAATGACTAGGTAGATTCTGCGTCATATTTGTTATTATTATAAACAATATCACAGAACCATGCCAAACGAGCAAGAAAATATAGACGAACAAATCATCCGGGATTGGGTTGAAATGAAAAAACTACAACATCCCGGATATTGGACGCAGATGAAGGATAAACTTCAAATTGCCATCCGCCGAAAGCATAAAATACGAATAGTAAAATATGCTGCCATATTCATGTTACCTGTTTTAGCATGCGGACTTTATCTCTTGCTGGATAATCCTCATCACACTCCCCCGCGGACAGAACAAACTTTGGCAAAAATATTACCGGGTGATAAAAAAGCTATTCTATATACATCAGATGGTAGTTCACTCGTCCTTTCCGAGGATACACTCTCGTTGACAGAGATCAACGGAACCCGGATACTATCCGCGAAAGACGAAGGAATTGTCTATACCCCGCAAACAACGAGTAACACGATAGAAATCTATAACACGCTTGTAGTTCCTCTTAAAGGAGAATATAACATCACTCTCTGCGACGGAACCCAAGTATGGCTAAACTCCTCTTCCTCATTGAAGTATCCCGTTATCTTTTCAGATTCCGTTCGGAAAGTACACTTGGAAGGCGAGGCTTTCTTTATCGTGACCGAGAATAAAGAAAAACCGTTTATCGTGACAACAAAAGATTACTCCGTCAAAGTACTGGGAACAGCTTTTAACGTGATGGACTACAATGATGACAATTATTCTCACACGACACTGGCAAAAGGAAAAATCGAAATATTACACGGGGACAAACGCCAAATATTAATCCCGGGCGAGCAGGCAGTTCTGAAAGACGGGAAAATATCCATAAAGAAAGTAGACCCGCACTATTACACCACGTGGATGAACGACCGTTTCTACTTTGACAGCGAATGTCTGGAAAACATCATGAAAAAATTATCCAGATGGTACGATGTACAAGTAACATTCAAGGATGAAGCGGCAAAACAATATCATTTCGAGGGAAGCGTACCTAAATACAGCAGCATCAAAGAAATTTGTAATATTATAGAATTAACGACACACGTGAGGTTTGAACTGGAAAAGAATAATATAATTGTTAAACTAAAGGAATAGAGGATGTAAATGTCATTTCTGTATCTTGATATCAATCTGAAATGACACGATAAACGAATCATTAAAAAACTTAATACTGAACTGAAAAGTATCGGTAAACGGGAGAATTATACAATGAAGTATCACTATCTAAAACGAGAATTTATGTCATTAATCCAACGTTTATTACTTGTTTAAGCGCACGTTTCAAAACGCCGCACAAATAACAAACTATCATCTATATATCAAGTGATTAGCATTTTACTGCAATCCCTATAAAAAAGTTTTTTTCTCTCCTTTTTTACGATTAATAAACGTTCGTTTATTGAGCATGACTTTTATGGTAATTAATACTTAAGATAATTAACATAAACCATAACACAACTTATGAAAAAAAATATCAATAACCTACTAAAACGGTATCTGTTAATTACATTTACCCTATGTTTTGCCTCCCTCTCGTTTGCAGGGAACGGAACTCAAATTCAGGACAAAATCATCAGTGTCGATTTCAAAAATGAAACTTTGGCAAATGTCCTCAAAGAACTAAAAAACAAAACAGGTTACGAATTCCTGTATAACTTGGAAATAGTTAATAAAGCTCCGCTCGTCACCGTGAAAGCAGAAAAGAAACCTTTCACGCAAGTTTTAACCCTCTGCCTTGAAAATACAGATTTCACGTATCAGATTATCGACGATACGGTCGTTATAAAATTAAAGGAAGAAAATGATAATACACCACAGAATAAAGAAATCAACGGTGTCGTACTTGACGAGAACAACTCCCCTTTACCCGGAACAACGATCATGATAAAGGGAACACAAGTAGGTTCCGCCACGGATAAAGACGGCAAATTCAAACTGACACTTCCGAATATCAAGAACATCACACTGGTGGTTAGTTTTCTTGGTTTTGAAACACAAGAAATCGAGCTATCAAACCAGAAAGAGATCAAGATCATTCTCCGGGAGAAAAAAGAAAGTCTGGAAGATGTCGTGATTACCGGTTACGCTAACGTAAAAAAATCCAGCTTCACGGGATCAGCCATCCGGGTAGAGAAAAAAGAATTGTTAAAGGTTGCTTCACGAAATGTCATATCGGCATTACAAGTCTTCGATCCCTCTTTGCGCATCATGAAAAATAACGACATGGGGTCCGACCCGAATACTGTTCCCGAATTTTACATCCGCGGACGTTCCGGCGTGGGCGTTATGGAACTCGACAAAAATTCCGTATCCAAAACGGCCTTACAGAACAACCCCAACTCCCCCCTGTTTATCATGGACGGGTATGAGGTAAAAATAGATAAAGTGTACGATTTCGACCCGAACCGGATAGCGAACATCACGATTCTGAAAGATGCTGCCGCAACGGCCTTGTATGGTTCCCGTGCCGCCAACGGTGTGATTGTGATTGAAACCGTGGCTCCACAACCCGGCAAACTCCGTGTTTCCTACGACTTCATGGGAGAATTAACTGTACCGGATATCTCTGACTACAACTTGATGAACGCAAGTGAGAAGTTGGAGGCTGAACGCTTGGCAGGCTTCTTTGACTCTGAAGCTCCCGTAGAATACCAAAGCCTGCAACAAGAATATATCGAGAAAAGAAACAACATCATGGCAGGCGTGAACACCGATTGGATTTCCTTGCCCTTGAGAAATCCCTTTAATCACAAACACAGCCTGTTTGTCGAGGGTGGTTCCAACGATTTTCGATTCGGCATCACCATGCGTTATGACGTACAAAACGGAGTAATGAAAGAGTCCGGGAGAACTCGTATCGGCTCTTCTTTTATGCTGGATTACCGGGTAAAGAACTTACAATTGCGCAACGAAGTCAGTTATGATGTTACCAAAGGTACAAACTCACCTTACGGGGATTTCAGCGAATATACCCGCCGCCTACCTTACGTGTCTTACAAAGATATTGACGGAAACTACGTGAACGACTTGAAATGGCATATTAACGATACCCGTTTAAATCCTTATTACGAGGCAAAACTAATGAAGAATTTCAGTCACAATAATTACAGTTCACTGACGGATAATCTGGGTGTGAACTGGTATATCATGGACGGATTCCAAATGAAAGCCCAATTCTCAATCACGAAAACAAACGAGTGGTCTTCCGTTTTCGTCGATCCGGAATCTGCCACGTTCAAGAATAGTACCGAGGACTTAAACGTACAAAAAGGGACATTGGACAAGAGCGATTCCGAAACAATAAACTGGAACTTCAAAGCATTCGCCAATTACGTGAAGACGTTAGGCAATCACAACATCAACTTCTCGGTCGGAGTCGAATTAAACGAGAACAAATACAGCTACGAGAGCACCACTTTCCGCGGGTTCCCTTCCGGAGAGCTAAGTTCCCCCATGTACGCTGAAAAATCGGATGCTCCCACATTCTCCGATAATCACACCCGTCTATCCAGCGTGTACGCCGCTTTAAATTATTCTTTTCAAGATATTTATCTACTAGATGCCTCCTACCGCATGGACGGTTCTTCCGAATTCGGGGTAGATAACAAAACAGCTTCATTCTACGCTATCGGTGCGGGAGTCAATTTCCATAAATACGATTTTATGCAGAAATTGGATAAAATCAGCCAGCTAAGATTAACTGGTACTTACGGACAAACCGGTAAAGTAAACTTCCCCGCTTACGCCGCAAAACACACGTATAAAATCTCTGACAAGTATTACGGCACGGGCAACGGACTGACGCTATTCTACATGGGTAATGATAAATTAACATGGGAAAAGACAAACGAATTAAACCTCCGTCTGGTTCTGGGATTATTTAACGACAACATCACATTGGAAGCCGATTGGTATAACAAATTGACTAAAGATTTGATCACGGACGTGACTATTCCGGTATCCACGGGATTCGAGTCTTACAAGGATAATCTTGGAGAAGTACGAAACCGGGGATATGAAATAATCCTGCGTGCCAACGTGTACAAAACGCAAAACTGGGATGTTATCCTGTACGGGAACATGGCACATAACAAGAACCGGATCATGAAAATCTCCGAGTCGTTAAAGGCATACAACACCCGTGTTGACGAGGAATTCGCCAAATTTGAAAATGATAAAAAGAACTTAACCTATGCCAAACCGCTTATAAAATACGAGGAAGGCGGTTCATTAACAGCTATTTGGGGTATGAAATCCTTGGGTATCAACCCCAGCGACGGAAAGGAGATATTTGTAAACCGGGACGGAACAATTTCTTACGATTATGTTTCCTCCCAACAACAGATTCTCGGAGACAAGGAACCGGATGCACAAGGTAGTTTCGGGGTAAACCTGCGTTACAGGAATTTCTCGTTGTTCGCTTCCTTTATGTATGAATTCGGCGCACAAGTATACAACACGACTCTCGTGGAAAAAGTGGAGTGCGTTGACCTGCGTTACCAGAATGCGGATAAACGCGTACTGACACAACGCTGGGAATCAGCCGGACAACGTACCACACTAAAAGACATCAAGGATAGAAGCGAAACTACACGCCCGACGTCCAGATTCGTACAAGACTACAACGCGATAGATTTCACCTCATTGAGTTTAAGTTATGATTTTAATCGTGAATTAATCCATCGTTTCGGTTTGAGTATGCTCCGCCTGCAATTCCAAATGGGTGATGTCGCTCACATCTCGAATGTGAAACAAGAAAGAGGACTATCCTACCCTTTCAGCCGTACATTTAATTTCTCTTTAAATGCAACTTTCTAAATCATGATGCTATGAACAAAATAAAATACTATATCATTCTGGCAACCATCACTTTGTTTACCTTGAACGGTTGTGGAAACTGGTTAGACGTTTCTCCTGAAAATCAGGTAACGGACGAGAAATTATTTGATGATTATTCAGGCTTTCGTAATGCATTGAACGGAATATATCAGGAACTTTCTCAACAAGGTCTATACGGGCGGGAACTATCGTGGGGATTGATAAGCGTACTCGCACAGGATTACAATGCCGACAGGTTGAATAAAGCTTACCCGGAAGTCGCAACTTACAACTACGATCTGGCAGATACCAAAAAAATGATTGACAATCTATGGATACAGATGTATAATGCCATCGCGAACTGTAACAAATTAATTGAAGAGATTCAAAAAAAGGACGGAACATTCTTCCCGTTGGGAAAAGCAGAAAAAGACTTAATCGAGGGAGAAGCCCTTGCCTTGCGCGCATTCATTCACTTCGATTTATTACGTTTATTCGCCCCGTCCCCAAAAGTGAACGCAACCGGTACGTATTTACCTTATTTCACGACTTACCCGTCAAAATATGAACCGAAACAAAAAACATCCGATTTCTTGCAACTCGTGATCGGTGATCTGTCGAAAGCCAAAGATCTGGTAGCCCACTTTGATTCTACCCATGTAACAGAAACCGGTTTGTATTCCGCTACATGGAGATACACCCCGCAAAGTATAAATTTAGGTCGTTTCTTCAATTCCCGCGGTATCCGACTAAATTACATAGCCATTCACGGTTTGCTCGCCCGGGTATACATGTATGCCGGAGATGAACCAAATGCCGAGAAAGAAGCTCGTTTCGTTCTGGAACATTTTGTAGCATCAGAAGGTGGTGAAGACGCGTTACGTTTTGCCTCAACAAGTGAATTAACTTCCGGTAAAGGATTGCATACCAAGTATAAATCGGAAATTATGTTTGCCTTGTATGATGACAAATTAACGGACTTATACGACGAATTTAAAACCACGAACAACACACGTTTCGCACTAAAAGCATGGACGGACTTCTTCACGGAAGACGGGGACGATTCGAGAAAGAATCTGGGTGAATATAATTATGAAACAGGATTGTACAACTTATTAAAGTGGCAATCTTTCGACACGGAAGTTCCCGATGTCACTCCGAATTTTAACCTGATTCCGGTATTGCGTCTGTCTGAAATGTATTATATCATCAGCGAATGTCGCTATAATACCAGCGATGCGACGAACGCCCAAGTATACTTGCAAAAAGTCAGAGACGCGTACCAAGCTGACAACCGGACAGTTGACATGAATCGTTACCAGAAGGAATTAACGCTGGAAATGAAAAAGGAATATTTGACGGAAGGTCAACTGTTTTTCTTTTACAAACGCTTGAACATAGCCATCGAGAATAGCGGAGAAACCGTAAACGTGGGAAACAAATTTGTACTTCCCATCCCGGAAAAAGAAGATGTATTCTAAACGATAAAGGAGAACAACTATGAAAAAAATATTACTATTCGGTTTATTAGCATGGTTATTGAACGCTTGCAGCAAAGAAAATATCCCTTTATATGACTCACAACATTACGTGCAATTCGTGAATGATTACACGGACTCAATGGAGATATCGTTCTTCTTCTACGGTTCGGCACAACAAATAGAAATACCGTTACCCGTAAAACTCGTGGGTATGCCCTTAACCGAGGCAAAAGAAATAGTATTAAAAGCAAACAGCCAATACACGACGGCTTCATCCTCTCAATTCGCACTACCTGACAAAGCTTTGTTTAAAGCCGGACAAACAATGGACACGCTTTACATCACGTTAAAACGGGAAGGCTTGAATCAAAAAGTTCGGCTGGTTGTCGATATCGCTGACGGTACGGAAATACTTAGCGGGCAGAGCCTTTATTCCCGACAAATTATATGGTTCAGCACGGAGATATCCCGTCCGGGATGGTGGGACAGTGACGTGGAAGATGTTTTCTTGGGAAAATACTCCATACCTAAATTCCAGAAATTAATTGACGTCACGGGAACCGGTGACTGGGAAAACAAAAACTATGACGAGCGTAGAGCCCTTGCCTTGCAATTCAAACGGGAATTATTACGGTTACGTTATGCCGGAACGCCTTATCCGGACGAAGAATTGGGATTAGACGATATGTCCACGGATATCCCCGTGTTAGGTTATTAATCATCACATGAAAAGAAAGAATATTATGAGAAAATTAATGATATTATTTTTGGCATGGTTCATCTGCGGATTAAGCGCATGCGTGGACGACGACGGGAATTACAATTATTTGCCTCAAGATTTAGTGACAATAGAATTACCGGGAAGCTCAAACTCCGGCTCCTCCTGTATCGAGGGAACGGAATTTGTTCTCGAACCCAAAATTACTTGGAAGAATCCGGAAGATGAAGCCCACTTCACTTACACGTGGCTCGTTGACAAGGACACCATTTCACATGACAAGGTGTTGAAATATGTTTTCCCGGAGATCAAAGACTTTTACGTGTCATTATACCTGACAGACGAGAGGACAAATATTTCCTATAAAAACAGCGGAATGTTTATCCTCCGCGTGGAAACTCGTTATAAAACCGGATTCATGGTACTTTATAAAGAAAGTAGCGGAACGTCCCGTCTTGGATTCATAAAAGTACCCGGTAACGGTGAAACACCGGATGGATTTGAATACTGGAACGAAAAAGAATTGTACAAACAATTTCACGAGGGAGAAGACCTGGGAAGCAACCCGGTGAGATTAATTCAACATTTCTCTTCAAGTTACAGTGCGGATGATCAGGTTCTCGTTATTCAACGCGGTGGACAAGGTCCTTTAGAACTGGATGGAGTAACCCTAAAGAAAGTTATACTGACAGAACATGAATTTGTAAATGAAAAAGTTCCCGAGATATTCGAACCCGTGGATGTTTGCTACAACGAGAGAATAAACCTGTTGTTAAACAGCGACGGGAGCCTGTACAATCGCATGATTACCGTTTCGAATGCTTTTCAATCCAATGCTTATAGCAATATACCTATGAATATAGACGTGGATAACGGTGTCAGCGGTGGTAATATCACACTATTGGCACAACCGGCAAATTCCTCGATGACAAACACGATTTTAGCGTATGACGCCACACCGGAACACAAACGTTTCATTCTGGTTTCCATGGCAGGAAACAACCGTGCGGGAATGGCTGTCGTATCCTCAAGTACGGGGGAATGGCCAGAAAACTATGTACCACTGGACAATCTGGGTGATTACAATCTGATATACGCCTGTCCTTGTAAAGACGACTTGATGACCAGTTGGAACGACTCCTATTTTTACTTCATCTTAAAAGATGTAAACGGGAAACACTGGATACAATCTTGCTACATGCCGTCTTCATCTATCGGGAAATTACAAATTAACCCCGTTAGTGACATATTGAAAGAATTACCTAAAGGAGATCAGATTACCGCTAAAACAAAATTCTTATGCCACCGCTCCGGTGATTATCTGTTCTTCACAGGGGGCATAAATAACGATATACTCTATTGTTATCAAGTGAACACGAACAAAACAACCGTATTCTTCAACGCGGGAGCCACGATCACGGCTTTAAGTTTCAATGAAGGATACACGATGTTCGGTTATACCGGAATTGCTATCGGAACCGCAAACGGGAAAGTTCATTTTGTCGATGCTTCCAGAAATTCCATTATATCAGAGGGCAACCCGACTATATACAAGGAATTTGAAGGATATGGCGAAGTTGTCGATATTATCTACAAACACACGTCGGCCATGATGCAATACAATTAATTCACCTAAACATAAACACAACGAAGGGGTGACTATCATTTAGAAAGTCACCCCCATTTCTATTTATCTTGTAAATAGCACTAAACAAGATACCTGTTATCCGTTTCTCCCGCCTGAATGGGGTACACCAGCACAAAGCCGTTCATCTGGAAATACTTGCTCAAGTAATTCGGGATACGATTCATACTCGCGTGGTAAGAAATCCGATCTCTCCGGCTCATGATCACCCACAACATATCATTCTCTCTCGTTTCACGGAAAATAATCAAGAAATCGTCCCAATCGTCGAAAACGGTAAATTCCGCTTCAATCGGACGCTTTTTATAGATATCCTTCAAATATCCCAAAGTCGTTTCCGTCCCGTAAAATATAGCCTTACCTCCCGTGTTCTGGATAATATTCCAGACCTTGTTTACCCACATGGAAAAACCGACCTCTTTCTCCGCCTGTTCCGGGACAACAATCAAATGCCGTTTCACCGTGGCAATAGGCTGCATCGGACGATACACCAAAGTATTCACGTTACTCTGCCCTAATATTCCCTCGGTCATATTACCCAAAAATGAAGAAGTCGCTCTTTTTCCTTGGTGCAATCCCAACACGAGATCCGTGATCCCTTGTTCCTTTATCACGCTGATAATAGCGTTTACCACGTTCAAATCGTAGCGTAACAAATCATTTAACCTGTTATCCGTCGCGGATGCCGTCGTCACTGCCATATTCAGCACTTTCTTTGCCTGTTTGAAAGCAGCCTCATCCGACACTTTATTATTAATGACGTTCAAAGCAAATAACCCGTCCTTATTCTTTTTCGATTTAATCGCCGTACTCAAATTTACCAGTTCCGTCACATTTCTTTCGTATGACACGGGAATCAAAATACGCTCTTTATGTTCCTCCATCTCCCCGTTGTCCTCCGGTTCCTCTGCCATCGCTATATTGTGCGCCCCCTTTTGTGCGGCAAAAGAAGCCATCGTACAAGTAACCAAAATCATCAGAATCGTACCGTTCAACACGCTTTCGTTCAACAGCCGAATCGGCTCTCCCGCGGGTGTTTCTCCCAAGATCACGTTATATCCCACCATAACGGCAGCCAAAGTTGCCGCTGCCTGCGCATTACTCAACCCGAAAATCACCCGGCGTTGATCCAGTGACAAGCGAAAAGTCTTTTGTGTCAACCATGCAGCCGCGTATTTAGCAACCGTGGCAACCACAATCATAACGACTCCAACCTTTATTGTTTCTATATTCGTGAAGAAAGCCCGGTAATCAATCAACATCCCCACCCCCAACAGGAAAAAAGGAATAAAAATAGCATTCCCGACGAACTCCACCCGGTTCATCAAAGGAGAAGTCGAGGGTATCAACCGATTGAGAGCCATTCCGGCAAGGAACGCCCCGATAATGGATTCCAGTCCTGCCAGCTCCGCCAGATAAGCACCGAGGAATACCATAACCAACACAAATATATACTGTGAAATATTATCGTCACATCGTTTGAAAAACCAACGTCCGACCAAAGGAAACACGATCATCACGAAAGCGAAGAAAATAATAATTGCCGCCCCCAGCCGATACCAGAACCAATCATCCATATCCCCCACCGCCATCTCGACAATAACCGTCAACACCAACAACGACAAGGTATCCGTGATCATGGTTCCCCCCACAGTAATCCCTACGGACTTATCTTTCGTGATACCTAATTTGCTGATAATCGGGTAAGCGATCAACGTGTGCGATGCGAACATACTCGCCAGCAAAACGGATGTCAACATCGAAAAATTCAACACGTAAAGTCCCACCAATGTCCCCAATGCCATGGGAATTAAAAAGGTGTACATACCGAAAGTCAGACTCTTCCATTTGTTCTTCTTGAAATCGCCCAAATCAATCTCCAGTCCCGCCAAAAACATAATATACAGCAATCCGGCAGTCCCGGAAAGAATGATACTACTATCTCTCAATACCAGATTGAACCCGTTAGGACCAATCACGGCTCCCGCGATAATCAATCCCAACAAATGGGGAATCCTCAATTTATTCAGCAACAACGGGGCTGCCAATATAATAATCAGAATCAACAAAAACTTCAATACCGGATCGGTCAACGGTAAAGTAATATTAGCAAGTATTATTGGTATCATATACATTCTTTATAATCACATATTCCCGTATTCCAGCATCTGTGCCAAGAAATCCGTCGGATACGTTATTTCCACATCCGTGATGTTTCCTTCTTTTTCTACTAATTTATATTCAGGATTCACGAAACCGGCATACGGGGCAACATTCAACTTCCGGTAACGTTCCAAAACTTCTTGATGCAAAACGGGATCAATCCGCACACCATACCCCTCGATCAAATTCCGGGCTCCCTCGAAATCCCCTTCCGACTTCACCCGCTGAATCTCTGCCAGTAACTTACCGAATAGTTGACGTAACGCGTCATAATCCCGAATGGTGAAATAAGTCTTACCGTCACGTACCACCCGTTCGATCACGTTTGACGCTTTCCCTTTTTCATACACCCAAGACGCTATCAATTGACGGTTGCGCATGTGCGACTCTTCCAGATTATTTCCTAACTTCACTCGTGTAAGTTGCACCATCAAACCATTGCGTATATAATTGCAATACTCGCTTTTAGCCACATCCAAAGACGGGATAACCCCCAGTTCGACCAACTTCGGGTCCATGACATAATAGAGCGCGAACAAATCAGCCCTCGTTTCTTCTATCGTGGAATAATAATTCTTCAAAGCCTCTTGTCCCACCCCGGGCAACATTTTGCCGGAACCATGTCCTAGACATTCATGCAAATCCGTGTGCACGTTTCCACCCAGATAACCGTATTTCCGCACCAACTCCTTCTCCTCTTCTGAATAGGCGAACTCGTCCAGCACGCCGGAAGTCAACGAGGTTTGATTGTACGCGTACGTGATATTATCCAAAGTCACGGATTTACTCCCGTAGCGCTCCCGTATCCACTCGGCATTCGGGAGATTGATCCCGATAGGAGTTGCCGGATGACAATCCCCGCCCAACATGGCAGCCTGTACCACACGGGCAATAATCCCCACGACCTCGCTCTTTTTAAAACGTTCGTCTATCGGGGCATTCCGTTCGAACCACAAGGCATTATCCGCCAACTTACGAGTGCGTTTGCAAGCCTCTTCATCCATAATCTGTACCACAGACTCCCAACTTGCCTTGTACGCCAGAGGATCACCGTACACCTCGATAAAACCGTTTATAAAATCAACGGGGGCAGCACTTTCTTTCACCCACTCGATCGAATACCGGTCAAAAAGTGCAAGGTCGCCCGTCCGGTAATATTGTACCAACAAATCTATAATTTCCTTCTGATGCTCGTTACAAGCGTATTCAGCCGCTTTCTCCAAGTTTTCCACAACACGGGTAAGTTCTTTACTATACTTTCCCCCGACATACCACACCTCTTCCCGTAACCGCCCCTGTTCGTCACGCACAAGCGTGGAATTTAATCCCCAAGAAATCAATTCATTCTGTTTCTTTTTCTCCCGATAAAATTCCTCTACCTCCTTTTGCGTCACTCCCTCGTAATAATTATTCGCGGAAGCCTGCACGAGATCTTTTCCATCGTCAAGCACCACCCGTTTAGCCATATAGTCCGGATCAAAAATCACTCTCTCCAATTCCCCGTACATTTCCTCTTCTCCAACCGCCAACAGAAGCGATTTAAAGTATTCCGGGGTAAACTCCGGGATAAATTTCTCCATCGAATAATGATGATGAATCCCGTTAGCAAAAAACACTTTCTTGGCATACACCAGAAAATGCTGAAATTCCTGTGCTTCCAGATCTCCTTTATAATCCCGCAGGATTTTTTCCAACACCTTCCGCAAGCGAAGATTATACCTGTTATTCTGGTCCCAGAGGATGTCCCTTCCCGCCAATGCCGCACGACTCAAGTAATAAACAAACAATTTCTCCTTCAACGTCAAACTGTCGAACACGGGAACATCATAACGCAATATCTTTATATCATCAAATTGCTCCAAAAAATACTTCTTCTCATCCATTTCTACTCTGTTTTAGATTCTTCATGCCCGGCAACTTTAAACGAATCATATATTCGCCGGACAACACCCCGGGCAATATCGTCACCTTTTTTATTACTTGAAACCAACTGGTAAAGTTTCAGTCCGTCGGCATAAATCGTGATATTAAATTCATATTCCGTACCCCCTTTCACGAATGTTCCCTGCATGACAATACCAATCATGTCCCCCATCTGTGCGTACGCCTTATCATTCTTAAAATCAAATACTCCGCGCTGATTCTTTGCATCATTCAAAGCCCCCTCGGCCGCTCCTTCCAAATCAGCTTTTCCGACTTCCGGGACATATTCCGAAAACATGAACGTTAAATCCACCCCGTAACCCGAATACGAATACACATCCATCTCTTTGATTAAGGCTTGTACTTCCTCCGGCAACCGGTTACGGAGCATTGCACCGGCTGATTTCATTGCTTTCGGGGTTGTCAGTGAAACCCCACCGGCATAACTTCCCGTGTACCATTGTTGTTTCAACACCGGAACATCCGAACCCCCGAATTGTGCCTTATATGTTTTGGTAAACTCACCTACCAGCAAACCGATAAACAACACCATCAGCAAAGCCCCTATTGCCCCGGCTATAATCCCTTTCTTGTTTTTCTTTCCCGCGGGTTTTGACAAATCGCCTTTCTTCACCTGCTCTTCCGTCAAACATACCTCCCGTTGAAAATCCTCAAACGTTTTTTCCGGATGACGGACTTTCCAATCTTTAAAGTTATCCTCCAGTTTCCGGTTACACAAGCCGCAAACCACCATGTATTCCGATTTCACCTCGTTAAGATGATTGCAATGTTTACATTTCAAATAGTACATAACTTACTGATTCTGATTAAACCGTTCTAATATCTGTTTTGATGCTTTAACGGAGCGTTTATACCAAGTGAACAACACCCGTTCCCGCTCCTCTTCCGACAGATGCCAGTCGATATCCGTCTGTCGCAACCGTTGCACGACACTATACATCAATAAAGCCGCGCATACACTTACATTATAACTTTCCGTGAAACCGTACATGGGCACTTTCACAAATTCATCCGCTCTCGCCAATACCTCGTCCGACAATCCGGTCAACTCCGTTCCCATGAAAAAAGCCATTTTCCCCGCTTGCAAATCCAACTGATCTATGTATGTATCCCGCTCGTGCGGAGTCGTTGCAATAATCCGATACCCTTGCGCACGCAACGTTTCGATTGCCTCTATCGTGTTATTCTCTTTCTGCCTGTGCCGATGTATCGTCAACCAATCGGAAGCTCCCATAGAAATTTCCGAATTATCGTGAAAACTGTTCTCCCCCTCGATAATATGCACGTTCTGAATCCCGAAACAATCACAAGAACGCAAGACTGCACTGCAATTGTGTTCTTGGTATAAATCCTCCAGCACCATCGTGACATAACTCGTCCGCTCGTTCACCAATCTTGTAAATAAATCATTTTTATAGTCCGTCACGAACTCGCTCAAATACTCTACTTGTTCTCTAATCGAATGCATATAAACAGTTTATAAAGTTACAAAGTTCATAAAGTTTATAAGGTAAAAGTACAAAATTTCATGAATAATACGAACTTTATGAACCTTAAGAACTTCATAAACTTTACAAACACAAAAAAAGGGTGTCTTTCAACACCCTCTTTTTATCTTCAAAATGGTAATTATAGTTGGCCTTCCAATTCAGCACCAGGTCTAAATTTCACCACTTTCTTTGCCGGTATCTGGATAGTCTTTCCCGTTTGTGGGTTTCTTCCGCTTCTTGCACTTCTCTCAGAGATAGAGAAAGAACCGAAACCTACTAATGCTACTTTATCCCCACTTTTCAAAGATTCACCAACAGTAGCAACAAAAGCCTCTAATGCTTTTTTAGAATCTGCTTTAGTCAAACCAGCTTTTTCAGCAATTGCGTCAATTAATTGAGCCTTATTCATAATCAATAGTTTTAGGATTAGAACTAATAAATTTTCTTATATGTCGACAAATGTAGGTATTTTCTCGATTAAAGCAAATTTTTTACGAAAAAAACAAATCAAATTAATACTCGTACAGCCGCTAAGTCGCAAAATCACCCTTTTCTTTTAACAAATGACCTCGGCACACCCTTCCCCGTCCATCGCAGCGGAAACAATCCCTCCAGCATACCCCGCTCCCTCACCACACGGATACAATCCCTTTATTTGGGGATGCTCCATACCTTCCGCCTCCCGCGGAATCCTTAAAGGTGAAGACGTCCGACTCTCCACGCCTAACAGAACAGCCTCTTCCGTGATAAAACCTCTCGCCTTCTTCCCGAATTGCTCCAATCCCGTACAAAGTCGACGGTACACCACTTCCGGCAACCACTCCCCGAACAACGTGGCACGTACTCCCGGTTTATAAGATGTCCTAGGCAAATTCTCGCTCAAATGCCCCCGCAGAAAATGAGTCAATCGTTGTGCCGGAGCGTATAAATTTCGTCCGCCTTCTTCCCATGCCATTCGTTCCAAATCCTCTTGGAACTCCATTCCGGCAAACAAACCGTTATAATTCATCCCGACCAATTCCGCCTCCCCGATAGAGGTCACCATGGCGGAATTTGCCCATGCCGTGTTCCGTCCCGAAGCCGACATACCATTTACCACCTGTTGACCGGGTCCCGTGCAAGCGGGTACAACCACACCTCCCGGACACATGCAAAAGGAATAAACACCCCGACCGTCCACGTTTGTCACGAAACTATACTCCGCGGCAGGCAAGAAATCCCCTCTCCCTCGCGGATTATGATATTGAATCCGGTCAATCAAAGCCTGCGGGTGTTCCAGCCGTAATCCTACTGCAAACTCTTTCGGCTGCATCAACACGTCACGGGCATGCAGCATCCGATACACGTCACGGGCAGAATGTCCCGTCGCCAAAATCACATGCTCCGCCCGAATCTCTTGATTACCAACGACAACACCCCTCACCCGATTTTCCTCTATAATAATATCCGTCACCCGGCTGTTAAACCGTACTTCTCCCCCGTATTGCTCTATCGTTTTACGGATATTGACAATCACCTGCGGCAACTTGTCCGTACCGATGTGCGGGTGCGCGTCTATCAATATACTCTCGGAAGCCCCATGATATACCAGAATTTCCAGAATACGATTTACATTTCCCCGCTTTTTGGAACGTGTAAACAATTTCCCGTCCGAAAAAGTCCCGGCTCCGCCTTCGCCGAAACCGTAATTCGAATCCTCATCGGCAATCCCGGTTTTATACAGACTGTTCAAATCCAACTTCCGCTCTTCCACACGTTTACCTCTCTCCAACACAATCGGTCGTTTCCCCCGCTCGATCAGCCTCAACGCCGCGAACAATCCCGCCGGACCTGCCCCCACGACTACCACCGTTTCCGCTTGTGATACATCTTTGTACAACGGAACAAATTCCCTCTCTTTCTGTTCTATCCGGTCTATATGCACTCCCACTTTCAACTGTATCACAACTTGACGTTGCCGTGCATCAATAGACTTACGAAGAATCTCTATATGTTTGATTCTCTCGCTATCCACGTGCAATCTTTTCGCTAACAAATCATCGACGATTTCTTTATCATGCGCCTCTTCCGGTGTTATTCTTAATTCTATCTCTTTATACATAGTCTTATGTGGCTTCGCCACGTTGCAGGTTACAAGTTACAGGTTACAAGTTGTAAGTTACAAAATCCAAAAGTAAGAAAAATTTCAAGCCCTACCCATTTTTCACATTTCCAAATTTCCAAATTCATCAATTAACACCTACCTTCGCACAACAGATTTTTAAATAAATGTACTTATGAGCAAGATAGCATTAATCACAGGAGCAACTTCCGGTATCGGAAAAGCAACAGCCATTAAATTAGCTGAAATCGGGTATGACATCATCATCACCGGACGTCGGGGTGACCGTTTAACCGCTTTTGAAAACGAATTAAAAGCTAAAGGAACCCGTGTACTGGCACTTCAATTTGACGTCCGCAATCAACAAGAAGTTCACGATGCCATTTCCGGTCTGCCGGATACGTGGAAAAATATAGATGTACTCTTGAACAATGCCGGACTTGCCGTGGGTACTTCTCCTATTCAAGACGGTATTCTGGATGATTGGGAACGCATGATCGACACGAACGTGAAAGGCTTACTCTACATCACACGCGAAGTCGCTCCCTTGATGATTAAAAATAATAAAGGACACATCGTAAATATAGCCTCTGTCGCCGGTAAAGAAGTATATCCCGGCGGAAATGTTTATTGCGCCACCAAACACGCAGTGGACGCCCTTTCCAAAGCCATGCGGATTGACATGCTGAAACACAACATCAAAGTAACCAACATCGCCCCCGGCATGGTAGAAACCGAATTCTCCGTTGTTCGTTACAAGGGTGACCAACAAGCTGCCGATAATGTTTACAAAGGGATCATCCCGCTCACGGGAGAAGACATCGCCGACACCATCGTCTTTGCCGTCACCCGTCCCGCGCATATTTGCCTGAACGACATCCAAATCATGCCTACCGCCCAAGCAAGTTCCAGAGATGTGAATAGACAATAATGGAGTCGAAAGTTCATAAGGTTTATAAAGTTCATAAGGTTCATTGACCCTGCGGGCGCTTTGTTGATGACAGCAAAGCTGTCAATGAATGCTGTCCAAAGGACACCCGTAACTTTATGAACCATATAAACTTTATGAACTTTACAAACCTTACTTTTCTCCATCCACCACCACAAAACTCTGTCGTAGCGTATTCCCCTTGGCATCCACTAAATGCAGAACATGCCGTCCCGGCGCAACATTCACCTCTAATTGGTGATGATAACGGGTTGTTCCCAAAAATTGATTGTCAATATGCCAATAAACCACTGTCGACGGCTCCCGGTGAGCCATTTCAAATACAACCCCTCTCACGATACCCCCTAAATCTTTAGGAATAAACACTCTTAATCCCCGTTGAGGATAAATCATTTCCATCACGTCATCCTGTCCCCGTTGGCAATCCGCACGATAAGGCGGCAATTTCTTGTAATCCGCATGCGTGCGGGCATAATACCACTCCTGCACGGGCGATAACACGAACCAAGGCTCTATCTTCATCTGATTGACGGACTCGCATTCCGAATCGATGCGATACTTCCCCGCCAAATCCAAATTTACCAAACGATGATAAGGACAAACGGCAGTCTTCTCTCCCGCACGGGCTATCCACACGGTATCCGTTTCCGGGCAAATATCGGAAGCCCGATAGCCACTCTTCCGGCACACGGTCATTTCCACCATTTCTTCCCTCGGCATATAAAAACGTTCATCCGTTCGCAACAGGGATGCCACTTCAAACAATATCGGTGCGGCAGCTCTCACCCCGATCAGTCCGGGACGCCCTTCGCCGTCCGCATTACCAACCCACACCCCAACCACGTACTCCGGGTTCACCCCGACCGCCCAAGCATCCCGAAAACCGAAACTCGTTCCCGTCTTCCAAGACAAATTCATTGAAGATGCAAAATTCTTCCACCCCGACTCTAAATCCGGTCGTTCCACGTCCTGTAATGCCTTGAGAGTAAGCCAAACCGCCGAAGCCGTTACCACATTTTGCCTAATAACCGTACTATCTGTCACCTCGTCCCCCCATACCCGCAGACGCCTAAATTCGTGGTCAAAACCAGCCCCGTCACATTCCGAATAATGCCTCAGAATAGAAGCCATCCCCCCGTACATATTACACAAATCCCACAACTTACATTCCGCCCCGCCCAAAATAAGGCTCAACCCGTAATTCTCGGCCTTACGATCCAAGGTGGTTATTCCCATCTTTTTCAAATCATCATAAAAATGCTCCACCCCGTACTCCCGCAGCAAACGAACGAACGGAATATTCAAAGACATGGACAATGCTTTCCCCGCGGGTACAATCCCTTGAAAATCTTTATTAAAATTAGAGGGGGTATAACTCCCGAAACGGGAAGGCACATCCGACACGATTGTCCCCGGCAGGATGTAACCGGATTGCTGCATCAAAGCATACAACGCCGGTTTCAAAATACTACCGGAACTTCGGTTAGAAGTAATAATATCCACTTGATTGCCCCCGTTTTCCCTCACTTTCGGACTATTCCCCACGTATGCCCGCACTTCCCCGGTCGGGATATGTGCCACCAACACGGCAGCGTTATAAATATGATTATGCCTCAATACCTCTATATGCCTCGCCACGATCTCGTTCACCCTAGCCTGCAATCGCGAGTCTATAAAAGTAGAACTGATCTGTCCTCTCCTTTGCCCGTAAGCCTTCGCCAACAAATGCGGGGTTATACACTCCGGGCTGTACACCTGTTCGGGCAAAGGTTCCGCTATGGCAACCGTCAGATCATCTTCACCGAAATACCCCGTTTCGTGAAGCTCCCGCAATAACTTATCCCTTTTCGCCTTCAGTTCCGGCATATTCTTCCCCGGATACATTAACGCGGGAGCATTCGGCAATACCGCCAAAAGAGCCGCTTCCGCCCAACTCAATTCATCCGGTTGACGATTGAAATACTTGAGTGCCGCCGTCTGTATCCCCACGATATTCCCCCCGAAAGGAGCATGATCGGCGTACATATTCAAAATCTCCCATTTATTGTAACTTTGTTCCAACCGAAGCGCGAGGAACATTTCCAGAATCTTCTCCGGAATCGTTCTAGGCGGGTTCTCTCTGGAAAGGCGTACCACCTGCATCGTCAAAGTACTCCCCCCGCTTACCACCGAACCGCTTCGCACGTTCAGCCATAAGGCACGTGCCACAGCCAAAGGGTCAACCCCCTCGTGCGTGAAAAATCGTTTATCCTCAAAACAAAGTAAGGCTGCCACGTACTTTCCCGACAGACGCCCCCGACCGGATACCCGAAACTGCCCGTCCCCGGCAACAGTCATTCCCATGATCTCACCCTCACGGTCAAGAATCACGGTTGAATAAGGAACCCGAAATAAAGGGGCGGGCAAGAAATACCACCATCCCAAGACAAAAGCGAGTAACACGCACCCCCCTATGCACCTTCGGAGCATCGGTCTTCGCATCTTATCCCGCCCGATATGCATACGCGATTATATTACAAGGTATACTCTCCGATATGGAAGCCTCGCAAAAACTCTTCCGTTCCCATCCGCTTCTTACCGGATAACTGCAATTCTTTCACCCGGATAATTCCCCCGTTCACGAGGATATCCAAACTCTTTTTCCCGTCAGACACCAATACAACTTCCTTACCATGCTTTTCCGGAATCCGTTCGGCTACAAATATCTTCAACGAGATACATTCTCCCGTAGTCTTGTGCTTCAATTCCGTCCACGCGGTCGGGAACGGCGACAACCCGCGGATATGGTTATATATCGTATCCAGCTCCCGCTGCCAATCTATCTTCATATCCTCCTTGAAAATCTTGGGAGCATGTTTCGGCTCACGTCCCGACAACAACCCAATCTGATCCTGCAAAGGATACTCCCCCTCTGCCATAGCCTCCACGGTCTTTACCAACAAATCCGCCCCGACAGTCATCAATTGATCATGCAACTCTCCGGCAGTCATGGTATCGCTGATATCCACCCGCTGTTGAAAAATCAGATTTCCCGTATCTATCTCGTGTTTTAAAAGAAAAGTAGTCACTCCGCTATATTTCTCCCCGTTTATCACCGCCCAATTGATCGGTGCGGCCCCACGGTAATCGGGTAACAAAGAAGCATGTAAATTAACCGTACCCAAGGGCGGCATATTCCAAACCACTTCCGGCAACATCTTGAACGCCACCACCAACTGCAAATCCGCCTCAAATGCTTTTAACTCCGCCAGAAATCGCTCGTCACGGAAACGTTCCGGTTGCAACACGGGCAATCCCCGCTCCACGGCAAATTTCTTCACTGCGGACTCCTGCAACTTTTGCCCTCTCCCCGCAGGCTTATCCGGATTCGTCACGACAGCCACGATATTTTGTCCTGCCTCCAATAACTTCTGCAAAGGATACACCGCGAAATCCGGCGTTCCCATGTACACGATTCTCAATTTACGCATCCTTTTTCTTCTTTTTAAAGAATCCGACAATCTTCTTGATAAAATTCATGTAAGACTCACTGCTCATTATAGCCGAATCGGTCATCGCCGTGTAGGTCAATATAGCCCCCAACGGCAAAAGAATCACGGAAGAAATCCACATTCCCTGCCACGGCTCCAATGCTCCCTCGCGTGCCGCACGCTCTCCCATCATCCATATAATGTAATACATGATAAACAAGAATATCGACACAACCACGGGTGCCCCCAGACCTCCTTTTCGGATAATACCTCCCAAAGGCGCACCGATAAAGAAGAAAATAAAACAAGCGAACGAAAGCGTGAACTTCCGGTGCCACTCGATATTGTACCTGCGGATACTCGCCTCGTCCCTAGAATTTACCTGCAAATCCCATCTATGCTTTTCCTGCGCACTCTTGGCAAACTTCAAAGCTGCATCCACGGCACTCTTCTGCTCCTGTATGTCAAAATTCTGATACAAACTATCCAAATCCCTCGCTTCCCCTCTCGTTTCCTCCACGAACACACTATCCCGTTGTGGATTCCGTTCTTTCTTTATCAGATAATTATCACTCAACATACCTTTGATTGTTCCTTTTTTCTGTCCGCTCAATCGTTTCTGCAAAGAATCAACGGCATTCTCCAACTGAACGATATTCAACATCCCGTAACTATCCTTGAACAGATCATCATCCGAACGTTGCAATTGATTATCAGCCAACGGGATCACGAAAAACTGTTTATCGAATTTCACCCTCCGGAAAGGATATGTATCCTTATTCCCCGACTTTCCGCCCTCGTCCGTGTAAGTAAAACCGTTATACAACTGCACTTCCATAAACAGTCCGGACTTATCGGCTTCCATTATCCCGGAATCGGCTATCGTCGTTTCAAAGTTTCCCCTTCTGGTGTTTTTCGGGTGACTGTAAATCAGCATGTCATACATCATCCCCGTCTTCTTGTCTATCTTATCCACCTTAATACTATACCCCTCGATATCATTAATAAACACCCCTTCTTTCAACGACAATTCCGGTTTCTGTTTCTTGATATCATAAAGCAAGGTACTGGCTTTCAGATTCGCGTAAGGAAGCACGTTATTGGAAAAGAAGAAAGCCGCAATCGTGAACAGGATAATTAAAAAAATCAACGGTTGCATGATCCGGTATAAAGAAATACCCGCCGCCTTCAATGCCGTCAACTCGTAATTCTCTCCCAGACTCCCGAAAGTCATGATAGAGGCCAAAAGCACCGCCAGAGGCAATCCCATCGGAACCAAGGTCAAAGCCACGTAAGACAACAAATGTATAATCACGTCACCATCCAATCCTTTCCCCACGAGATCGTCAATGTATCGCCACAAAAATTGCATAATCAAGACGAACATACTAATAAAAAACGTCGCCACGAAAGGACCTACAAAGCTTTTCAGCATATACAGGTGTAGTTTCTTCATCTTTAGCACCTTATATTATTTTTTCTATTTTTCTATCTAACTCTTCACGAATGAATTTACAAAGATAGGAAAAAGTTTATAAGGTTTATAAAGTTCGTAAAGTTTATAAGGTCAATAATTCAATTGACAGCTTTACTGTCATAAACAAAGCGCCCGCAGGGTCTATGAACTTTATAAACCTTATAAACTTTCAACCCGACGTGCTTCGCACGTCATCCCCCCACCGTCCGATGAAGCATCTCGACTTGTTTATTCCACAACTCGATTTCGTCCGCTTCCTCGTCATCATCCACAAAGTCCGTGATAATCAGAGCGACCTCTTCCGTTAAAGGTTCCACGTGCAGAGAAAATTCGAAAAACTCCTCTTCATCGTCCGCGTCCAGCCACTTGAAACGCACGAATGAATTTTTCTTCATATCCACAAGCTCGGCTTGCTCATCAACACCATCCCACACGAATGTGAAGATATTTCCGGCATGTTTCACATCATCGGAAAACCACTCCGCTAACCCCGGCGCGGTACTTAGACGAGAGAACAATATACTTACCGATGATGAGAAAATGTACTCTAAATCGATTCTTTTCCTCATACTTCATTCTATTTGTTCGACAATATATGAAAGTTTTACGGAATATGCAAAAAAATGCTACGTTCCGACCCGTCTTTTTTATCAAGAATCATAGATTGTCCCTACAAATCTGCATGTTACAACTATTTTATTTTCACACCAGAGAATCCCCGGCAAATCCCTTTTGAATAGCTTCCGAAAATTGTTTTTTCCATGCTTCGTTCCTACTCTCGTGGACACGCGAAAAACGAATAATAATATCCCCGACAGACATCGAGTGCAGGTCAAAAGCCGGGTAATAAAAATAATCTTCCTCTTCTTTCGCTTCCACCAACAAATGCAAATCCACCAATTCTTGAAGCACCAGACGCAACTTTCCCGTGTTAATTTTCAATTCCTTGTTAATCATCCCCAGACTGGGACCGCCGTCACCGTTAATATACACCCGTGCCACGTACTTCATGATTTTCAAAGCACATTCCAGCGTTTCCATCCACGCCTCGTCCCCCAGCAACTCATTCCTGTACATGAAATGACGATTGCGAAAAATATAACACAACTCCGTCCCCCACAACACGACACTCCAACTTAACTGCAACCACACCAACAACAACGGCAACGCCGCCAAACTACCATAAATCGCGTTATAAGAACTCACCCCTATCTGGAAACGGATATAAAACCATTGTATCACTTGATACACTGTCCCCGCGATCATCGCCGCCACAAAAGCATGCTTGAACTTGACCGGGGTAGCCGGCATAAACATATACAGGAAAATAAACAACATCCACACCAACAGATAAGGCAACAACTTGATAAACATCGTCAACACGGAACTGATCAAAGGAAAATTATCCTGCCAATAAGAAGAGGTCAGAAAAACATTCACACTACTGATCAAGATCATCAGAATAGGGGCAATAAAAATAATCGAGAAATAATCCGTGAACATCCGCCTTAAATTGCGTCCCTTGCGTACTCCCCAGATCCGGTTCATTGTCAACTCCGTACTATTCAGCACCCGAATAACCGCCCAAAGCAAAATGACAATTCCCACACCGGTCACCACTCCGCCTTTCGCGTTCTGTATAGCCCCGTTCACGTATCCCAACAACTGTTGCGCGAACTCCTGATTATCCCCCAGACGTTTCAAAAACTCATCTTCAAGCGATTTATTCGCCCCGAAACCGGTTGCAATAGCGAACGCCAACGCCATCAAAGGTATAAATGCCAACACGGAATAAAACGTGAGAGCCGAAGCCGAAATCGTACACGCGTCCTTTACAAAACGATTGAGCGAAACGACAAGGATAGACAAGGATTTTTGTAAAAACTCCGTGATAATAAAACGGTTCCCGTAATCCCGGCGCAATACCATATAATGATAATCCAAATCCAATAAACAATCCGTGCGGCGGGCAAACTCTTGCCGATACCGCCGGAATAAGTCCATAACCTTATGTTCCTTGAATACATTCATAATCTCACATTCAAACCCCAAAGATACAAAAAAGGCTTGTTTAACACAAGCCTTTTAGTTTATAAGGTTCTACCCCCTACCGTCCTATCAACTCCCGGACTTGTTTCTTTACCATTTCCGGGTCGGGATTCACGGGGAATACCAAATGGGGCTTCTGTTGCACGGGCTTGAATTCCTTCCTGTAACGCCCGATACCACCACCCGTGATATTCAGCATAATCACGGCATCTTCCTCAACCCGCTGTTCCTTTACCGCTTGCATCAAAGTAGCCGTAGCAACCCCGGCGGCAGGTTCTATATCAATACCTTCCAATTTCTCGAACAACTCCTGCGCCTTCATGGCTTCCTCGTTCGTTGCCAACATCACGTCCCCCCCCGTCGCTTTCAACGCGTCGTAAAGTCCTCCGGTCAAAGAATAAGGCGGTTTACGGTTTGACAACACCTTGGCACACATCTCCTTCACTTCCTCGCGCGCCGTATTCTCGTCCAGTTCCACCAATGCTCTGGAATTTGCTTTCCACGAATCATATATCAACGTGAAAGGAATATTCTGAGAAACAATCAATTTCATCAAATTCGAGCCGTAGCGTCCGTCCGCGATAAAACGCTTGTTAGCTTCCCACGCGGCAATAGCACCCGTTCCGCTTCCCACGGCTTGGAAATAGTAATCCGGGATACGACCAATCTCCTGCACAGCCGACAACACCGTCGTTCCCATCCCGTCACGACGGGCCACGTTCTTGGCTCCTCCCTCCGGAAAAAAATACTCCATCTCACAAATAATATTGGAAAGATGTATCGCATCAAAATAATCACACCCGGCTCCCGCGCAAACCAACTTCACGCAATCATTCCAAGGCTCATCAGCCCAAATTGCATTTAAATTATCTTCCGGTATACACAACAACAACGGAATCCCATTCTCAGAGCATACTCTACCGAAAGCCCTCGCAGTGTTTCCGGCAGAAGCAACTACCATGATCTTATCGCTGTTCCTGTTAATACGGGCACACACGGCATACGCCTCGCATTCCTTAAACGAACCCGTCTTCATCAAAGCACCCCGCTCCGGCCAATAACCGTTGAACGTGATGTACAAATTCGACAATCCCAAATATTCCGCCAGCCCCTCGCTCTTGTAAGTCACGGGCGCACCCGAACCTTCCAGCGTCCGGCAAATCGGTAACCAATTAGCATACTTGTATATACCGGGCAAATCATTTCTCACTTCAAATTGACGATTCGCGTAATTAGCAAAAATCAAAGCCGCACCATCTTTATGGGGGCAGTCCAACTCCCATTGCCCGTCCTCGAAAGATGTTCCACAGCACGATGATTCTAAATGATAACGTGTCATATCTTCACTCCTTGAATTGTACATTTCTTCAGTACAAAAGTAAAGCATTCCGAACACCCGCGATAGGGTATAAATACCACTTTTTATTTTAGATTTAAGATTTTAAATTCTCCACGTATTCCGGCACCGTCAACCGGAATATATCCCGCTCCGTCACGCGGCTGCCGAAAAAATTCTTGTACCGTTCGGCTTCCGCCTCCACGCTGGAACTATGGGGATAAAGCACCACTTGAATTTCAGCATCCGGGCGAATCATCCGGGCTAACAACTGCCGGATCTCGAAATCGGCAGAAGGCAACGAGTAGCCGATAAACACGATACGCTTCGCCTCCGACAGTTCTATCGCCGCATTCTGCCATACCAACTTGATTTGTATATTACTCAAATTCTTCAAATAGGTCGGCAACAAAAGATTACTCTGCAATTTAATCGAACTGATATCCGGCATCCCGTAATTCTTCCGGCAATGCCGGCAATACGCCGCCTTCATAATAGCAATCTCCTCCCCGAAACGCACGTACATACGCTGGCACAAAGGACATTGGAACCAATTCATAGAACCATGCAACTTCAATAACTTGATATTATACCCGCCGTATCCCACGGCAAGCAATCCCGGTTTAATCGTGTCGTCGTTCGCGTCCCACGAACTCACGTAACAACAGTAATCCACCACGCTCAACTTCTCCGGGTGCGTATTCTCGATCGCCCGCTTCAAAGCATGATCGAACAACACGTCCCAATTCGTGGTAATCACCGACACCCGGTCTTCCCCGTCCTCCATGCGACGTCGGGCAATCCCGTTGATATACTCCGCGAACTCGTCGACATAATCACTGCACGCTTCGTTTTTCTTGAAACTATAATTTACCGCGGCACCCATCAGCGCGTTAAACTCCTCCCGCAACTCCACAAGCGCCCGGGAACTGTAACGCCCGATAGAAAGTCCGTCCCAGATACAACGGTCGATAGGCGTGAACACGTCCTCCAGTTGCACCTTACAATAATGATCCTTGTAAATATGTAACTCCTCCTTCAAAAAACCGATAAAACTATCTCTCGCCCGAATCAACCGTTCATCATCCCGCGTAAAATTCTCGTCGAGAATAGTATCAATGATCTCACTCTGAACCAGACCACCTGCCTCTTTCGAAAACCCCGAACCCAAAAAATAAACCGTTTTATTCATATGATCGCATTCTAGTTAGCCTACACAAAAATAACATTTATTCCGTGTATCTTTATGACATTCCGGTTAAATTCACAACTCAAAACTCTATTCCCACCTTCAAGGATATCCCGTCATGATAAAACCTCTCTTTAAATTCAGCCGTGACATACCAACAACTCCCCCACGTTCTTGCGCGGAGAATAAGGCACGGGCTTCGCGTACCCTATCCTGAGAATCAGCGTCGGATACTCCCTGTTTATCGGAAGCAAATCCCGCATTTCCGCGGCTAAAGCATACACTTCACACGGCTGGTTCAGATATGCACAAGCGACACCCGCTTCTGTCGTTTTCAGCAAAAAACGCTGTAACGTTCGTCCCAAACCTATCCACTCCATGAACGTGTTGCTCCGGGTAGTAAACAGAATCAAATGAGAGGACGATTTTATTTTCTCCCCGTCTGTCTTATTCTGCACCGCCGCCTTCAAAAAACAACGGACTATCGGCTTCGCCATCATCCTTGGCAGAGGCGGATTACCGAAGACCTTGTAACTCAATCCGTCGTTAGTCCCGTTAATCTGTTTCGCGTTAAAACGCATCCAAGAAAGCAACTCTCTTTTAAACGCCTTGTCATTCATCTGTACCTCATTACCTTTAATAATATACCCTGTCAAGCTATCGGCAAATGCAGAACCGACAGGCGTCGAATACAACCGGATATTATCCTCCACGGGAAGCGATTCAAACAATCCAAGCACCTCTCCCGACAACTTTCTGCCGTCATAAATACTCCGATTCGTTTGCCGTTTCTCTATCTGATAGAATAAATGCTCCTTGGCGACATCTTCATCCTTCACGCACCGGATTTCTATTCCTTCCGGGTTACATCCGACGACACGAGCCTTGTAACCGAAATGACGGGCAGAGATTAGCAGATTTTCCAACGCGCATCCCAAACTGATAAACAATTCCCTGTTATCAGCATCGACCACAGGCAGGGCAACTTCAAACTTCGGCAAAATAACCATTCCGTCACCCGCGAGCGCAAACCTCCAAGGCTGTGTATTATGTCCCGACGGAGCCTTGGAAGCATATTCAATCATGCTCAGAAAATCAGCGTTCATCACCACCATTTTCAAAATACTTATCCACGAGCGCATCTATTCCTTGACCGATTTGCTCCCAACCGGAATCCTGATTAATGGCAATCCCGTTAAACACCGGGCAGAACTCCTCCAACATCACCAAGTAAGTAATGGAAGCCGTCAGCATCGACGCCATCACCTCTATTTCCTTACGCGGGTAATCGGTCAGTTCACACACCTTCTCTATCAAGTTCACCCCGATCTTTTCCCGCTGTTCCCTCAACTTCACGATCATATCATTACCCGAAGAGAGTTCCCAACGGTAAAGCCTCTTCAACGTGGGATTACTCCGCAATTGTTCGATTTGTCCCCGGAACATTTTTTTCAAGAATCCCGGCAATTGCTCCCGGTCAAGAACCTCGACAGGAAAATTTATCCAAAAATCATGCTGCCGTATATAGGCAGCCATAAGTCCGTCCACCGAACCGAAATAACGATATATCAATATCTTGGAAACACCGGATTGAGCGGCAACAGCATTAACGCCTATCTTCTCGAACCCGTTCTCGATAACCATCTTTTCAATCGTGTCAAGCAAACGTCGTTCCGTCGCCTCCCGATCCCTCTCTCCAAAACTATTTTTTTCTTTCATACATCAATATGTTACCATTCGGAAACAAAAGTATGTTACTTATCGGAAACATACAAGCATATCGACAAATATTTTATTCGATCCCCCTAGATTCCCAAGGTAATCCCACCATACTCCTACCTCTACGGGGTTACAAACTCCTTCTAAAACCCTTACAGCACTATTAACAAAAGGCGAAATAACGGAGTTCAATCCGGTTTGGAAGTAAGTTGAGGTAGGATTACCATAGGATTACCTTGGAATCACGCTAGGATATACCATTATAAATAGTCACCTAACTCGATCACCTGAACCTAAAAACATCTATTCGTTTGAAAATTCGGATATTGGAATATCCTTCAAGAAATCGCTCAATGAAATTTCAAAATAATCACAAATCGCTTTTAAGGTAGACACGGTAATATTAAATTTTGCAAGTTCTATCCGAGAAACATTAATATCCGTCGCAATCAAAAAATCAATTTGCGATATACCTTTCTTATCTCGAAGTTCCTTTATTCTTCGGGCTATCTCCTTCAATAATATCTCATCCCTACGCTTTTTCATGCCCTAAAGAAATAAATCAGCAAACAAAAATTCACCAACTTCTATGTTGGTGTACGAATAATTTATTATCTTTGTAGCACAGTTTTCGTTAAATACCACACATCGAAAATAAATTTTCTTCTAAAAGCATTTAACGGGACTGTTTAAAACCGTGATTTAAAGGGAAAGCCGCAGTGATGTACCTTTCAACCAACCTTTATCTCGCAATAACGGGAACCTTGAGGGTGTTTCTTCTGACAAGTTGGCACCCTCATTTTTTTATATACAATATCAAAAAATCCCCTTCCCTACCCTTAGTCCCCCCTTTCTCCCGACTAAGAACACAGCAACATCGTAGCAAGATGCCCACTGGTACATACTTTTGGGGACACTATCGGACACTATCCACCATCATCTTTTCACGTGAGCCACTATTCTCGTGTTACTATTGTGATACAAATATAAAAAAAGGCTCTCTAAACGATTGTTTTAGAAAGCCTTCCGTGATCCAACTGGGACTCGAACCCAGGACCCCAACATTAAAAGTGTTGTGCTCTACCAGCTGAGCTATTGAATCCTTCAATTGTATTTCTCAATTGCGGATGCAAAGGTATACCTTTTTAGTTTTCTCACAAATTTATTTTCCATTATTTTCTCAGTTTTTTATCTAAACAGAGGTAAAGGATTCATTTTAATTTGTTTAGAGCGGGAATAATTTTATTTTATAATTAATCCTTGGAAGTCTCGTTAATTTTCACGAAATTTAGCAACTCACAACTTTAAACTATACCTAATATGAACGGCGTAAGAAAAATCATGTATTTATTCGCATTATTATCAGTATTTATCGCTTGTCAAGACGATGATGATAATGACAAACTCACGAAAGAAGAAGAACTAACTCTACGGGCTAATCAATTCATTCACGACAACATGTCGATGTTTTACCTTTGGAACAAAGAAATGCCTGCCATTGATCCGCAAAAAGAAAAAGATCCGATTGAATATTTCGAGAAATTACTGTCATCGAAAGACTCTGCCTCCATTATCACGGACGACGCGCAAGGGCTCATGGAATCCCTTACCAACACGGGGGAAACATTCGGTTATGACTTAGCTTACTTCGGTATTGCTGACAACAAATACTGTGCGGTTATTAAATACGTATACCCTAACACTCCCGCCGCAACTGCAAATTTAAAAAGAGGAGATCTTATCGTCAAAATCAATTCCGCTTATATCACAAAAGATAATGCTGACGAATTAAACCAAAACGGAACAATTCAACTTACCAAAGCTAAATTAGAAGGTAATTATCTCATTGAAACGAACGCAGTTACGCTAACTTCAAAGAAAATGGAAACAGATCCTGTACTCATTCGCAAGGTTATCGAAAAAGGAAACCACAAAATCGGCTACCTCATGTACACGGACTTCGCCTCTTCTTTTAACAATAGTCTGGAAGACGCTTTTAATTACTTCAAAACAGAAGGAATCACGGATCTCGTTCTTGACCTCCGGTATAACCACGGGGGTGACGATGCAGCATCTGCCCTGATGTGCAGTGCTATCGCTCCGCCGGATAAAGCGATTGAAGGAGAACTTTTATCATATGAAAAATGGAACTCCGAATGTCAAAAAGCCTTTGAAAGTGATTCCCGATTCGATACACAACTCCACCGTTATTTCAAAAAAGTAGATTGTAATTTGAATTTACCCAACAAACGAGTTTATATACTCACTACCAGAGAAACTATCTCGGCATCCGAATACACAGCAATCTGTCTGGAACCGTTTATGAAAGTCATCCGAATCGGACAAAAAACATATGGCAAGTTTACCACAATGGCATTAATGCAACCCACGAAAGAAGACACTAACGGCAAAATTGTGGCAGATGAAGAACTCTCGAATTGGCTAATGGCACCAATCGTTTCAAGATACACGAATGTCGACGGGTATCCCTCGGACGCAGTGAAAGGATTAGAACCCAACTATAAAGTGGAAGACCAACTCTTACCCCCGGCCTCGACACTAGGTGCGGAAAATGAACCCTTGTTGGCAAAAGCGATAGCCATAATCACGGGAGAAAACAAGTTAAGCCCGAGAAGTGCCTTGCAATCGACACCGGATTTCAAACAAATACACAGAACGTTTAATGATATCAGAAGCAATCGTATCATTATAAAGAACAACAAACTATGCCCTTAAGGAGATCGGAAAAAAGAGGAATTATATTCTTGGGTATCATGATACTTGCCCTTTTCGTCCTGCCCCAAGCAAGCCGAAAACCGGAGTGCGGGTTATTCCTGCTCGCGAGTCCGGAAACACCCGACACGACAACAGCCTCCATCCCGTCCGCCCAAAAACATCTCCCCTCCTCGATTGAATTAAACACGGCGGACAGTTCCATGCTGGTAAAAATAAAGGGAATCGGTCCCTACTATGCCGCAAAAATCATTCGCTACCGGGAGCAACTCGGGGGCTTCCGTTCCGTCACTCAACTCAAAGAAATTAAATTCCAATACCTTGATATAGATACCCTTCTCTCCCGCTTTACGGCAAACCCAGACCTGATCAAGCAAAGAAACCTTGACACAATGGACTTCAAAACCGTACTGAAACATCCCTACCTCGCCTACGAAGACGTGCAACTCATTTTCAATGCCAAACGGAAATTCGGTAAAATCAACTTCTCGATTTTAAACTCGGAAAAAATTTTACCGTTATATAAACTGCAAAAAATAAAACCTTACTTCAAATAATTTGTATAACTTTGTAACAATGGCTTGAATTTGCCTTTGCAATAACACACACGTAAATATATATAAGACATGAAAAAAGTATTTATCACATTAGCAATTATCATCGTGCTGATTATTGTCGCTCTTATGGTTATCCCCGTCTTTTTCAAAAGCGACATACTTCGATTGATCGAGGAAAAATCCTCTAAATATATTCAAGCGGAACTGGCCATCGGCGACGTTGGCTTGAGTATGTTCAAGAATTTCCCGAATCTTAGCGTTACTTTAGACGACGTGATGATTTCCAAGGAAGAAAATAACACCCGCGATACGTTGATCAACATCCCGTATTTCGAGGCATCGGTGAATTTAAAGTCCCTTATTTCAGGGAATGAAATTATTATTAATAACGTTCTGCTCAAAGACTGCTTCTTCAGTCCAAAAGTTAATGCCGAAGGAAAAGCTAATTGGGATATCATGGTACCTTCCGACACAACAGACGTGGAAACGCGAGAACCGGAAGCGACAAAAGAAGAACCGGCTTCCGACTCTGAAACCGCTATCGCTTTCAACAATATCGAGGTCAGAAATCTGGTATTGGATTATAAAGATTATCAAGCCTCAACGTTCGCTCACGTGGACGCGGTGAATTTGAACCTGAAAGGGAACTTCTCGGAAACGAACACCATTCTCAACGTGCTGCTTTCCCTAAAAAACATTTCTTTACGCCAAGGCAACAGCGTGTGGGTAAACAACACGGATTTCAACTGGCAGGCGGACATCGCCGCGAATCTAAAAGAGATGCAATTCAACATTCAGAAGAATGACATGGCGCTCAACGATTTAAAACTTGACCTGATCGGCAGCTTCGGTATCATGGAAAACGAAAAATACTCTATGGACTTGAAACTGAACGCTCCCGACACGAAATTCGAAAGTTTACTCGCTTTAATACCTAAAGATTTCCAAAAAGAACTCGAGGGAGTAAAAACTTCCGGTGAATTCCAACTGAGCATGGAAGCCAAAGGAGAATATTACGAGAATCATCTTCCGGCTATCAACCTGCATTTCAATATCTTGAACGCGAGCCTAAAATACCCGGAATTACCGGAATCGGTAGAAAAAATAAACCTGAAACTGAACGTGACCAACCCGGGCGGGACGGTAGCACAGACCGTGGCAAACCTAAGCACGCTCACGTTCACCGTTGCCAACAACCCGTTTAACATGAATATATTGGTTTCCAACTTGGACGATCCGACATTCAAAGGTGGCATGAAAGGAGTTATCAACTTCGAGAGCTTGAAAAAAGCACTTCCTCTTAAAGACATCACTCTTAGCGGAATATTGACAACCGACCTTTCTTTCGACGGGAAATACCAGTATATAGAAAAAGAACAATACGAGAAATTTACCGCTAACGGTAAAATAGCGTTGAAAAACGTACTGTTCAAGAGTGCGGATTTCCCGGAAGGCATCTCTGTCCCGTCGGGAGAAATAACGATCACACCCGCACGCCTTAACTTACAGAATCTACTGGTCAAAATCAAATCTTCGGATTTCGGGTTACAAGGATACGTGGCAAACTATCTGCCCTACGTGTTTAAAGACCAGACATTAAAAGGTAACTTCACGCTGACATCCAACACGATCAACGTGAATGAATTTATGACAAGCACGACATCCGGTTCGACATCTGATGCCGAAGCCGCCCCGGTAAAAGACACGACGGCAGTTCAATCTTCTGATGCCGAAGCCCCGGAAGGTATCGCCATTCCCAAGAATATCCAATTGGCTTTCAACACGAACATCAAACAAGTCCTGTACGACAGTCTGGTTATCAAAACCATCAAGGGAAGCATCGAAACAAACGGCGGTATCGCCACGCTAAAGAACTTGAGCATGGATATGCTGGAAGGCAATCTGCTCATGAACGGTTCGTACAACACCGCGAATCCGGCGAAACCATCCGTTGATCTCAACCTGCGGATATCGGATATTGATATTAATTCCGCTTACCACGCTTTCTCGTTTGTCAAAGAAAGTATCCCGATCGCCATGAATTGTAGCGGTAAAATCTCGGCAGCCATGAAATTCAGTTCGGAACTGGACAAAGAAATGAGCCCGATCATGACCACGGCAAACGGTGGCGGCAATTTGTCCACAACCGGATTCTTGATCAAGGATAACCCGGCCATGCTGCAACTCGCCAGCTTGCTGAAAAACGACGAATTAAGCCGCCTCAGTATAGCGAACTTGAAAGTTGATTTCAAGATCAACAACGGAAACATCACGGTTGAACCTTTCACGACAAATATAGCGGGTAACCCGACCACGTTTCAAGGAACACAAACGGTTGACGGCAAAATGGATTACGTGATGTCAATGAACATCGCCCGCAAATATTTCGGGAAAGACATTGACAACGTACTCAAAGCCATTCCCGGCGCCGACAATATCAAATCTCTCGACGTGGACGTGAAGATAGGCGGAACCTTATCCAAACCCACGGTGACACCAGACTTGAGCAAGGCGTTGAAATCCATTCAAAAAGAAGCCGGCAAAGAACTCAAAAACAATATCCTGAAAGGATTAGACAAACTATTCAAATAAATAATGCAATTTCCGATTAGGTGGGTTGATACTCACCTAATCGGAAATCATAAACCATCAAAGGCTTCCCACCAACCTCCGTTGTTCCTCGAAAAACATCACCCGTTGTTTCTCTCCGCTAACGGTTATCAGCGTGGAAGAACGTTTCAACGACTGTAACCAACAACGCAACCGCTCGTAAGTATACGAATCCCGTGAAGTGACCATATTCAAGGTAAAAGCCTTCAACATGCTCAGATGAAAATCACGAGAACCGAAATAACAATAATTCGTGTCGAGATTAATATTGGACAGATAAATAAGCATCTCGTTCCCCGTATCCGTAAAACGTCCCTTCGCAGCGAAATGCTCCATATCATCCAACAAATGCATTAAATCCTCCTTCAAAGCAACAACATCTTCCGGGGTAATCAAATTGATACTAGCGAAAAACTTGATATCCGTCACGAGGTAATGGAACACAAGATGATCAAAAATAAAATAACTTGATTTAAGCTGTCGGGTAACCCGCAAGTACTCCTGTTGCATACTTGCCAACTGTGGCGTGATTTTCACTTCGCTGTAATGCTTTAATGAATCGACATGGCTATACTGGTACAACCACTTGAAAAGATAAAAGCGTGTAATGTTGGAATAGTAATAACAAAAAGACCTCGGCAGAATATTGGTCGACTGTCCGGCTTCCCAATCCTCCCCGTCCTTTACCATGGCAAGCAAATTGATAAACTCTCTCATCATCTTATAATCCGACTCTAACGGATTCGCGTACTCCACCAATTTCAATTGAAAAGGTCTGCTCTTCCCGGTATCCGCTTGTGCCAGATTATCGAGCGAGATACCCAGTTCTTTCGAAACAGTCATTACCTCGATAAAAGTAAAAGGAACTTCGCCCCGCAACCTTCGATATACAGCCTCGCGTTCGATATACAGCATATCTACCAAGGTGTTTGTCAGCTCGGCTCCTCTCGGAATTCTCTTTCGCAATTCCGAGAGGAAACCATCATACAGTGTAACTTCTTTCATGTTCATGTGCGATAATTTATTTAACAACCCTCTACAAAAGTAGAGGATTTTCAAGCGAAACCTCTGAAACAAAATAACGATATTATGACTAATTTCGACACAGTACCCTGTTTTTTCCTCTTGAAATAAACATCCAACATTAGCCCCATTCACCCGCTTCTTAAAAATGAAAATCTGACAGGGATGTCCTTTCCTTCTGTCAATCATTCAAGCGAGAAAAAGAACTTCTACAGTTCACGTAAAAACGCTCCCGCGAGTACTTGATTTACGTCTACAAAAACAAAACAATCTTTCATAACTTTACATCAGTTCAAAAAAGATAAATATCAAATAAAAACCTTTGCCATGAAAGCTAACCCTCGAAACACGAATGACCATCACGAATTTAAATATATTATTACTGTATTCGGTTCATTCTTTTTTTCAAATTTGTTTAACACGGGGACAATAAGTCCCCGTGCTTTACACCCTTGGAGTACTTTTACCAACGTAAACGATACAAACTATTCAGATTGTTCACCTCAATGTGTACACGAAGATCTCCAATCGTAGGCAAGAGGACACCTCGTTCCGAACGCGGACTAACGGAACGGGTTTCAAAAGAGCCTCTCGGGGTCCACGCTTCCTTTCGATGATGACCCAAATACTCCATTAACCACGCGTGGACCCCAACCTTACGAATAATTACCCTAAAATCTCCCACCAACGAAAGATTTCCCGGTACACGTTTTCCCGTACCTCTTTCCCGGAAAGCACCAAATCGTGCAAACCGCCGGGAATAGCGACAATATCGACATCGCCCCGGATATTTCGGGCAATCCGTTTGATATCCTCCACGTTCAGAATAGAATCGCGGGTCTGAATCTGTTCCTTGTCTTTAATATCCGTAACCGACTTTTCAGAATGTAGTATTAAAAAGGGAGCATTTACTGAAAACGGCTTCATCAACTCCCGTTGCGCTTTATATATCGCCCGCACCCATCCCAAATTAACACGGGGTGCAACATGCGGTTTCCATGTCAAATCATAATCCCACTCCCCCAGACACACCTGATGAAGATACTTCCCGTACTCCTCCGCGAATCCGCCCGCAACCTTTATTTCCGGCATATATTTACCCACCCAAGCGACCAACGGCAATAACTTTCGCACCACCCGACTCTGGTTAAATTCGAAAAACGGGCTATTCAGCACGAGAGCGTCAAAAAGCGGATTGTCCCGCTTTTCCTTGGCAAAGAGCGTGATGATCAACCCACCCGTGGAATGTCCCATTAACACGGTTTTCCGGATCCCCTCCTCACGGATAATCCTCAACGCCTCCTCTATCTCTTCAAAATAGGTTCTCAAATCCCGGATATCATTGAATTTCTGGCGAGGCAGCCACGAACGACCGTATTTTCTCAAATCCAAAGCATAGAAATGAATCCCCCGTTCATTAAACCGGAATGCCATCTCTTTTTGGAAAAAGTAATCATTAAAACCATGGATGTAGAGTACCGCCAACCCCTTGTCCGTTATTGCCAAACGACGTACCAAAACGCTCACAGCCTTTCCCTCGTAATCATCCCGCAACGAAATACTCCGTTGTTCAAACCCGTCTTTCAAAATATCTTCCGTGTAAGAAGTCGTCATGGCATTCATCGTATTATGGATTACATCTTCCAAATGTATAATTATTTACCGTGATTCATCCTTCTTTTAGAGATTAAATTATAATTTCGCTCCGGACGAAAATCATACAAATAACATAAAATGAAAGAAGCCTTTATCAAACTACACGTATCTATCATTCTTGCCGGGGCAACGGGAATATTCGGGAAACTGATAACGCTGAACGAAGGATTGCTGGTTTGGTATCGCATGATGTTCGCCACTCTTTTATTCTCGATCATATTGTATTTCAAGAAAGAATTACACAAGATCGCTCTCGGGGATACGCTCAAAATAGGTGGTGTCGGGTTACTCCTTGGATTTCATTGGGTTTTCTTCTACGGAAGTATCAAGGCATCCAATGTATCGATCGGGGTGGTATGCTTCTCGCTGACAGGATTCTTCACGGCATTTTTGGAACCCCTAATTTATCGGCGCAGAATATCTATCAGAGAAATACTGTTCAGCTTGTTGACGTTGTTCGGCATTATTCTAATCTTCCATTTCGACACCCGTTATCGTCTCGGGATCTGTCTGGGTGCCATATCTTCCGCCCTCGCCGCCCTTTTCACGATCACGAATAAAAAAATCGGAAGCAAGCACGTGACAAGCACGTTGCTATTGTATGAAATGGCAGGCGGATTTATCGGACTCTCCTGTTTATTACCTCTTTACTTGAGCTACTTTCCCGTACCAACGATACTCCCCGATTTATCGGATTTCATCAACCTGCTGTTATTGGCGTCAATCTGTACGATCGGGTTGTATATTCTCCAGATTCAAGTACTAAAAACAATCTCGGCATTCACCGTCAACCTAAGCTACAATTTGGAACCCGTGTACAGCATCTTACTGGCCATGTTACTCTTCAACGAGGCGAAAGAACTGAACATCTCTTTTTATATCGGACTCATCATCATCATACTCTCGGTTATCCTGCAAACGGGAAGTGTCTTTATCAAAGATTCTACTACGAAAAGAAAAACCGTCTGAATTACCTGTACAATTAAATACACTCTTTATGTTTGGGATTTTTCTTTTCGATTTACCATCAGGCGGTTGTAGGGGTATGTGATATATAAGAATTCGGACAAAATTCGAAGAGAACCCGTGGAAGTCCTGTGTCAAACACGAATCACTTTCGAATCACTCCCGTTTCAAAGGCGCTTGGGAGCGTTTTTGACACGGGAGTAATTCTATAATGATATAGTTGCCTGTACTGATTACGTCGGATTCAGCACGGGATATCGGTTGCTTAAAAGCGTGTTCATGTCTTAAAAGAGGGTGTTCGTGAAAACACGTGAGCTCTTTATGAAATATGGTTGGAAAAGGGTAAAGCGGGAAGTATCTTTGTATTAGAAAAGTTCTTTGACATGTTGATAAATATTATTTGACGAGACTGACAGAATCACAGAATTCAAAGTAAAAAGCGTTTTCATGCATCTACATGCAATAATTCCCAGAAAATAACGCACTATTAAAAATTAGTTGTATATTTGTATTGATCGACATAACGCAAGGGCGGGGAAACCTGCCAATTAATGACAGGCATTTTTTATGCCTGTTATCTCCATACGGCGGTTTCCGTACCCCCGTGAGGAGTGTTAATGCACCCTCGGCCCTTGCGGTGTCGATCAACGGGACAGGCGGAACCGTCTTTTTTTCTGCCTTCACTAATACAGCATATCATGGATGATTTGACTCGTATGAATTCCGTTGTAGAAGGGGATAATTCCAAGAAAAGTTATTGTATCGTTACAAGCAATCAGTTAATGTATGGCATCTCTAGGCAACAACTTGAAACCCTGCAACACAGGATTAAATTATTTCGGGAGCGGGAAAAGACAGCACGCAAAAGAATGAAAGAAGATCGCAAAGATTTTTGGTTTTCTATAGAAATGGATATGAATCTTGGTGAAACGTGCGATGATCCAAGAACTTATTATTACATTTTTTCTTCTGTCGGAAATATTCAGTGTATCACTTATTCACAGGTAAAGGCTCTTTCTGACGCGCTTCAAACTTTTTTAAAGGATAACACGAGGCTATTACGTCTTCAACACATTGATGATTCGACATGGGTTCACGAGGATCGAGAGAATTTTCTGATAGAGATACGGGAAGACGAATTAGCGAACGAGCGCGAAAACCTAATTGATGATAACATGGATGTTTCAAAGGGTATCAATCATGGTTGCTGGGATGCTAAACCTACATTTTACTACACGCTATATATTAACGGACAAAATTCGGACAAATTATCTCCCCCCGAGTTTGAAAAACTTGAAAAAACACTGGCTGATTTTTTACGGGAAAACAAGTGATTTTATAATAACAAAAAACGAATTACCATGAAAAATGACAACATTCCCACTTGTGCCACGAGTCAAGATGAGCCCGGGCAGAGTTATTATTTAAAACTCGGAAGAGAAGCCATTCACGGGTTATCTCTCGAGGATTTGGAATCTCTTTATGAAGCGATAAATGATTTTTTGGATAGAGAAGATGAGATTCTCATGGCTAGCGAGGATTTAACCCCTGATTTTGAAAAGAGTACCGAAATTTATAAGATAACCACTTTTAATGACGGAATTTTTGATGCGAATTATAGCGCTTATGCCTTTAATGTAGAAATAGAAAGTACTCCTTCTTCAGTAATACTGGACTTATTCTTGTCCCTTCTCTCGTTCTTGAATCAAGTCGAGAAAATGGATATACAATGTTCTATCCCGGGGCTGAAACTTCAAAAAATCAAATCAACACAATCGAGAAAAAACAATCTTGACGTCCTGTTACTGGAAGAAAATGACGCTCAAAAGAAAATAGAGGTGATAAAAGATACACCAATGATTGTAAAAAGCGAAACACTAACAAAAATAAGCATGGCTCCCAAGATTAAATATAACGTGCAAATTAACGATCAGGATTTCGATGGTTTATCTCGCGAACAAGTCATAAAAATTCAAACCGCAATCGGTCGTTTTTTAGAAAACGTGGTGTAACAAAACACGGATAATTTGAATTCCCGCAAGCGAGTATAGCAATTGTTCAAACTATACAAATTTCCCGATTGAATCAAAAAAATCAAACCTTGTTTATCGTTGATATACAAGGTTTGATTTTTTATCTTGTCATGTTTCAGACATTCCAGTGAACTCGGCGGGAGTCGAACCCACAACCTCTTGGGCCGTAACCAAGTGCTCTATCCATTAAGCTACGAGTCCTTTTTCTTGAGCGATGCAAAGGTAATATAATTTCTTTTACACGAATCATACGGGGGAAAATATTTTTCAAATAATCTGCAACTATTGCCTTATCTACGGGAAATATATATTTTTGCCCACCAAAATAGAGATACGTAACAAAACATACATAATAACATAAACAATTAAAAATGAAGAATTTATTTATACTTATCTTTTTAGTCGCCGGAGTGACGACATTGCAGGCGCAAATCAAAATCGGTAAAATGAAGATTGACACGAAAAAAGCCATTCAAGCCGGAAAGGACGCGGCAGGAGCAATCACTCTTTCCGATGAGGATATAGCAAGCATGAGCAAAGAGTACATGCAATGGATGGATACTCACAATAAACTAGCCGCACCGGATAGTGAATTAGGTAAACGATTAGCCAAGATCACGGCAAACTTTCCGGAAATAGAAGGTTTAAAGTTGAACTTCGGCGTATATGAAGTCGTGGATGTCAATGCGTTCGCTTGCGGGGACGGTAGCATCCGGGTATGCGCCGGATTAATGGAACTCATGACGGATGACGAAGTACTTGCCGTTATCGGACACGAGATCGGGCACGTGGTTCACCACGACTCCAAAAACGCCATGAAAAACGCTTATCTTCGTTCTGCCGCTAAAAACGCCGCGGGAGCCTTGAACGAGAATGTATCCAAATTAACAGACTCCCAACTAGGCGATTTGGCCGAAGCATTCATGGGTGCCCAATTCTCCCAAAAACAAGAAAATGCCGCGGATGATTACGCTTTTGATTTCTGTATCCGGCAAAATGTCGACCCGTATGCCATGTCAAAAGCTTTAAATAAGCTGGTTGAACTTTCAGCAGCCGGCGGTGAGAAGGCGAATCTCATTCAAAAGATGTTTTCTTCTCACCCCGGAAGTGCCGAAAGAGCTGCCCGTTTAAAAGAAAAAGCCGATAACCTGCAAAAGAAATAATCAAACGTTTTCTATACGGTAAGATGTAGCGGCAGAATAGGTAATTCCCAATCTGCCGCTACATCAATAAATGAAACTCACCTCTATTAGCTATTAATCGCTACGCCAATTCATTACAACACTCGTACAATTATCTTACAACAAGTCTGTTACAAGCCATAAAGACACACCACCACAAATAGGGATGCCGTTTTTTAAATATCCTCATTTATGGTGATGGATTCGTATTTTGTGATGCCGTAATTTTGTGACGTAAAAATATTCACAGGGAATCAACCGTGGCAACCAATAATACACGAGTAACAAATTGTAATAAAGATATGATTATTAATAAATGTATATGGATAAAAAATAACAGATTATGTAGGCTATTTATTCTATTTTCATTTATCCTTTTCACCCTACCCGGTTTCGGGCAAAAAAACACGTGTCATTTACAAGGTACCGTACAAGACAAAGAATCAAAAGAAGTATTGGAATTTACCACCGTATCTCTAAAAAACGACACGATACAATTAAACACGGTCAGCGACAAAACCGGACGTTTCAGTTTCAGAAACATCAAACCGGGAACATACACCTTGAGCCTGTCGTTTATCGGGTATCTTCCCCTTCACCGGACAATCTCAATTCATCGGGACACAACTTTGTCTTTTCACATGCAAATCGACACGATCACGTTACAAGACATCATTGTCACGGCATCCGAATCACGAGGTTTAACCTCCTCTTCCAAAATAAACCGGGAAGCCATGAATCTGCTGCAACCGTCAAGTTTCACGGATATTCTCTCTCTGTTGCCGGGAGGGATGACCAAAGATCCGTCCCTCGGGAGTGTAAACAAAATACGATTGCGTGAAGTAGGGATATCCAGTTCCGATTACGACGTAACTTCACTCGGGGTTTCTTTTCTGATTGACGGTATTCCGTTAAGCACGGACGCGAATATGCAGCAAATACCGGGAAGCTATCAAGGCGAGTACGACTACAATCGCAACAGTATCGGGAAAGGTGTCGATACGAGAACTCTGTCAACCGATTTCATACAGTCGGTGGAAGTCATCCGCGGTATCCCTTCCGTGGAATACGGGGAACTCACGAGCGGACTGGTAAAAATCACCCGTAAAGCGGGAGTCCACCCGTGGGAAATACGCCTAAAAACTGATGCCGGGAGCAAACTCGTCTACGCCGGAAAAGGACTGGCAACCCGAAACGGCTGGACTATCAATTTCGGAATCGACTATATGGACTCTAAAATAGATCCCCGCAATAATCTCGAAACATTCAAGCGCCTCACGGGCTCCGTACGCATCGGGCGTACTTGGAATATATTGACGTGGAACCTGAACGCGGACTACGGAAGTTCGTTCGATAATGCCAAGAACGATCCGGAACTCTCGTACAAAAAAATAGATAAATACAAATCGACTTACAACCGCGTGGCTCTAGCCAATTCTCTATACTGGAATTTCACGAATAACCGATTGCTAAAAAGCCTCTCGCTATCCGCGGCAATAGATTACTCGAAAGACCAAATCAAACGTACGAAATACATTTCCCTTGACAAGGACACCCCTATTCCCGACAACACGGAAGAAGGGGAACACGACGGAATATTTCTTCCCTACCGCTACACGGCACACCTGAAAGTAGACGGTCAACCGTTGAACGCTTATAGCAAAGCGATGGGAGAACTGGGATTCAACATATCGGGAGTAGAAAACGCGATGAAAATAGGTGCCGAATGGAGGATGAATAAAAACTTGGGGAAAGGACAGGTATATGACTTGACCCGTCCTCTCTACCCCTCGATGAAAGCACGTCCCCGCCCGTATGACGACATCCCGGCAGAACACACGCTGGCATTCTTCATCGAAGACAGGATAACCGTACCCGTGGGTACACACAATTTCCAAGCGGCAGGAGGTGTCCGTACCCTTATCCCATTGAACATTGATAAAGAATACAAGATTAACGGTAAAACTTATTTCGACCCGCGGGTAAATTTATTATGGAAATTCCCGACCACCTACTTGTTCAACAGAATCCTGAATATCCAACTTGCCGGGGGTATCGGTTGGAACACGAAAATGCCCGTCATGACACAACTCTACCCGGATACCCGATACGTGGATCTCACACAATTGAATTACTACCACACGAACGAAGAGTACCGCCGATTGAACATGATGACTTATAAAGTAGACGTCACCAATTTTAAACTAGAACCTGCGCGCAATCGCAAATGGGAAGTTCGATTTGACTTCGATTACAGTCAAAACAACTTCTCCATGACCTACTTCAGAGAAAAAATGACATCCGGTTTCCGTACTTCTTCCTTCTGGCGTACTTTCGATTACAAAAAATACGATGCTTCCGCGCTTGATCCCGGTTCCATACAAACACCCCCGGATATCAACACGCTCCCTTACAGCACAGACACCGTGATTTACACCTTCGGTCAAACCACCAACGGCAGCATGATCATCAAGGAAGGAATTGAGTACCATTACACATCCAAACGTATCGAAAGCATTCGCACCAAGATCACGATAAACGGGGCATGGTTCAAATCGACCTATCACAACAGTCATCCCGTCTACCGGAATGAAAGTACGCTCATAAACGGGGCACAAATCAAATACGTCGCCCTGTACCCGGATGATGACGGGTACATCAAACAGCAATTCAACACGAACTTCGCGTTCGACACGTATATCCGTCCCTTGGGACTTAGCTTTGCAACATTCGTGCAGTGCTTGTGGATTTCCAGCCAGCAAAGCAAATGGAAAAGCGGAACGCCATTAAAATACGTGGGTATAGACGGGATAGAACACGATTTCACGGCAGATAATCTCTCTGATCCCGTGCTCCAGTACCTCGTGAAACAGTATAATAAAGAACTATTCATAAAAAGGACAGACCCCATTTCCATTAGCGTACATTTTAAAGCAACCAAAAAATTTATGCGGGATAAAATAAACTTGTCATTGTTCGTGAATAACATACTTGATTATAACCCGGATTACAAGGAAAACAATTTATCCGTCAGACATTACGTGACGCCCTATTTCGGCATGGAACTGAACTTGAATCTATAACCATTAAATAACACCATAAAATGAAACAGTATTTTATTATTTTCAGCTTAATTGTAACAAGCATCTTCAGCTTATCATCCTGTAACGATGATAACAATTCGATCCGGACAACGGTCTTTACCCTTACGACAGAAAACCCGAAAGACCTAACCGATCCGTCGGTTAGCAACCTGACGGCCAGCTTCAAGAACATCAACACGGGAAGAACGACCACGAGTAACGCTTTCTCCGGTAATCAGCTTGAAGTCGAATTAACCGAAGGAATATATCATATCACGATTGAAGGTAACGTGAAATACTCTTTCGAAGAACAAGAAATGAATACCAAAATCAAAGGTTACAAAGAATCCGTGAACATCACCGGAGAAACTGCCTCATCCTCGTTGACCTTGTTCTTATCTCAAGAATTATCGGATTTCGTGATTGCCGAAATATTTTTTACCGGAACAACCACTCCTGAAGGCAAACAATATGACGGGGATAAGTTTATCAAAATCTACAACAACTCCGACACGGTCCTTTACGCTGACGGACTTTCCGTATTGGTGTCAGAATTCCTGACGGTTACCAAACAAGACTACACCCCGGACATCATGAGCAAAGCCATGGCGGTAAATGCTATTATCACCATCCCCGGCGACGGCACGGTGTATCCCGTGCAACCCGGCGAATCGATCATCATCGCCGACAACGGCATCGACCATCGCGAAGCGAACTCGCAGTCGTTCGACTTGAGTAAGGCGGACTTCGAGATATTCTATGACGAAACAAACGATATTGACAACCCCGCTGTAACGAATATCAAGACACCCTACGATAGATTCCTTTTCCACAACCGGGGATCTAAAAGTATGGCCCTCGCCCGTATCCCGAATATAGAGGAGTACGTACTTGATTCTGTCAATATGTATCATTACGAGTACACCTTCGTCTTTGGCGAACACGTGATACCCATGGATGGAGATTGCCTCCAAGTGCCGAACGAGTACATCATCGATGCCGTGAACATGACCATCCCTGCCGAATTCCAATGGATCGTAACCTCTCCTTCCTTGGACATGGGCTGGACTCACTGCGGTGAAATTGACAAAGACCAGAACCGTTACAACAAAAGCGTACGCCGGAAAGTGCTGCCGACCACCGTCAACGGGATAGAGAAATTACAAGACACGAACAATTCGACCTTAGACTTCGAGGCGGATGCCGTTCCTTCATTAGCTAAATAACTATTATTAAACAAGTAAATCATGAGGTCTTTATTCATTCTGATTTTCAGTTTAACCGTTTTATTCTCAAGTAGTCGGGCACAGGATACCCTTTCGGTAAACACCCGCACGCGGGTATTTTTCTCCCCGGGAGAAAACTTCGTGTCACAAGCGTACCGCAACCCGGCATTACAATATTACGCTCATTCTTTTTCATTGACCGAATTACAAATTGGCTGGGAGCAAACGAGTGCCGACAAGGCACTCCTGCCCCAGTTAGGTTCAAAGACTCAGAATTTTAATTTTAACGTATCGTCATATATTTCATTACGGGCAAATAGCAAAACTTGGGGCAATGCATATTACAAAAACGGGAAACGGAACAACGTGCAATGGAACGAGACCTCTGATTTTTTAACCGTCTATCCTTACGTCATGGCGGACACGCTGGGCGGTAACCTGAAAACCGAAGAATACTACTTCGCCGGAGGGTACGCGCAAGCGGGCAAACACTTCACGTGGGGTATATTCGCCAATTACAGGGCACTCATCGAGTATCGTAATCGGGATCCCCGTCCTAAAAACGTGGTTTCCGACCTCAAAGGCTCCGTGGGCATCTCCGCGAGAATAACACGGCGTTATGACGTCGGTCTTGCCATCCACGCGGGCAAATACAAGCAGACAAACGACGTTAAATACTACAATGAACTCGGTACACTTACCGAATACCATCTCTTTGGACTGGGAACGGACTCCCGCCGATTCTACGGTAAAAACTCCAGTGTTTACTATAACGGGCACCGGTACGGGGCAAGCGTCGAACTCTTTCCCCGCGCTAAAAAAGGACTTTCTGCGGCTGTCGAATACGAGCGATTCACTTTCGAGAAAATCATCTCCACCCTCAACAACCTGCCTCTGAACGAACTGAACCAAGACGAAATAAAAGCCGAGGTAGCGTACATGACACGTACCCCTCGCGAACAATGGGGACTAAAACTCAACGGCAGCTACCGGAACCGCAAGGGCACGGAGAACCTTTTCGGCGACCCCACCACGGGTGTTTACCCGCAAATCGGCAGCACGGAACAATTATCCGTCAAGAGAAACAACCTCTCACTCTCTTTCCTGTACGGCAGAGAATACAGGGAAAAGCAATTCTCGTGGAACATTCTGCCGCAAGCAGAGATGAACACGTTCAAGATGACTTACCTCGACCCTGCCCGACTCATGAAACTGAACGACCTGACCGGACGAATGAATGTATCACTCGCTAAAAGCATAAAGAAATCCACTTTCCGCCTCGATGCGGAAGGTGAATACCGCTACAACACGGACGCGGAATTACAATTAACAGATATAGACGAAACCACGCGACGCCTGCTGGAACCGGTAAACACGGTATACGCAAACCTCTCAACCGACAGCTGGGCTTCCGATATTTCACTTCGCTGGGATTACACGCTTTCCCGCGGGGACAAAGGCATTTTTATCAAAATCAACTGGCGGCATGATGCCTTCAAGGGCGACCTTCAACGGGAAACCTTACAGGCACATTGCGGCTTCACGTTTTAAACAACAACAACTACATGGAAAAAGTCATTGAATGTAAAAACATCACCCACTACTACGGCGAGAAACTCATTTACGAGAACTTGAGTTTCGACGTCGAGAAAGGAAAGGTGTTGGGATTACTCGGGAAAAACGGTACCGGGAAAACCACGATCATCAACATCCTCAACGGTTACCTACAACCCCGGTCGGGAGAGTGTTTTCTCCTTGGGGAAAACATGAACCACCTCACTCCCGCCACTAAAGCTAAAATCGGGTTATTGCTGGAAGGACACGTCCAACATTCTTATTTCACGATAGAACAGATTGAAAAATATTACAGCGCCTTCTTTCCCAACTGGAAAAAAGAGGCATTCTACGAACTCATGGAGAAACTGAACGTGGTTCCTCTCCAGAAGATCAACCACATGTCATGCGGTCAGCGTTCGCAAGTGGCACTGGGACTTCTTTTCGCCCAAGACCCGGAACTGCTCATCCTCGATGACTTCTCCATGGGACTCGATCCCGGTTATCGCCGCCTCTTTGTCGAATACCTCAAAGACTTCGCCGCAAAAGGCGACAAGACCATCTTCCTCACGTCGCATATCATTCAAGACATGGAACTCCTGATCGACGACTGTATCATCCTCGACTACGGACGCTTGTTGATACACAAACCGACACGCGAAATCATGGATAACTTCCACCGTTTCCGTTTCTCGCTTCCCGACGGGCAATCCCCTGCGAAACACGACGCCCTGTGGAACACGGAGAAAGTCAACGGCTTATGGACAACTTATTCTTTCGAACCCGCCGACAAAGTCCGGGAAATACTCGTCCCGCGAGGAACGGAACTCCCCGGCTTGCAGATGGAAGAACTAACCCTAGAAGACGCGTTCATCGGGTTGACCGGGAAATATTAATCACTAAAACGACATCAAGATCATGAATAAAGCACTACTTTTTAAAGAGTGGATCAAAACCCGCTGGATACTCCTGCTCATCTTCGCGGTATTCGCGTTGGGCATGGCATACATCGCCCTGCGTATATCCAGCGCCTCCCGCAACGTGGGTATACCCCACCTCTGGGAAGTATTTATCCAGAAGAACGTTGTACTTCTCGATCAATTGAAAATGTTTCCCCTGCTGGCGGGCATCATCCTCGGCATAGCGCAATTCATACCGGAAATGGTAAAGAAACGCTTCAAACTGACCTTGCATCTCCCCTTGGGCGAAAACCGTATCATCTTCTTGATGCTGGCGTACGGGTTTACAGCGTTACTCCTCGCCTTCGCCGTCTGCTACGGTTGTTTTCTCTGGGGACTATCCCTCAACTTCCCCCGTGAAGTCATCGGGGCATGGTTCTCTACCACACTCCCGCACATGCTGGCAGGTCTGGCAGCCTACCTGCTCACCGCTTGGATTATACTCGAACCCACGTGGTTACAGCGCATCTGCAATGCGATTATCGCCCTGCTCCTCCTCTCGCTCTTCATCACGGAAGGCGTACCGAGAGCGTTCACCCCCATGCTTCCCTACCTGTGCGGGGCAATCATAATCCTGTTCCTGTTTCCGAAGATATCCATCCGCCGATTCAAACAGGGTATGCAATAACGATCAAACATCAAGAAAACATGAAAATAAAGATACTATATATCGGGCTTTCCATATTCCTTTTATCATGGATCATCCCGTCACTCGTGCAACTCACCACGGACTCCTCTGTCCGTTACCCGTTCACGTATTACAGTTCCGTGATTAACCAATTCTGTTACATCGATCCCGCTGACGAACGCCTCATGGGCAAGGACCTCGACGGCAACTCGTACACGGACGCTGAATTCAACCGGGTACTCCCCATGTTCTATTACCGGCAATTGGCAATGGAAAACGCCTTGCCCGACTCCATTCAAGGGGTTCCCGTGGATTTACAGGCGATCGCGCGCAATAACTTTTTCTTCTGGTACAAGCCCAAGGACAAAAACACACCCGTGATCGAACTATACCCCATGTTCGAGTCATGTTCCGGGAAAGTAGACCTCGAAAACCCCGACGACATGTTCCGTCTGAAAGAGCGTATCGAATTTATCGACATGGAAACGAACCGGGTGAACGAAGAGAAATCCGCCCGCTTCCAGCAAGCCCTCGATGCAGCCGGATTCTCTGCACCCGCACAATGGGTGGCGGGCATCCCCTCCAGTATGAAATCATACGACGAAGGTTATTTCGTACTCGACAACCGCAATAACCTCTTCCACGTGAAGATGACAAACGGCAAACCTTTCATCAAGGACACGAAAGTCGGAACAAGCATCAAAACGCTCGCCATGTTCCCCAAGGAAATGGAAAACCGGAGCCTCTACGGCTTCCTGTACGACACGGACGGCACCCTCTATTATCTCTCCACCGACGGTTACCGCCTCGTGAAGGTACTGGAAGGCATCAACCCGGACATCGACCGCATATCCGTCATGGCAAATATGTTCTATTGGACAGTTGTCAAGGAATCACCCTCGGGCGAATACACCTATGCCTTGGAAAACGGCACGATGAAGCAAGTGGCAGACCTCTATCGCCCCGCCACTCCCTCGACGTGGGACAAGGTATCTCCTTACCTCTTTCCCTTTACCGTGGGGTTCGGCGACAGCTCCAACAGCTACATCTATCCCCGCGTATCGGCTTACCATTTCACAGCCCTAGGACTCGGCGCTTTGCTGGCGATCATAACACTCGCCCTCTACCGCCGTCAAAAACCTTACGCGAAATACACGGCAGCCGTCATCTCCCTGTTCACGGGCGTAGCGGGTTTTATCACCGTTTGCCTTATAGCAAGAATTAAAAACTAAATTATATCATCATGAAGAAATCAACACTTATAATCATCGCTACCGGCATCGCCGCTTGTTCTATCGTTTCATGCAAAAGCAAACCCAAGAACACCCAAGCCGATGCACAAAAGCAAACCACGAGCATCACCGAGAAAGCATTAAAAGTCAATGATCTCCTCGCCGTGGCTGACCAACGTGTCAATGACACCATTGTCTTCCAAGGCCCCGTGAAGCACACCTGCTCCCACTCCGGACGCCGTTGCTTCATCTCCGACCCCACGGACGAAACCACGATCCGCGTAGAAGTCGGTGGTAACATCAAATCCTTCAACCGGGAATTAGTCAATTCCGAGATCGCGGTAACCGGTGTTCTTAAAGAACAACGCTTCTCGAAAGAATACATCGACAAATGGGAAAAAGAACTGAAAGAAGAAGAAGCCAAAGGTGAAAAAGATGAGGCTCACTGCGATTCCGAGAAAAACAGCATCCTCAAAATGCGCGAATGGATGAAGAAAAACAACAAAGACGCCTACGTCATTTACTACGTCGAAGGCATCGACTACGATATTGTAAAGTAGTTTAAAATCGCATAAAAAGAGAGGATGTCAAAAGTCTGTTGTACTTTTGACATCCTCTCTTTTTATCCTACCTTTGTCCCCTATAAATAGTTATTCAAAACTCAGCGTATAACACCATGATACAGGACATCGCACCACATACATTCTCAAACGCCTATTCCAATCGCAAACCCGAAACAACAGACTTCGCCCTCTGTTTCAATAACCGTACAGTTCTCCTGCACGAGCAAAACGGTGCCATACGTTTCCCCCGCTTCAGCGAGTTGAGAGGTGACACGGACACACTTTTCCAATCCGCCACCTACCTGTTCTCCATAGATGATGACCGATTCTATTGGATAGACCGACCTGCCGAGGAACAAGGCGAGTTCCGTTTAGTCGATATCTCCGTGTTCAGAAAAGCCTTTCCCCGTCATTCCGCTTTCGCCGGAATCACCGCTTACAGCTTGCACAAGTGGTACGACAACCATCGTTTTTGCAGTCATTGCGGGGCAAAAATGTCTGCCCACGACAAAGAACGCATGATGCATTGTGAAAAATGCGGGAACATGGAATACCCCAAGATCATGCCCGCCGTGATCGTTGCCGTCACGAACGGCGACAAAATACTGTTATCCAAATACGCCAACCGCGAATACACGAGATACGCCCTCCTCGCCGGATTCACCGAAATAGGCGAATCCGTGGAAGAAACCGTACGCCGGGAAGTCATGGAAGAAGTCGGCCTGCACGTCAAAAACCTCAAATACTACAAAAGTCAACCTTGGGCATTCTCCGACACCCTACTCATGGGCTTCTTCGCAGAAGTCGAGGGAAATGACCACATCACCCTAGACAAAGACGAACTCGCCGTCGCTGAATGGTTCCCCCGCCGGGAAATCCCCGCCAACGAATCGGACATCAGCCTCACGAGCGAAATGATCGAATATTTCAGAAACAACAATTAGTTCGCCTGCGGCGAGTTGCAAGTTGCAGGCGAACCTTTTTCGCTTTCCCTCCCTCTTTTTTCGTTTTACTTCTCCCGAAAGAGCAAGGTTCAATTATTTTTTTTTTCTTTGTAACGACAAAAAATACGACTATGGATGCTTTTGACCTCTACATATCCCGAAAACTGCCGCTAATCAGTCTGATCAGTGCGATTTTCATCATATATCCCAACCTCTCCTGCCTCCCGTGGGAAATCAACATGATGTCGGCCGAGAGTTACCCGCTGTATTTCACCTACTTCATTTATCGTTTATTATTCTTCTGGGGGTTGATAGCTTGGTTGATACGCTACAACCTACGAACGTTACCCACGGCAGCATTCCGTCAGCGTTTGGGACGTACCTTTCTCGTCACGCTGGCTGTTTACCTCGTCTTTTTGGGAATTTCGTACACGGTATCCCGTTTCGGCATCCGCACGGACTTCCGGGGTAGCACGCTGATCTCCCAGTTCTCCGTGACCTGTGTCCTGTGTACCGTGGTCGGATATATCTCCATGCTCTACTCTAAACAGCGTGAAAAAGAGAACGAAATCGAGCGCTTGCGCTTCGAGAACCTGCAAAGCCGCTGTGACGCCCTCGCGAACCAGATCAACCCGCACTTCTTCTTCAACTCGTTGAACGGCATATCCTCCCTCATCCGCAAAAAAGATGATGAAAAAACATTGACCTACGTCAATCAATTATCGGACATCTTCCGCTATATCCTGCAAAGCGATCACAAGGGACTCGTTTCCCTGCGCGAGGAACTCGAATTCATACAATCCTTCCGGTATGTCATGGAAGTACGTTTCGCCAACAAACTGGTATTCTCCATCGACGTGGATGAACGACAGAAAGACACGCTGGTACTACCGGTACTCTCCCTGCTCCCGATAGTGGAAAACGTTATCGTACACAACCGCATTGACAGCGAGTACAAAATGACGATCTCCATCCGTCTTACCGAAAACGGGGAACTGGTTATCACCAATCCCGTGTACCCGAAATTAACCCCGCCCGACACGAACGGAACGGGACTCAATAATCTTAGAAAACGCTTTGAATTATTAATGAATCAACATATCCGGATAGAACAAGATAACGAGACATTCCGTGTCTGCCTCCCATTAAAATGACATTGCCATGAGAGTATTGATTGTAGAAGACGAAACCGCCGCTTACGAGAACCTCGCCGACATCATCACGAGTGTAAACCCCGGTATCCGGATCGCCGGTAATACGGAAAGTGTCACGCAAACCGTCCACTGGCTGCAATCCAACCCGTCACCCGACCTGATCTTCATGGACATCCACCTCTCCGACGGCTCTGCATTCGCCATCTTCGACAAAATCACCGTGGAAACCCCGATTGTTTTCACCACTGCCTACGACCAGTACGCCATCGAGGCTTTCCGCGTAAACAGCATCGACTACCTGTTGAAACCGGTAAAAGTCGAAGACATCCGCCATGCTCTCGACAAATACAGTAAACTCACCCGCCAAGACATCGTGCAATACCTCGCACAACTAACCCAACTCACTGTATCCCCGAAATACCAAGATCGATTATTAATTCCACACAAGGACAAGCTACTCCCCGTCAACCTGCGTGACGTCGCCTGCTTCTACACGACAGACAAAAACACCTGCATCTACTTGAAAGACGGAAACAAATACCCTTATTCCAAAACACTGGAACAGATCATCACCACTCTCGACCCGGCACGTTTCACCCGGGCAAATAAACAATTCATCGTGGCAAAAGACAGCGTCACGAACATCACCATCTGGTTCGACAACCGTCTACTCGTCACCCTCGACACGGAAGTCCCCGAACGCATATACATCAGCAAAAACAAAGCTTCCGAATTCAAATCGTGGCTCGTCAGCTAAAAAACAAAAGGATTGTTCATTTATTTTGAACAATCCTTTTGCTGAAATCATTTTCTACGAGTAGTTATCTCTATATCTTTTCCAAATCGGCTTTAGTAACCCATCCCTCGTTTCCGTCGGCCAGACGCACGTTGTACCATTCGCCCAAAGAACCGAGAACCTGTACTTTCAATCCCTCGTGGACGACAAACAATTCCGTTCCGCTACTGTCGGGAGCACCGCGTACCACCACGCTAGGAGTCATGATTATACCGCTATCCCTGTTGGTCATACGATGATATTGTTTCGAGGCAAAAAATATCGTCATGATCGACATGAGCAGCAGGATCACTCCCACAGTAAACCAACTCTTCTTTAAAGAAACGGATGTCGCGTAGAAAAACAATGCCGCCATGATCAGAAAACCGATAAAAAGAGCCACGGAAATATAAGCCCACAGATCAGCCGTGAAAGCGGTCACGAACGCATTATACCAACGTACAAGAAACAATTCCGGCAGAACCTTGATATTATCCACCGTGGCCTGTTGTGCCAGTTTTAGATTATACTTGGCGTCTTTATCCCCGGGGTTGAGCAATAAAGCCCGTTCGTAATTCAAAATGGACAGAGCGATCTCTCCCAACTTGTAATAACAGTTTCCCAAGTTATAATACACGGAAGCCGACTCCATGTCATCAGCCAGAATCTCGTTATACAAATCTATCGCTTTCTGGTAATTCCCTTCTTGATACATCTTTGTCGCCTCGTCTTCCAAAGCCTTGGTATCAGTGGCAAACGCAACAATACCGGATAACAGCAAAACCAAAATTATATATACCTTCTTCATCATTTTCAATTTTCAATTGTACATTTTCAATTGCCTAAATCGCTTTATCCAACTTCGTGATAATGGATATACTATCCTTGTATACCTTATCCATTTCCTCCCCTTGGTTCGCCCCGGGAGCGTAACGGGCATATTCACAATGATCAAGTACATCTATAAATCCCTGTATCAAAGCCGCATCTGCCCCTCGACGAGTCAAATGATCGTTAATATTATCCCGGTTCAATTCGGAAGCCGCTATATTCAATTTATAGCTGACGTATCCCCACATTGCGTTCAAAACTTCTTGATAGAATAGTTCGGAATTACCCGCTCTCATGGCAACCGCGGCAGCTCTCAAACGCTTCTGAGCCATTTTGTTTGCCGTCTTACTCTTCACGCGTACCAAATCGGCATTCGCTTTAATCCGGCGACGGTTCAGTATCATTCCGATCACAAACAACACGAAAGGTATGATAAAACTCAACCAATAGGACATCGTCGCGAAATACTGTATCCCTTTCGGACGCAAGTCACTCTTACCGGACTTGATATAACGGATATCCTGTCCCAACACGCGTACATCTTCTTTTTTGAACGACTGTAATGCCGCTTCTCCCGCGTTGGAACTTGCCTCATTCCCTTTCGCCACACGAATCGTGTATTCATCCCCTTTCAGCATCTTGTAGGTACTCGACTTCGGATCGAAATAAGAATATTGCACGGCAGGAATCTTGTATTCACCCGCGTAACGGGGTATCACGATGTACTCGTAAGTAACCGTCCCGGAAGTCCCGGTAACATCTTTCGTGATCTTCGGATCATACACGTCAAAGTCGTGCGGGAAATTAATCTTGGGCGCGTTCAATAATTTCATATTCCCGTTCCCCCGCAAAACCACTTTATAAGTCAACGCGTCATTTGCCCGCAATGTATCGGTAGATATCGACGTGTTCATGGAAAGAGTCCCGACCATACCGCTAAAGCCCAGAGGCTTCCCGGTTTCCGGCAAACTCTTCACGGTAATATTTACCGGATCACTCTCGCAGAGTACCCGCACATCCCGGTATCCTCCGAAGAAATCGTCAAATATACTACCGGAGCGCCCCGTGGTACGCTGCCGAATCAAACAAACAATCTCATACGGGTCGATCGTCAAAGTTCCGGCGTGTTGCGGGAACAGAATCAATTGCTGTAATACTCCCGCCTGATCGTAAATCTTACCATTATACTCTTCCCGGTTCAACCTGATCTGTTGTATCTTTTTCTCCTCGGTCATGAATCCGTCAAAAGCGGGAATCTTCTTCCATTGCAAATCCGCCAGATTCACACGGGAATACACTTTCAATGTCAATTCCAAGCTCTCGCCCACGTACAAAGACTTACGGGATACTTCTACCTTCAAAAACAAATCATCTTTCTTTATTGAAGCACTCCCCCGCTCTTCCCGCTGTTGAGTGGTTCCCCGGTTTCCGCCATTCGTGTTTCCTTGAGTGTTCCCGGAGCCTTTGATTACCTTAATTTTTATAGCCTCTGATTTATGTTCCTTTCCGTCAATGGTGATTGTCGCAGGCTCTATCGTGTATTCACCCTCCTCCCGTGCCTCCAACACGTACGTGTAAGTAAACTGTGAGCTTTGCTCCATTTTACCGTTTATATTGGAGAAACTCATCGAAGTACTTAACGAGGGACCCGCCAGCAGATCGAATCCTTTTAACGTCGGAACCTGCAAATTCTCACCTTGCTTGTTCAACGTGTAGGAAAGTCTGAATTGCTCCCCGACTTCCACCACGGAAGGTGCCGAAACCTCGAATGTCGTCTTTTGGGCAAATACCTTTGTCCCCCCTATAACACATAACAATAATGCTATAATTAATGACCTCATCTTTGTTTATTCTTTTTATTCTGTTATACCCTTTGACACGTACCGCGAAGTTACCAATTCTTTTCAATCTTCATCTTTTTCGCTTTCTGTGCCTGAGCTTTATCTTTTTGTACTTTTTCCTGCGTCTTCTTCTCGTCTTCCCCTAAAGCCTCCAGCAAACGCTCGGCATCCTCTTTGGATATTTTAGGTTGCTGCTGCTGTTGTTGCTGCTCCTTCTTATCCTGCTGATCTTTGTTTTGCTGGTCTTTATTTTGTTGATCCTTATTCTGGTCTTGCTGATCTTTGTTTTGATCTTTATCCTGTTGATCTTTATTTTGATCCTGTTGATCCTTGTTTTGTTGATCTTGATTCTGATCCTTATTTTGGTCTTGGTTCTGGTCTTTATTCTGATCCTTGTTTTGATCCTTGTTCTGGTCTTGGTTTTCTTGTTCCTGCTTCATCTTGCGGGCAAATTCCAGATTATATTTGGTTTCTTGAGAATTAGGACGATTCCTCAGCGATTGCTTGTAAGCCTCAATACTTTCGTCCAACTTATTCATGGACAAAAGGGTATTTCCGATATTGTGGTACAATTCGCCCAGTTTTTCCTTGTTCTTTTCGTTTTGAGCCAAAGATTGGAATTGCTGCAAGGCTTCGTCATATTTCTTTTGCTTGTACAAAGCATCTCCCAGATTAAAGGCTCCCTCGTAAGACTTCACCTCCATGTCCAACGCCTTACGATATTCCACCTCCGCTTTCTCGAAATCCTGATCTTTAAACAAATCATTTCCTCCGCGAATAAATTTCCGTTCCTGTTGCGCCCATACCGGCAAACTTACCAGCACCGCGAATATCATTGTCATTAAAACTTTCATCATAACACGCTCATTTTAATGTTTACTTTCAACACGCTTTTCTTCCGTACCGAAGATATTAATTTTCAAGAAGTTTTTGTTCTTGCGTCCCAATATCATGAAATCCAATAACACGAAAATCAAAGCCATAATCAAAAAATACTGGTACTTATCGGCGTAATCTGCAAAAACCCGTTCTTCCAGCAAAGTCTTATCCATCCGGTTTATCTCGTCCAGCAACGTGTTCAATCCCACGTTAGAATTACTTGCACGGACGAAAATACCTTCCCCCGCTTTAGCAATCGCTTTCAACATATCTTCATCCAACTTGGAGATCACCGGATTGCCGCTCCCGTCTCTCATGTACTGACCGGGGTTACCCTTTTCGGGAACCGGAGCACCTTGCGCCAATCCCATCCCGATCGTGTGGACGTAAATCCCATTCTCCCGGGCCGCCTTTGCCGCCGCAACAGCATCATCCTCGTGATTCTCCCCGTCCGTGATCACGATAATGGCTTTCGACGCTTCCGTGTCCGGGGTAAATGACTTGGCTGCCAGATCTATCGCTGTCCCGATCGCCGTTCCTTGAATCGGAACGATGTCCGTATTGATACCCGACAAGAATAATTTAGCAGAAGAATAATCCGTCGTGATCGGCAGTTGCACGTATGCATCCCCGGCGAACACGATCAACCCGACCTTATCGTCGCTCAATTTCTCCACCATACGGGAAATAGCCTGTTTAGCCGCATCCAACCGGCTGGGCTTTATATCCTGTGCCAGCATGGAATTGGACACATCCAACGCGATAATCAATTCGACACCTTCTTTCTTTACTTGTTGTAACTTGGAACCGAATTGGGGTGCGGCAACTCCAAGAATAACAAAGAACAACGCGAACAATACCATCACGAATTTCCACGTCGCCCGCTTGGGCGATTGCAGAGGCATCAACGTTGCCAACAATTCCGGATTCCCAAATTCCACTATCGCCTTTTTCTTGCGTATCCTAGCCACCACGTAAAACACGATCAGCAAAGGAATTACTAACAGTAAGTATAATAAATCAGGATGTGCAAACCTAAACATAACCCTTTCAATTTTAGATTTAATAATTTTAGATTTTAGATTGATGACTTTCCATGTCCCTCTCCAATCTCTATATTTTCATTTTCACTTTCAGACCTTAGATTAAACCTGCATTCCCAAATTTAAAATCTAAAATCTAAAATTTAAAATCAAGGAATTTTCCTCAATAACGTGTATCTGCCTAACGCTTCCAGTATCAGCAATAAAGCTCCAATCAAGGCAAAATAGAAGAAGTGTTCGTTCTTGCGGCTGAAATGCTTCACCTCCACTTTGCTTTTCTCCAATTGATCTATTTCCTTATATATCTGCTCCAGTTTCTTGTTATCCGTGGCACGGAAATACTTACCTCCGGTCATATCGGCTATCTGAGTCAAAATATCTTCGTCAATCTCCACCGGCATCCGTTGTAACTGCACGCCGAAAGGAGTTTGCACGGGATAAGGAGCCTCTCCCAGCGAACCGACACCTATCGTGTACACCCGGATACCGAAGGTCTTCGCCAATTCCGCCGCCGTCATCGGTGCAATAGCCCCCCGGTTATTGATACCGTCGGTCAAAAGAATAACCACCTTGGATTTCGCTTTGCTGTCTTTCAAACGATTCACGGCATTTGCCAATCCCAGACCGATAGCCGTTCCGTCCTCGATCATCCCGCTTTCAATATCTTTCATCACGTTGACCAACACCGCCTGATCCGTCGTCAAGGGACTCTGCGTGAAACTCTCTCCACTGAATACCACCAACCCGATCCGGTCTTGGGGACGTTCCAGTATGAACTTCGTGGCAACTTCTTTCGCGGCTTCCAATCGGTCGGGAGTAAAGTCCCGAGCCAACATACTACCGGAAATATCCAATGCCAACATGATATCTATACCTTCACTATTATACGTTTGCCAACTCGAACTGGACTGTGGTCTGGCTAAAGCAAATACCAGAAAAACGATAGCGAACACCCGAGCCACAAACAACAGGTGACGCAACCAAATCCGGTTTCCCCGTTTCATCAGCTTGAACACCCGAATAGAAGAAAATTTCATATCGGCATGCGACTGCTTCTCCTTAAAAATATACCAGATAATCATTGGCACCAGTACCAACAATAACCAAAAGTATTCGGGGTTTGCAAATTCATATCCAAACATATTCTCTATTTTAAATTTTAGATTTCTTGATTTTAGATTCTGAGAATCATAAATCAAAAATCATAAATCGTAAATTAATTCTTTTTCTCCTCTTCACTCTTTGCCGCTTCCGCCGCTGCTTTTTCCGCCGCCTCTCTCTCCTGTTGCTCTTTCAACTCTCGTTCCAGACGTTCTTTTTCTTTCTCTTCCCGGATCGTGTCATTCGTTTCCTGCACGAAATCATAAGCGATATCCAAGTTACGCACGTTCTCGTCCTGTAACGGTTCCGCCTTGGCGAACTTCACGTAATCGGCAGTTTCGAACATATCCGCCAACTTATCCCGCTGTTTGGCATTCACCTTTTCGCACTTCTCCAAAGACTGTAAAGTCTCGAAAGAAGTTTGCTCCATCGCCGAAATACCCAACTCACCGTCCAAATAGTTCCGAATCGTATCAGTCAACTGCGTGTAATATTCTTTTGTCTTACCACTTTGCCATAACTTCTCCTTCTTGATCTCTTCCAAAGCCTTCATGGCAAGCACGTAAGGCGGTATAGCCGGTTTCTCGTGCCCGAAGAGTGACTTGCGTGATTTCCGCACCTTGATAATCCAAATTATCAACAGGATTACCACGACACCCAATAGAGTCCATAATAAATAAGGCAGTATCTCCGCGAACGTCCACGGGGCAGCCAAAGGCATCACGATGTCGAAATTCCCTTTCTGCGGATCGACCACGAAAGTATTCACTATCAACTCCAACGGGTCGGTTCGTAGCGTGTTGTTATAACTTTCCTGCTGTATCTCGATAGGCATAGGCGGAATCATGAACACTCCCGAATCGAAAGACGTGATCACGTAACTTTCCTGCACGAGTATCCGTCCGTCTTTCTCTTTGATAGAATCCCGAACAGGTCCGGAAATAATTTCCACACCTTTTGCCAGAGTGTCTTTCAATTGAGGAAACACGATCTTCAATCCCGGTTCAGCCTTTACCTTCATTCTGAAATTGATCTGGTCACCGATCATGATATAATTGGTATCAAGCTCCGCCGCATATTCCCGGCTTTGAGCTTTCAATCCCCCGATACCGTACAGTAGCAATATTACGAATAGAACAACTCTATTTTTCATTTTCAATTCTCCATTTTCAGTTTCAATTAATACCCAGCCCCTCTTCTCTTGAACAATGCTATCAATGATCTCACGTAATCTTCATCCGCGCTGATAGATGCCATATCCACCCCGGAATGTTTGAATATCCTGTCCAGTTCTTTATCCCGTTCCAAAGCGTACGCCTCGAATTGATCACGAACCTTCTTGTCGGAAGTATCCACCCACACGCTCTCTCCCGTTTCGGCATCCGTCAAGTACATTAACCCCACCGGCGGCAACACCTTTTCCCGACGATCATACAATTGCAAAGCCACGACATCATGCTTTTTGTTCGCGATAATCAAAGGATGTTCAAAATCATGTTCATCCATAAAATCGGAAATCAGAAAACAAGTACAACGCTTTTTAATCGCGTTCGTCAAGTATTGCAAAGCCATCGCGATATTAGTCTGCTTGCGTTCCGGGTAGAAATCCACCAGTTCGCGGATAATATGCAGGATATGCGTACGTCCTTTTTTGGGCGGGATAAACTTCTCTATCTGATCCGAGAAAAAGATTACCCCGATCTTATCGTTATTCTGGATAGCCGAGAATGCTAACACGGCAGCGATCTCCGTGATCTGATTCTTCTTCAATTTCGAAACCGTTCCGAAATTACGCGAGGCACTCACGTCAATCAGCAACATCACCGTCAATTCGCGCTCCTCCTCGAATATCTTCACGTAAGGATGATTGTAACGGGCGGTCACGTTCCAGTCTATACTGCGGATATCATCCCCGTACTGGTACGCCCGCACCTCGCTGAAGGTCATACCCCGTCCCTTGAAAGCCGTGTGGTACTCGCCGGCAAAGATATTGCTTGACAACCCCCGCGTCTTTATCTCGATCTGCCTAACACGTTTTAATAAATCTGAAGTCTCCACCTTAATAATTTTAGATTTATAGATTTTAGATTTTAGATTCCAACCGCACAAGACTAACGCTTTTTCACTCTAAATTCTAACTCAATTCTAAACTCTCTCGCCATCAAATTGAAAATCTCAGATTGAAAACATGTCATTTTCAATTTTCAATTTTCAATTTTCAATTTCTAAGGTACTTCAACCGTGTTCAAAATCTCGCTGATAATGTCCTCGCTGGTCAGGCTATTGGCTTCTGCCTCGTAACTCAACCCGATACGGTGGCGCAACACGTCGTGACAAACGGCACGAACATCCTCCGGAATCACGTACCCGCGGCGTTTGATAAACGCGTAAGCTTGAGCCGCTTTCGCCAAACTGATACTTGCACGAGGTGAAGCACCGTAAGCGATCATGGAAACAAATTTCTCCAAACCGTGTTCTTGCGGGTAACGGGTAGCGAACACGATATCCACGATATATTTCTCGATCTTCTCGTCCAGATAAACTTCTTTCACGACCTCACGGGCACGCAAAATATCCTCCGGTTGCAAAATGGTATTGGCTACCGGGAACGTCTTTTCCAGATTCTGCCGAACGATTAGTTTCTCTTCGTCTTTCTTCGGGTAATCAATCACCACTTTCAACATGAAACGGTCAACTTGAGCTTCCGGCAGCGGATAAGTACCCTCTTGCTCTATCGGGTTCTGTGTTGCCATTACCAAGAAAGGCTCATCCAGTTTATAAGTCATATCGCCTATCGTCACCTGACGCTCCTGCATCGCTTCCAACAAAGCGGATTGCACTTTTGCTGGGGCACGGTTAATCTCATCCGCCAGAATAAAGTTAGCGAAAATCGGACCTTTCTTCACCACGAACTCCTCTTTCTTCTGGGAGTAAATCATCGTACCCACCACGTCGGCAGGCAACAAGTCCGGGGTAAACTGGATTCGACTGAATTTAGCGTTAATAATATTGGCAAGGGTATTAATCGCCAAGGTTTTCGCCAACCCCGGAACACCTTCCAACAAAATATGCCCGTTAGAAAGCATACCGATCATAAGTCCCTCCACAAGATGTTTCTGTCCTACAATCACCTTGTTCATCTCCATCGTAATCATATCGACAAAAGAACTCTCTTGTTGTATGCGCTCGTTCAATGCTTTGATATCAACCGTATTCATATCATTGATTTTTATATTTGATTTATTAATACTACATTTTAACGTCAAAATTATCACCTCGGTTTCAAACTTCACGGAAAAGAGTTTTTTTTACTTCTCTTCCCTCGTTTCTGTTTTTCCAAAAATAGGTATTATTCCGGCAAATGTTAAAATCAAGGATACTAAATAATGTTAATGCAAATTTTAAGGTTTTCCCAAATAATTTCTAATCTCGTCTTAAATTACGGATTATTACCGATATACGATTATATTTTTAACATTTGACTTGTTCTACTAGCACATTAATTAACAATCAAACTTCAAAAATCAGCTCAATTCTCCCTTCCGTTCACTTAACAATAAGTAGAAATCTGCCTATTTGCCTTCAGATTATAATGGATCCACGTCAAAATAAACTTTCAATCCCTTGCCGGACTCCCCTTTCAATAACTCGTCACACTTCTGCCGAATAAAAGTCTTCAATTTCGACAACGAAAGTCCCTGCTCCGCCTTGATCAGCACTTGTATACGGTACATTTTCCGCACCCTTGCCACTTCCGGCTCCGCCGGACCGCATACCCGACGTTCCAATCGTTCCCGTAACTTTCGGGCTAATTCATTCGCGGCATTACGCAAAGAATACTCGTTCACGTGCCTTAATTCTATCTGGATTAACCGGGAAAAGGGCGGATAATGAAACATCTCCCGTTCCCGTGACAAGAAAGAATAGAACCCGTGGAAACTCCCTTTTTCCACCAACCGGTACACCCGGTTCTCCCGGTCGGCAACTTGAATAACCACTTTTCCTTGTTCCCCTTTCCGACCGCTACGACCACTTACCTGCATCAACATATCGTAAGCCCGTTCCTCGGCTCGGAAATCGGGAAAACTGACCAAACTGTCGGCATCCATAACTCCCACCAATTTCACCCGCTCGAAATCCAACCCCTTCGAAACCATTTGCGTCCCGATCAATATATCCAGATTCCCCGCCTCGAACTCTTCAATCAAAGCACGAAATTTCACCTTGTTGCTCATCACCTCCAAATCCATGCGTGCCACGCGTGCCTCCGGGAAATACTGTTTCACCTCCTCCTCGATTCGCTCCGTCCCCGGCGTGCGATTCACGTAATGTCCCTGACCGCACTCCTCGCAAACAGTCGGCACCGGACGCAGGCTCCCGCAATAATGGCAATTCAGCGTATTCCGGAAACGATAATAAGTCATGCTTACATCACAATGCTTGCATTTTAAAATAGCCCCGCAATGGTTACACTGCAAAAAAGTGGAATACCCCCGCCTATTCTGGAACAGAATTACCTGCATACCCCTCTCCAGCACCCGCTTCATCTCCTCGTACAACACGGGAGTAAAACTCCCTTTCATCATTTTCTTCCGGCGATATTCTTTCACGTCCACGAACATCAATTCGGGCATCATGACCTCCCCGAAACGGGTGGTCAGCTCCACGAAACCGTATTTACCGCTCATGGCATTCTGGTAACTCTCGAACGAAGGCGTGGCAGAACCCAGCAATATCTTCGCCCCATTCATCTTGCCGAGCATAATAGCCGCGTCCCTGCCATGATAACGGGGAGCGGGTTCTTTCTGCTTGTAAGAAGCCTCGTGCTCCTCGTCGATAATAACCAATCCCAAATCCCGGTAAGGTAGGAAAATAGAAGAACGTACCCCGAGTACCACGGGATAAGGATTCTCCCCGTTCTGCCTGCGCCACATCTCGGCACGGGCACTGTCCGTCATTCCCGAATGGTATACCCCCACCCGGTCGCCGAACACCCGCCTCAACCGTTTCACGATCTGTACCGTCAAAGCAATCTCCGGCAAAAGATACAACACTTGCTTCCCCTGCCGAATCGTTTCCTCTATTAAATGTATATACACCTCCGTCTTTCCCGAGGAAGTCACCCCTTGCAACAACACGCAGTCCCTCTCCTTGAAATGCCCCCGCGCTTGTTCCAACGCCCGTTCCTGCTCTCCCGACAAGGCATGCATCTCCTGCACCTCCTCCCCCGTGCTATCCAAACGGCTTACCTCTATTGTCGCGACTTCCAGCACCCCCCTCTCGCACAATCCCTTCAACGCCGCCGTCGAATTACCGATCACGCCGGTAAACTCCGCCTTAGGCAACGAATCCGTGTGATGCTCGTCGCAATACATAATCCAGTCACACAACATTTTCTGTTGCGCCTTCGCCCGTTTCAACGAATCCATAATCTCCCCCAACTCTTCCCCCGAAAACGCTCTCGCCCAACGCACCAACCGTTCCAATTTAGGTTTGAACAAATCATCCACGGACTCTTTCACTTGAATAATCCCTTGCTCCAACAACGAACGCACCGCCACGTACACGTCTTTCCGTCGCAATAACTTTTCCACCTCCGCCATGCAAATTTCCCCGTTCTGTCGGAATACCCCGATCACCTCCCATTCCATCGGACTCAACTCTACCCCTCCCGTTCCATCTTCCTGCCAATCCGCGGCAAGACAAAGACTCGTGTAACTCTCCAAACGCATGGCGACAGGCAACGCCGCCCGTGTCACCTCTCCCGGCGGAGCCATATAATATTCGCTCAACCACAACAAAAATTTCAAATGAGAAGCGGAAAGAGCGAATCCCTCCTCGATCACCCGCTCTATCGGACGTGTCTCGAATCCCACGGGCGGGTTGGAATGCAACGCATAAACAACCCCCGTGTAACGCTTATTCTTCACGAACGAAACGACAACAAGCCCCCCTACCGCTACCGTTCCCTCGAATTCCGTCGGTACCGAATAAGTAAAAAAATTCTCCACTCCCAAAGGGATGATAACGTCAGCGAACTGCAAAATAATTTATGATTTACGATTTATGATTTACGATTTATGATTTAAATCACCAACTCATCCTCTGTTTATAGAGGAAACCAGCGAGTAAGCGAGGGCAGAAAGAGAGCTTGCTCTCGGTTTGCCGAGCGGGAGCTGGTTCGAGACCGGCTCTCGGGCTCACTTGGCAGCGTAGCTGACGGAGGAGTTTAATCTTAAATCTAAAATCATAAATCACTAAATTGATAAGATTTCCGTCAACCCCAACAAATTATGATTCAACGGTTTGGAATTTTTAATCGCCTTGTTGAACGGCACATGCACGGTATCCTTGTTCATGATACCCACCATGATACTGGTCTGGTCGTCCAGCAAAGCATCTACCGCCGCCACGCCCAACGTGCTTGCCATCACGCGGTCGAATGCCGAAGGAGAACCACCTCGTTGAATATGCCCCAACACGGTCACCCGCACGTCATACTCCGGGTGCTTCTTGGATATCTTATCCGCGATCGTGTAGGCTCCTCCCGACTTGTCACCCTCTGCCACGATCACGATACCACTCGACTTATGAGGTTTATAATCATGTTCCAAAAACTTGTCCAAATCATTCACGTCCGTTTCAATCTCCGGCACCAACACCGCTTCCGCACCCGTGGCAACAGCCGAACGCAAGGCAATAAACCCGGCATCTCGTCCCATCACCTCGATAAAGAACAAGCGGTTGTGGGAACTCGCCGTGTCGCGTATTTTATCGACAGCATCCACCACGGTATTCACCGCCGTATCGTAGCCGATCGTGTAATCCGTACCGTACAGGTCGTTGTCTATCGTACCGGGAACCCCCACGACAGGCACGTTATGCTCTTGACACAACAAGCGGGCGCCGGAGAACGTACCATCTCCACCAATCACCACCAACGCGTCCAACCCGTTCTGTTTCATCTGCTCGTAAGCCTTTGCACGTCCTTCCACCGTGCGGAATTCTGCACTACGGGCTGTCTTCAAGATCGTTCCCCCGCGTTGTATGATATTACTCACGTCATGAGATTCCAGTCTTTTCATGTTTCCCTCGATCAACCCCTCGTAACCGTCATAAATCCCGTATGCCTCACAGCCATTAAAAATCGCCGCTCTCACCACCGCCCGAATAGCGGCATTCATCCCCGGAGCATCCCCCCCGGAGGTCAAAACACCTATTCTTTTAATCTTTCCCATAATCATTCAATTGAAAATTGAAAGTTGAAAATTGAAAATGCCAATTACAACCTATCAATTTATATTCTTACTTGCTCTACTTCAATCCAAAATCGTAACTCCAAAATTTACAATCACAAATCGTAAATCATAAATCTTAAATCACCGCATTCTTTATTTCTTCCATCACCCATCTCGGTGTCGATGTTGCTCCACTGATTCCCACACTTTCCGCCCCCTCGAACATCTCACCGCTCAAATCAGCTACACCTTGCACGAAATAAGTTCTCGGATTCGCTTCCCGACACACGGCAAACAACTGTTTGCCGTTAGAACTCTTCTCCCCGCTCACGAACAGCACCACGTCGTGTCGCACCGCGAACTCCCTCAACTGCGGGATTCGATTTGCCACCTTGCGGCAAATCGTGTCATTCACCTCCACGCCGCCGCGGGCACACGCTCTCACCAACTCCTCGATCCGCTTGAACCCGTCAAGGCTTTTCGTCGTCTGCGAGAACAGGATAACCAATCGTGAAAAATCTATCTCTTTCAAATCTTCCTCCCGCTCCACGACCAACGCTTCCCCGTTCGTCTGCGCTACCAACCCGTTCACCTCGGCATGTCCCCGCTTCCCGTATATCACGATCTGTCCGCCGTTCGCTTTCACCCGTTCGTATGCCGCTCTGATTTTCTGCTGCAAATTTAATACCACGGGGCACGAAGCGTCTATCACTTCAATATTATTTTTTTCCGCCAAAGCGTAGGAACTCGGCGGCTCGCCATGCGCCCGAAACAATACCCGGCAATCCCGCAAGTCGGCAAACGCCTCGTGGTCTATTGTCCGCAACCCCAATCCCTTCAAGCGATCCACCTCCAGATTGTTGTGAACGATATCCCCGATGCAATAAAGTTCCCCCTGCTGCAACTCCTCCTCGGCCTTGGCGATAGCGTTCACCACGCCGAAACAGAAACCGGAATTCTCGTCAATCTCTACTTTCATATCGTGAACGAATGAGCTTTATCATTTCTTCTACTTCCTCCTCCACCGTCATATCGCTATTATCAATCAACACGGCATCCGGCACCCGTACCAACGGGGCTGTTTCCCGGTGCTCATCGATATAATCCCGCTTGCGCACGTTCGCTTCCACTTCCTCGTACGTCACCTGCTCCCCTTTTCCCTTCAACTCCTCGTACCTACGTCGCGCCCGTACCTCCGGACTCGCCGTCATAAAGAATTTCACTTCCGCGTTCGGAAACACCACGCTACCGATGTCCCGACCGTCCATAATCACGCCACCGGCACTCGCCATTTCCCGCTGTTTCTCCACCAGCAACTCCCGCACGTAAGGCAACGAAGCAACCAAACTCACGTTATCCGACACATCCAGTCTCCGGATAGCCTTCTCCACGTACTCCCCGTTCATGTAGGACTCGTAACGTTTCTTCTCGTCATTGTACTTGAAACCGAAAACAATCGACGGAAGTACTCGTTTCAACCCCTCGTCGTCCACCTTGCCGTCACGAATCAACCCGTCCCGCATCGCTCTCAAGGTCACGATCCTGTACATCGCACCCGTATCTATATAAGTATATCCTAAACGTGCCGCCAAAATCTTGGAAACAGTACTTTTTCCCGTCGAAGAATGCCCGTCCACGGCAATTATCAAACCTTTCTTTTCCATTTTCATTCAAATCTATTCAATGTGCGAAGATACAAAGAACTCGCGAAAAAAAATCAATTTTTATCTTTCAACCTCTTTATCTCTCTATCAAAATCACTTTCAAGCAATTCCATTTCTCGTTTACGATATATCTCGAACTCTTTTTCTGCCTTTTCTATAGCCTGTTTATGTGATATGTTACCTTTGCCGACAAGTATTTTTCTTTTATGGGCAATAGATTGCCACCTTGCTTCAATCGTTCATCATCCATTGCAAAGCCCTTTTGGATATATTCATGAAGTCGCTGCGTTGCCCAACGACGGAAGCGAGTCGCAACTTGCGACTGAACACGATAACCTAGAGCAATTACCATATCCAAATTATAATGATCTATATCTCTTTTGACTTGACGCTTACCTTCTTGGCGAACTAACAAGAATTTCTTGTGAGTTGCCTCCACCCCCAACTCCCCATCCTTATAGATATTATCTACATGCTGGCTAATATTCTGTTGAGTTGTACTATAAATCTCAGCCAACTGATTTTGTGTCAGCCATACATCTTCATCGGCAAAACGCACAGATACACGAGTTATTTCGTTATCGTCTTGATAAAGTATAATTTTATTTTCTTCTTTCATTGGTCTATTTTTCTTCTTTAAAGAATGGTTCCAGAAACTAGCAATAAATTATTGATGACATATGCAAAAGTAGTGATAATTTCTGAAAGAAACAGTGATGACCCGACTGCGGTTATCGAGAATTGGTAAACAAGAAAACAGCATGTATTCCTATATAAAAATTAAATATACTATTTATTTCCTTCTTATTTAATTTGTAAAATAACCTTTTCATTTCCTAATTAAATCCTATTATTTTTATATTTTAATAGGGGTTGAATAGGAGTTGAATGGGAGTTGAATAGGAGATGCTATAAAGCAACTATAAATAATATAGATATATTATAACTGTTATTTACTTTGTTTTACACTTTACTTCTTATGAACTTCAAATAAAATAACACCTTTTCCAAGTACACATATCAAAAAAGATAATATTTCGACTTTTAAAATATTAACATTATATTTGTGCATTCAACTCACGAGGCATGGAAAACGGCATTAAAAGCATAGACACGTTCAAGGAATTGTACATGAGTCACTTTCAAGCAGTGGTGGGATTTTGTCATACCTATTTGAAAGACCGGGAACAATCCATGGATGTGACTCAAGAAACCTTCTTCAAACTGTACGAGCGGCTCGATGATGCTTATTCCCGTCAAAATGCCATAGCCTTTCTCTATATCACGGCTAAGAATCTCTGCATGGATGTCCTGAGGCACGAAAAATTCAACACGGAAGACGTCGATGAATTGAAAGAGAAATTATATTCCGATGATTTCTTTCTGGATGAAATCACGAACCAAGAAATGATACGTTTCGTTCAAGCCGCCGTTGCACAATTGACCGGTCGCAGTCTTGAAATAGCCCGTCTTGCACTCGACGGATTGGGGAACCAAGAAATAGCCGACACGTTGGGTATTTCTATCAATTCGGTCAAATCGCTAAAAAAAGAGATGTATTCCAAGCTACGAGAAATTATTGGTAAAGAATACGTTATATTATTCTTCGCGAAATATTTATTAAAAATCTAGAAATCGACTCACCCGCTTTTCGACCTCATCCGTATTCAAAGAGTAGAAAGAATGAATATGGAAAAACAAATTATAAAAAGAATCGAAGTCGCACGTCTGGTTGCCCTGCACAAACTGGGGGTTCTACCGGAGGATGAAGAACGGCGGCTGGCGGCGTGGGCGGCACAAAGCGAGGAAAACCGTCAACTTTACGAGAAACTGCTGCACGCGGAAACTTCCCGGAACAACGGGATGCCAACCACCGAGAAAGCGTGGCAGGACTTCACCCGAAGATACCGGGTACGCCCGAAAAGATACGCCACGTGGCGTCGGGTAAGTTACACGGCTGTCGCCTGCTGCGCGGCAGTATTACTCACGACGGGTATTCTGCATTTCTATTCGCGGGATAAAGCCGATGAAATCATGACGCCACGCCCGCTGAACTCGGTGCAACTCGTGCTCGAGAATGGAAACACCATCACCCTCGACCGGGAAGAACATGCCGCTATCAAACAAACTGCAAGTATCCCTCTCGAGATGAATCAAAAAGAAATTGACTACACGACTGTCGAGCAGGAATCACTCCAAGAAATTCCCGTTTACCACAAAATCATTGTACCCAAATACGGGGAATACACCGTGAAACTCGCGGACAACACGGTCGTGAAACTGAACTCGGAAAGTACCTTGAAATACCCGGTAGCGTTCAACGGGGATACCCGGGAAGTGTGGTTAAGCGGGGAAGCCTATCTTGAAGTAACCCGCGATACATCCAAACAATTTATCGTCCACGCGGCAGGGACAGAGATTGCCGTGCTGGGCACGACATTCAACGTGAACGCGTATGACACGGAAAAAGAAGTAGCCACAACCCTCGTCAACGGTAAGGTTGAAGTAAGCAACGAGGTTACCACTCAGGTCATCAGTCCGGGACAACAAGCCATCACCAGCCGGGATAACCCGCTAATAGAGGTGAAAAAAGTAGACACGCGAGTAGTCACGGCATGGGTACGGGATATGTTCTACTTCGACGAGGAACCCCTTGCCTCAATCATGGAAACTCTCGCCCGCTGGTACGAGTTCCGGGTGGTCTTTGAAAATGAAAATGCCAAACAACGTCGGTTCACCCTTGAAGTATCCCGCTATGCTGATATAGACAAGGTACTCAACTTTATAGAGGAAACCCGGGTGGTCAAATGCAGGAAGGAAGGCAATACCATATACATCAAGTAGATAAAAGAAAACAGGTCATGCTACCAACACGACCTGCCACAAATTTAATGATATACACTCCCCCGTCAAAGCGAGTGTAATTATAAACCTATAAAACAAAAGAATGAAAAATGATTGTTTTATTCATGCCCCCGTGCATGAAAAATTAAAAAAATTGTTGCTAATTATGAAGCTAAACGCATTGTTAATGTTGTTGTTTTGCATGAATCTATCGGCGGGAGTCCTCGCGCAAGAGGCTCTCCTGACGGTAGAGGTCGAGAACGGGAGTATCCGTGACGTGATGCAAACAATTAAACAACAGAGTGAATACACGTTTGTTTACAACGTGGAAGAAGTCGGTCACCTCGGGAACCTATCCGTTCACATGAAGGACGCCGATATACGGTCTATTCTGGACGTATGCCTGAAAGACAGCGGGTTGGAATACAGTATTCACGAGAATGTTATCGTGATCCGCAAGGCTATCATCCAAAAGCAAGAAGAGATACGAAAAATCAAAGGTATCGTCACGGATAAGAATAAAGAACCGCTACCGGGTGTGACGGTTATGATAAAAGGGACAACACTCGGGGTGTCGACCAACGCCGAGGGACGGTTCGAGCTCGTGCAACCGAAAGACACGAACAATATCGAGTTGCTCGTGTCCTTCATCGGGATGAAGACGCAAACGATTCGGTACAAGGGAGAAGAGTTGTTAAAGGTGGTACTGGAAGAAGACACGCAAGAGATGGAGGAAGTAGTGGTGACGGGTTACCAACGGGTGGACCGGAGAAAAAACACGAGTGCCGTCAAAACATTAAACGTTGACAATATCATGATTGCTTCCGCAACATCCATTGACCAAATGCTGGAAGGTCGGGTACCGGGAATGATTTTGATGACCAACTCGGGTGAAGTGGGTGTCGTTCCAAAAATTCGTATCCGTGGTACATCGACATTGGTGGGTAATCGTGAACCATTATGGGTAGTGGACGGAATCATCGTGCAAGACCCCGTGCCAATCCAAGCAGAAGAATTGAATGACCCGGACTATATCAACCGCATCGGTAATGCCATCGCGGGACTAAACCCGCAGGACATCGAGCGTTTGGATATATTGAAAGACGCAGCTGCAACCGCTTTGTACGGGGCAAAAGCTGCCAATGGAGTCATCGTGGTTACAACTAAAAAAGGTCATATCGGGAAACCGGTTATCAATTATAACATGACAGCTACCTTTCGTCAGCGTCCGCGTTATTCCGACCGCAAAATAGACTTGATGAACTCCCGGGAAAGAATCCAAGTGTCGCGGGAACTTCACGAGCAACATTATGAATACGATAATAACGCTAACATGGTCGGATACGAGGGATTATTATCAGACCTCTACCAAGGAAAAATTACGGACAAACAGTTTGCCGAAAAAGTGGCACGCTTGGAAACGGTGAACACGGATTGGTTCGACCTGTTGACCGAAGACACGTTCTCGCACCAACACACGTTAAGCATGTCGGGCGGTTCGGAGAAAACCCGTTATTACTCGTCCATCGGGTTCACCCGTGACAATGACGTCATCAAGGGAAATTATAACCAACGTTACACGGCATCCCTGAATCTTGAAACTACATTCAGTCAATGGTTCACCGCTTCCGTTCAGTTACAAGGAAATATCAGCAAGAAAAAATATAATCAGGATGAAATTGCCCCGATGGATTACGCTTACAATTCCAGTCGTGCTATCCCCGCCTATGATGAAGAGGGAGAATACGCGTACTATGAAAAATATGAAAGCACAAGTAACTCATATTGGAATTACAATATATTGAACGAACTCGAAAACAGTTACTCCAAACAAAACGCCTCCGGTATCACGGTCAATACCAACCTGCAATTCCGTTTTACAGACTGGCTGAACGCACAAGCCATTCTTTCCTACACGAATTCCAACACGGAAATAGAAGGCTACTGGGGTGAACACACATGGCATGTCGCCGCTATTCGTAGAGCTAATTACGGGGAAACTCCATGGAGCGAAGGTACACTTCCTTTCGGGGGCGAATTAAAGCACAACGAAACCCGGCAAAACTCTTACACGGCACGTTTGCAGGTGAATGCCAATAAATACTGGGGAGCAGACGAGCAACATAACATCAATGCCAGCGGCGGTTTCGAGATGAGTTCCACGCATTATAACGGTTTCTCGTCTGTTCACAGGGGATATTATCCCGAACGGGGAAAAATGTTCGTGAACAACATCAACGCGGAAGATTACCCTGCCTATGCGGCTTGGGCTGCCAATAATACTCCCTCGATTAAAGATGACCTGTCCAACATTGTTTCGGGTTATTTGAGCATTTCTTACAGTTACCGGAATTATTTTACCCTAAACGTGAACGGACGTACCGACGGGTCAAACCGATTCGGGGACAAGAGTAATGACAAATTCCTTCCCATTTGGTCGGCATCCGGGAATTACAATCTCACGGAACACGATTTCTTCAAACGGGTGTGGCTCAACTACCTGAGTTTTAAAATGTCGTACGGGTACCAAGGGAATATGCTTTCGGATGTTTCACCGGTGCTATTAATGCAAAAAAATCCTTTCGACCCTTATTACAAGGAGATGACCGCATCGGTGAACCAAGTGCCTAACCCGAACCTCAAATGGGAAAAAACGCAATCGCTCAATCTCGGTCTTACGGTTGCCGCTCTGGACAACCGCATCCAAATCGAGGCGGAATATTACTACAAGCGGACAAAAGATGCCTTCATGACCAAGAAAATCGCTACCATAAACGGATTGGATTCTTATAGCATCAACGGTGGCGACATTGAAAATAAAGGATACGGCATCGATGTTACCTTCAACCCTATCAAGAGTAAAACTTGGAACTGGTTGCTGTCGACCTCGTTCTCGAAAGATTTCAACAAAGTGAAAAGCGACCCGGATTCACAAACCTACGATTACGAAGATTTCCTCGACGGTACCGTGGTCGTGAAAAACAAAGCCGTAAATACTTTCTACTCGTACAAGTTTATCGGACTTAGCCCCGTTAACGGCGGACCGATGTTCGATGACTATGAAGACCGCCAATACGAACTGGACGGATTAAGCAAGTACGATACTTTCAAAAAAGTATTAACTGCTTCCGGACGCCGCGAACCGTATATGTCCGGAAGCCTAAGCACGACTTTACGCTACAAGAACTTGCGCATGAACGGGATGTTTGCCTACAGCTTGGGGTCAAAAGTCCGACTATTTAGAACGTTCCGCTATAATAAAGACCTTACAATCGCACCGGAAAGCAATCTTCATCGTGAATTATTGAACCGTTGGAAAAATCCCGGCGATGAAAAACACACGAATATTCCGGCCATTATAGCTCAAAATAGTGGATATTATTTCGATTACAACGAACATTGGTCAGGTGTCAACTTCTACAATATTCAAACATTTGCCGACAACTTATGGGATATGTACGACTATTCGGATGCACGTGTCGTTAGCGGTAACTACTTGAAATGCTCCAATTTGAGTTTCACGTACGAGTTTGGTGAACGCATTCTGCCCAAATTAAGATTAAGCAGACTTGCCATTTCGTTATCAGGCACCAATTTATTCACGATTTGCTCCAAAAAGTTAAAAGGGCAAACCCCTACACAAGGATTCACGGAAGTGTCCTTGTCCGACCGCCCTACTTATTCGTTTAGTTTGAACGTTTCATTTTAAAACAACCTGCTATGAAAAATATATTTATAGTATTCCTCCTATTCACCCTAACGGCTTGTTCCAGCTTTCTTGAAGAGTATTCTCAAGATTTGGCAAAGGTTGAAACCGTCGACGATTTGAACGAGTTGCTATTGGGAGATGCCTATCTTCCCGTGGGATTTTACGAAGCATATAATTCTTCCGCCCTACAACCTTACAACCTATTCATCCATTTCATGTCGGACGAACTGCAACAAGGACCTATCAACGAGAACCGTTTAGAGGTTGCTGACCCGGAGGCATTGTTCGGTTATTTCACTTGGCAACGCCAAGTGGGTATGAATCCCAAGGGAACAAGTATCAGCTCAGAAGACAGATGTTGGAAAAAGAGCTACAAATACATCAACACGACCAACATGATACTGGACGAACTGGATGGTGTAACCGCACGCAATAAAAGTGAAGAACTCGACAAAATCAGAATCGAAGGCGAAGCGTATTTCCTACGCGCCTTGTATTATTTCACCCTTGCCAATCTCTACGCCGCTCCTTACGAACCATCCAAAGCGGCTTCAACCCCGGGTATCCCGTTAAAATTAACCTCTTATATTGAAGATAAGGATTATCACTTGGGGACGTTATCCGAGGTGTACGCTCAAATCATCGATGATTTGGAAAAAGCAGAAGCCTGCTTGAAACAAACGGAACGAGTATCCATTTATCATGCCGATTTAACGGCTACCTATTTGCTGATGAGCCGGGTTTATCTTTACATGCAGGACTACCCGAATACCCGGAAATACGCCCAACTTGTGCTTGACCGCAACGATGCCCTAACCGATTTGAACGGTTTTGCCGACGAAAATGGCAATTTCCTGAATGCCTCGTTGCCCGAAATTCTGTTTTCCATGGGAGGACACCAATTATCAACCGGCATCATGGGATACGAAGGTCGCCGGCACTACGACAACGAGCGCCCGTTCTACATCTCGGAGGAGTTGTGCAACGCTTTTAATGACAATGATTTGAGAAAGAAACACTACATCAAAAAAGAGGGAGATTATTTCATCTTCCAGAAAGTACGGTGGGATATGAAAGAACATGCGGCATCCAAATGTCCTATCTCAGATAACTACTTGTTCCGCACAACCGAGGCATATTTAAATCTGGCAGAAGCCGCCGCGTTGGACAATGACGAGGATACCGCACGCGAGAAACTCCAATTACTACGCAGCAAACGATACAAAACTCCTCCTGCCCTTAACGCCACGGGAAACGCGCTTGTCGATTCCATACGACTGGAACGTCAACGCGAACTTTGTCTGGAAGGTCATCGCTGGTATGACTTACGCCGCTACACGGTATGCGACAAATATCGTTGGTCCAAAGAGTACACACACGTCTATTATGATTTCAAAATGGACCCGGATACATACTCCCAAGTGATTTCCCAAGCTCGTTACTATCGACTGGAGAAAGACGACAAGGCTTACACGTTGGCTCTTCCGCGAGAAGTAATCGAATTCCAGAACACGCTGGGCAAAAACGAACGCCCGGACCGAGAACCATACGAAACTATTAACTATTAATGGAATACAAGATGGACAAAATATTTTACCTTATTATTTTTAGTTTGCTTTTAGGAGCATGCAGCAAGGAAGATTCACTAGAGCCGACTGGCGAACGCGATGATTATTTCTCCGTGTCGGAAAACGCGACAGACCCAGAATCAGTGATAAGACGCAAATTCTATGAAGACCACGGGGTTCACGTGCTTTTCAATGATACTCTTCGACACGAACAACGGGGCACTTACGCGGACGGCACGCCTTACTGGTACACGGAAACAATAGATTTAGGTTACTCTCTTAGAAGTGATGATGGAAAAGACTTCCAATTCGAGTATATAAATACACAAACGACAAAAGAGGAAGCCATCAAGTTTGTTGAAGATTACATACTTCCGCACTTGGGCAAATCGGTCCGGCCCTATTCATTCCTGTTAGTGGATAATCTCTCCGATTGGTACGGGAAAAAATGGAGAACTATTGATTATTACGAGGGTGAACGTTGTCTGGCTCTGAATATGAAACCGGTTCTTGACACGGAGGACGAACAAGCATATAGTGACTATTGCACGATAATCTTCCAATCCATCGTCACGAATAAAATGGGAAAATTAGACAAAGCTATTTTTGATGAATTCAACGCATTCAGCGATGAATACTATTGGTATGATTACGTTGATTTCTACGAGGATTTTTATGATTATTATGATGATTTTTATGACAATTATAAAGATGATTATGATGATACAAAGGATGCTTACGAAGCAGGAGAAATAAATGAAGAAGAATACCTTCAAAACGAGGCTGTACAAGCTTACAATGAGTATTACGCGTACTGTAAACAAATTGCCAACGAGTGTGGATTCATTTCAGTCAGCACGAGAGGATGGTTTCCCAGTTACGCCTCAGACGATAGAAATACTTACGTTAAAGCTATTTTCAATACTCCGGAGGAAGAATTTATGGAGGAGTATAAAGACTATCCTATCGTTCGCACGAAATACAGCTTAATTAAAAAAATAATTAGTGACATGGGATTTGTTTTTTAAATAAATAAACAGCATATGAAAAAGATATTTGGATATATATTAGTCGTGATACTCTCGGTATGTATCGGATGTAACGACGATGACAATAATCGCCTGCCCGAGATAAAACCGGAAGCGGAAGGAACCGTTAAAGACAATGAAGGTAACGAATACGGGTGGGTTCGTTACGCGGGACTGGATTGGATGACCAGCAATTTCAAGGCGGGAGAACGCTATTACGAACAAAAAAGAGTTGACGATTGGGGAGACCTCGTGTATGTGGTCGATACCGATAGAGAACAGGCCGCCATGGATTGGGATAATTACGGCAACATGTACACTTACGAAGAAGCGTTGAAGAATGCAGAATTACTCCCCGAAGGCTGGCGTCTACCTACCGATGACGATTGGAAAAAACTGGAACAAGCCATGGGTATGTCCGAATCGGAGGCTGAAGCAACCGGAATGCGCGGAAGCGTTGAAGGCGCATTGCTCCAACAAGATGCGACAGGTAGCGGGATGTTGCTACGATTGGGAGGATTCGCTTTAGTGTACGGTCGTCCCGCGGATGTACGTCACCGACACTTGAGAGAACACGGTTATTTCTGGACTGCCACGGAAGCAGTATCCGAAAATGACATGACTCTTGCCCCAACCGTGTATTTCCGAAAAGTATCTTGTACCACCTCGCAAATCGAACGAAACGCTACAAAAAGCTATGACACGAATTACGAAGGCAATTTCTCGAAATACATGAGTGTACGTTACGTGCGTGATGCACAAGACTAAACCGCTACTAGAAATAAAATGAAATCAAACGTGAATAAACACGTTTGATTTCATAATGATATAAATTCAAAAACACTCGCAATGAAATTTTTATACATTTTTATCGGGGCACTTTTATTGAGTGCCGCCTGCACTTCTCATGAAGAGAAATATTCCATCCGGGGTAACTTTCCCGGGCTAAAGGACGGAATGACCGTCACGCTCAGAAATATTGAAGGAGAGGATGCCATACTATTGGCAACAGACACTGTTCGCAACGGACGTTTCGAACTACACGGGCAAGTTGCTTCACCTACTTTTTGTGAATTAACAGTTTCAAACCGCCCGCTCGTGACCGAGAAACGTGATGTAAAAAATCAAAAGACTTGGGTTTTTCTTGACAACTCGTGTTTGACTCTTGATGTTCCCCATTTCGACAGTATAGGTTATGTAAGTACGCTTATGCCTTTTGCGAGCGAACGTGTCGGCGCAGTGACGGGTAGCGCACGACAAAAGGAATTCAACAGTTACAGGGAAGAGTTACTACCGTTAGAGTTGGACGCCTTTCAAGCCAACGACACACTTTCCAAGTTAAACTTTTACCACAAGTACGAGTACCCGAAAGAGTTATATGACAAAATCTACGCTGAATTTTACCCGCAAAAAATAGAGAAAGAAAACATCGTGGATAACGCCCGCATGAATTTCATCCGTCAGCACCCGACTTCTCCCGTGTCATTCTATATCGCAGAGAAAATGATAGAAAAGGACTTCACCCGCACCCGGGAAGAACTGGAAGAACTAGCCCGTGTGGCGGAACAAGTTGAGGACTCAATACGCAGACCTCGGTTCCGGAAAAAAATGGAACTGGCAATGAAACGATACAAGGGAATACGCTACGCCGACTTGGAAATGGAAAACACGAAAGGCGAAAAGGAACAATTGTCCAATCACGCACGACCGGGAAGCTACACGTTAATCGACTTTTGGGCATCGTGGTGTGGTCCATGCCGAGCAGCTATCCCTTCCGTGAAAAAGCTATATGACCAATACAATCGGGAACAATTGAACGTGATCAGCATCTCGATGGACAACAAAAAAGCCAACTGGAAGGAAGCGCTAAAAGAAGAGAATATGCCATGGACGCAATTGACTTACTCGGGTGAAAAAAGCTACAACGACATATTCAAGCACTACAATGTCACCAGCATACCGCGGCTCGTGCTTCTTGACCCGGCAGGAAGGGTAGTGTTCAGTAGTCACGACGCGGACGCCCTGCAATTAACCGTACGCCAATTACTGGAAAATAATCAATAATAAATTCGTATTGTAAAAATTACCTGTATGAAAAAAATCTATTTGTTTATCGCTATCTTGTTTGTGCAAATCACGGTGTTCGCGCAGGAAGGCGTGAACTTCCGTGATTTAACTTTCACTGAAGCCCTAGAGGCAGCGAAAAAAGAGAATAAACTCGTGTTCATGGACTGCTACACCGAGTGGTGCGGACCATGCAAGAACATGGCGAATAACGTGTTCCCGCGAAAAGAGGCGGGAGATTACTTCAATCCCCGTTTCGTGTGCGTGAAATATGACATGGAAAAAGGTGAAGGCGTGGAACTGGCTAAAAAATTCGACGTGCACGCCTACCCCACTTTCGTTATCATCCGTCCCGACGGCACGATACAACACAAATTGGTCGGGGGCGACAAGCTAGAAACCTTTATCGAGAGTGTGGAAAAAGGCTTGAACGAGAAGACCTCGCTACTGTACATGCACCAAGAATACGAGAAAGGCAAGATGAGCAATGCCGAACTTTTGGCATATAAAAATGCCTTATCGGATGCTGCCAGTGACGAGAAAGCCGCTAAGGTGTACAAGGAGTTATTGCAACGCCTCACGGACAAGGAAAAGACCGAGAAAGCATACTGGTCGATTTACGAGGACGAAAGTTGCGTGATCGGTTCTCCCATGTTCGACTTCCTGCTGGCGAACCTCGATGCCATCCGAAAGAACACGGGCGAAGAAATCGTGGAGAAATTCTTGTTCTATCACCATGCTAAGATATTACAGGATTACATCGCCGGGTACGCCAAAGAAGACGCCGCCCCCGTGGAGAAAGTGAAAGCACAAATCAACGGCTTCCGTATCAAGGGACAAGAAAGTCTGGAAAAAATGTTAGCCTTGGCAGAACCTGTCAGCCAACGGGATATCGAAAAGGTTGCCGCCATCGTGAAAGCAAAAATACCACACGTGAATGCCGAAGAATTGAAAATGTACGCTTTCGGATTCCGTGCCATCTTGTGGAAAACCCAAGAACCTTATCCCGCTAACTACGGGAAACTCGGCAAAAAACTCACGCAACAAGTTATCGCCCACATGGAAAAAAAGGCTGAAAACTTATCAAGCAACGACCTCACCACTTATGACATCATATTGTCGTGCTTCGGGGATAGATTGGAAAAAGAAGATTACGCTCGCCTTATCGCCCTAGGGGAAAAAGTACTTCCCAATTTACCCGACGACGACGATAAACGCTACACGAAATGGATATTAGACGGATACAAAAAACGTTTGAACAAGGAAAAACAATCTGATAAAAAATAAGATGAACATGAAAAAAAGATACCTATCATTCCTATTACTGGCAAGCGCCATAAGCGCCTGTGACATGAAACCCATGGATCATTTCGTGCTTCGCGGTACCATTCCCGGGGCAATGGACAGCACGGAAATAGAATTAGCTATCCCCGGGGAAAACAAAGAACGTCTTAAGGGATTTATCGTCAACGAGCGATTCGAATTCCGGGGAAAACTGGAACAACCCACTCTCTGCGAACTACGCTTGAATAACCAAGACATCTGTGACCGGAAAAACATAAAAGAAGAAAACAAAATTATTTACGCGGATATCAATTTCTTCGTGGAGAACGGGGAATTGACATTTACCACACCTCACGTGGACAGTCTGCCTCACTCTTTCTGGAAATACGATATTCGTAAAGAGAAAAACTACACACTAACGGGTTCCCCGGCACAAGATATTTATTATGCCTACCAGCAACAAACTATCCCCGCCCGACATCTTCTCCGAACGTTTAGATTCCAAGAGAACAAACAACCGGAAGACGCCAAAAGAATGATAGCGGCACAAGCAGAACTGGCTCGACAAAACCGGGAATTTATAGCGGGCCACTCGAACCTCGCCGTGAATCTGGTGTTAGTCGAGGAATTGAAAAAAGAACCTTTTACTTACGACCAAGGTTATCTTGATGAACTGGAACAACTCTTCGCTTCCTACCGGGATACTTGCCCGAGGCTTAAAAATTTCCGTCAGTACCTGAAAGAAGCGAGCGCATTCGCCCAAGGCAAACCGTTACAGGAAGGAAAAGTGATAACCCCGAAAGGCGACACGCTATCTCTCCTCGCCCAATTGAAGGCGGGACAATACACGTTGATTGACTTCTGGGCATCGTGGTGCGGACCGTGCCGGGCAAGTTTCCCTCACTTACGAGAGATGTACAAGCTGCACGGGGAAAAAGTCAATTTTATCAGCGTATCGCTGGACAAAGAGGAAAAAGAGTGGCAAAAGGCCATGGGAGAAGAAAAGTTGCCTTGGTCCCAGTTCCTCGCTACCCGTGCTTTGAGCAAAGAAGTCGGCAAATACTATAATCTCAAGTCTATACCGACCTTCTTGTTTATTGACCCCGACGGGAAAATCATTTTCTCGGGGCACAGCAGTGACGAACTGGAAGCGGAATTAGCAAAAACACACTAACTAACATCTCTATTTTCTTTATTAGATTGTAAACGAGGTTGTTTCGGCAGCCTCGTTTTATTATTATCCCCTCTCCGGGCAATAATTTTCTACAATTTCATCCATCATTATCAAAAATTAATAACTTTGTAGGACTCTTATGTGTTTACGTGTTTATGTATATTATTAATTAGATGATGATGGAACAAAAGAAAAATTCTTACAGCATGGGGATTATCATTATTGGAATCCTCTTCTTTATCTTCGGGTTCGTCACGTGGTTGAACGCTACCCTAATCCCTTATCTTAAAATCGCTTGCGAACTGCAACACGAGTGGCAAAGCTACCTCGTGACCTTCGCTTTCTACATTGCCTACTTTGTCATGGCACTACCCTCGTCATGGGTATTGCGCAAGACAGGCTACAAAAACGGCATGATGCTCGGGTTGCTCGTGATGGCAGTCGGGGCATTACTGTTTATACCCGCGGCGATGACTCGCACCTACGGTCTGTTCCTGCTGGGACTTTTTATCATGGGTACGGGATTGTCCGTGCTGCAAACCGCATCCAACCCCTACGTGATTGAATTGGGAGCCCCGGAAAGTGCCGCCCAACGGGTGAGCATCATGGGTATTTGCAACAAGGTGGCAGGAGCCATCAGCCCGCTTATCCTCGGGTCTATCATGTTGAAAAACATCGATGCACTGGAAGCAAGTTTAAAGACAATGGATCCTATCCAAAAAGCGGCAGAACTCGACCTTCTGGCATCGAAATCCATCATACCCTACATCGTGATTATGGTGTCGCTCGTCGTGCTGGCGCTGTTCGTGCGTTTCTCTCCGCTTCCCCAGATCGAAGACCCGGAAGAAGAAGAAGGCAGTATCCAACACGGGGGTAAATCAAGTATATTCAGCTTCCCGCACTTGTGGATCGGTATCGTCACCTTGTTCCTTTACGTGGGAGTCGAGGTTATCGCCATAGACACGGTCATCGGGTACGCTAAATCATTAAACATGAACATGGAAGCCGCCCGGGTATTCCCGACCTTCGGCATGATTGCCATGATCGTCGGTTACATTATCGGTATCATCGCCATCCCGAAATACATCACCCAAGAACGGGCTTTAGCTTACTGTGCCGTCCTCGGCGTCATCCTCGGGATATGCACCGCCGTTCTTCCGGCTAACGTGTCTATCTGGTGTTTGACCTTGTTAAGCCTTGCTAACTCGCTGATGTGGCCGGCAATCTTCCCGCTCGCCATCTTCGGCTTGGGACGTCACACGAAAACCGGATCGGCTCTGCTTATCATGGCTATCGCCGGGGGAGCCTTGCTTCCGATGCTATACGGCTCACTCACCACCTGCATGGGCTTCCAAGGTGCTTACTGGATGGTATTACCGTGCTACCTGTTTATCCTCTACTTCGCCGTAGCGGGACACCGGGTTGGCATTAAACATTTATATAATAAATAGTTACAGGTTGCAAGTTGCATTTACCTCCGGCAAGTTGCAGGTTAATCATGAACTTGTAACCCACGGAAAGCGAATGCAACTTGTAACTTGCCAAAGGCAAAATAACAAATTTATGGAAAAAACGAAAGCACTCAAAAACAGAAAGTTATTCGGCATAGCCGCTATTCTATTCCTATGCGTCGGTATCGTCCACGTCGGCTACAAAGCCCTCCAGTTCGCGGATACCCCGGAATGGGGAGCTCCTTGGTATTTTGCCCTTTTCTCCCCGGGAATTATTTACCTTTTCCCCTTGATAGTATCTTTCGCCGCCTATCGCTTTTTCTCGAAGGCAGCCGATAAGGGAGAGGACGGTTTATAAACCTTTACTCCAGAATCACCGTCACTCCTCTTGCCCCGTGAGCCCCGATAACCAGCGCTTGCTCGATATCGGCAGTCTTTGAAGGTCCGGCGATAAAACTACCGTATTCGTAATCATCGAAATCCGGTTGGGTATACGCCTCGTGCATATTATTCACGAGACGAGTGCGATCCAGTATCACCACCAACGCTTCCGCGATAAAAAGCAATGCCTTGTAACGAGTCTGTCGCTTTATCCACACCATCCCGTTTTCCAACACCCCGAACTCTCCTCGCACAACCCCTACATTCGTACCGTTCAACTCTCTCGGATCATCCAACATATCCGGATTCACCGTCGCACAAGTAATCTCCGGCAAATTCGAAGCTATCGACTTGGCATCCGGGTAAGCCTTCCGGATTACCTCGTTCACGTCCTGCCCCTTATCAAGCAACACGTAATTCGCTCCCACCGCTTTCAATATCTTTTCAAATTGCACCAGCGGATCGGAATAAACTAACGGCGTAAATGTCATCTCCGGGCGTTCCACGCGGTCAATCCCGTGAGCTTTTATCCTTGCAAATATTTCATCTTTACTACCCATAACTTATATATTTATGATTTTAGATTGAAGATTTTAGATTTTAAGCCCCTTTCTACCGACTTTACCGTTCCCCAGCAAATGAAGAGAAATCTGAAATCATCAATCATAAATCGTCAATCATTTAATCTTCCCTTTCTTCCACATCTCGTTAAACGTTTCTTTCGTGAATTGTGGTAATTCCCGTCCGATACCCCACGCGTCGAGGTTGTTGTACAGCACGAAACGAGGCATCTTTTCGGCTATCCGTCCTGCTTTTATTGCCGGATAGAAAAGACCGGGACGCTCCATCACGAATTTCATGCCTTTCTCCATAAACTTTTTCGACGCGGCGGCAAGATGCAACGGTGCCAGATTCTGACGCCACTTGTAGATCTGTTCCGCCAGATCTATCTTCACGGGACACACGTTCGAGCAGGAATAACAAAGTGAACATGCCGACACGTTACCCGAGTACTTCTCCGGCGACTTCAACATTCCTAAATTAATCCCGATAGGGCCAGGAATAAAATAAGAGTAAGAATAACCGCCCGTGCGGCGGTACACCGGACAAGTATTGATACACGACCCGCAACGGATACATTTCAGCATATTCACGTGTTCCGTGCAAGCCAGTATATCGGTACGCCCGTTATCCACGATCACGATATGCATCTCCTGTCCCTCGACGGGCTCCTTGTAATGCGAGGTGTATGTCGTCGACGGCTGCCCCGTGGCAGAGCGGGCCAACAAACGGGTATACAGCGCCAACGCCTTGTAATCCGGGATCACCTTCTCCAACCCCATGATAGCGATATGTACCTTCGGGAACGAAGTGCCCATGTCGGCATTCCCCTCGTTCGTGCATACCACGAAAGCCCCCGACGAAGCCACGGCAAAATTAACTCCCGTCATGGCGATATCCGCGTGCAGGAATTTCTCCCGCAAAGCGGCACGTGCGGCATGCGTCAGGTAAGTCGGATCACTGTTCCCCGGTTCCGTGTGCAACTCTTTCTCGAACACCTTCCCCACTTCCTCCCGCTTCACGTGAATGGCGGGCAACACGATATGACTGGGCGGCGTTCCCATCAACTGCATGATCCGTTCGCCCAAATCCGACTCTACGGCATCCACTCCCCGAGCCTTCAAGTAAGGCGTCAATCCACATTCTTCCGATAACATGGACTTACTCTTCACCAGATTCTTCCCCCCGTGTTTCTGAATAATCCCGTACACGATACGGTTGTGCTCCTCGGCATCCTTCGCCCAATGCACGTGTATACCGTTCGCAGTGGCGTTTCTCTCGAACATATCGAGATAATACCCCAGATTACTGATCGTGTGGCGTTTCATCTGACTCGCCATTTCCCGCAACGCCTCCCATTCGGGTACATCGTTCGCCATTTTGTCTCTTTTCTCCCGCACGAAGTAGAGCGCCTGATCGTGCCATGCCGTCCTCTCCTTGTCCGCGATAAACTTCTTGGCTGCTTTAGCGTGTGAACTCATAATATTTAGATTTACGTTATTTATAAATAGTCCATAAGGTCCATAAAGTCTATAAAGTCCGAAGGACACCATGACCTTACGGACTTTATGGACCTTATAGACTTTACAGACCATTACCTAAAATCTCCACCACGTGTATCGTCTTTATCGGCAACTTCTCCCGGCGGATAATCCCCTCCATGTGCATCAGGCACGAACTGTCGGCACCCGTGATGTATTCCGCCCCGGTGGATATATGATCACGTACCTTGTCCTGTCCCATGCAAACGGAAGTAGCCGCTTCTTCCACGGCAAACATTCCCCCGAAACCGCAACATTCATCCACACGTTTCGGCTCGAACACCTCCACGTCCTTTACCAGTGACAACAAATCCCTCAGCTTCGAGTAGCGGGGTATCACCAACTCGCTCGGTGACGAAAGATGCAGCAACCTCTCCCCGTGGCAACTGTTATGAATACTCACCTTGTGCGGGAAACGGGTATCCAGCTTATCCACTTTCACCACGTCGTGCAGGAACTCGCATATCTCGTATATCCTACTGCTGATACAAGCGTGTTCCTCCTTGTGCAACAGTGTCGGGTAATGCTCTTTCACGAAAACCACGCAACTTGCCGAGGGACCCACCACGTAGTCATATTTCTCGAACAACTGTTCCATTCGCCCCGCCAACTTCGCGGAATCCTTCTGGAATCCGCCATTCGCCATGGGTTGCCCGCAGCACGTCTGATCCAACGGGTAATCAACATCTAACCCCAGCGACTTCAATAATTTATACGACGCTACCCCCACGCCGGGATAGATCGCGTTGATGTAACAGGGAATAAATAATCCAATCTTCATAATATATAATATTAGTTACAAGTTTCATTTGCCTTCGGCAAGTTACAACTTGCCGGCTTTCCCATCATGCAAAAAGATACACTACCACCCCGGCAATAATAACATAAGCCAGCGCGTAAGGAATGGCCGCTTTCAATATGCTTCCCTCCTGTCCCTGCTGGTCGCAGGCGGACGTGGCGATAGCGATACTTTGCGGGGAAATAATCTTTCCTCCCGTGGCTCCCGCCGTGTTCGCCGCCGACAACCACGTGGGATCGACTCCCGTGTGCGCGGCAACCCCGGCCTGCAATTTACCGAACAGGATGTTTGCCGATGTATCACTACCCGTCAAGAAGGTTCCCAATGCCCCGATCATGGGTGCAAACAACGGGTAGAGCGCACCCGTCGCGGCAGCAAGAGCCACCGCCAACTGGTTGATCATCCCCGACGTTTCCATGATGGAAGAGAATCCCACCAGACAGATTACCGTCACGATCGTCTTGCGTAACTGCACAACCGACCGCCACAACAGCACGAGCAAAGCTCCCGCCTTTCCGCCTTGAATCAACCCGCCGACAAAGGAACCGATAAAAAGCAACACACCACCTTGTATCAACCACTGTATCGTGTACACTTTCACCTCTCCGCGTATCGTAATATGCACCGTGGAAACCAATACAGACTGCAATGCCTCCCGGATAACGGGAAACAGCGGACTCGTAACCAGTACAAGTGCCATGATCAACACGTACACCATCCATGCCCGTGCAATCTCTCCGCCGGAATAAATCATCCCCGCGGGTTTCTCTTTCCCCCTGTCAATCAATTTCCCAAGCAGAATAATCACGATAATGGCGGCAATACTACCGATAATAGCGGGAGTTTCCGCCCCGATATAGTGAGCGGCAAGATACTGAGCCACCAACGACACCACTCCCACCGACAAACTCAATAACAGGTTTTTCGGCAACGCCTTCAACCGGGGATCGGCTAAAAACGTGATCACGAAAGGCACCAGCAACATCAACACCGACAACTGCAATACCACCGCCGTACTCAACGGGATCACGGGCAACCCCGTTTCCTGTGCCAGCACGATTACCGGAACTCCCACCGCCCCGAATGCCGTCGGAACACTGTTGGCTATCAAACTGACCACCGCCGAGAACATCGGCTTGAACCCGAGGCTGATCAATATCGCCGCCGGGATAGCCACCGCCGTCCCGAAACCCGCCATACCTTCCAGCAATCCCCCGAATCCCCACGTGATCAGCAACACCTGCACGCTTTTGTCCACCGATATAGCAGAAAACTGTTGCTTCAACACCTCTATCTTCTTCGTTTGCAACAGCACGTTATAACTGTATATCGCCATCAGTATAATAAACAAAATAGGAATCAACGCTTTCAGCATCCCGTAAAGAAAAGAATTAATCGTGTCCGGCACCGATAAATTAAAAGCGAACAATGCCAAAAATGCCGTGATAAACAGCGTTATCACACTACTTTTATCACCGGAAACTTTCATCACTCCCATCAGAATAATCAAAATAATAATCGGTAATGCCGCGTACAACGTTTCCATATACATCATTTTAAAGATTAAAATTCGTCATTATCTCCCGCCGCAATCGCTTTCCGCTAAACTTACTCACGTTTAACACTAACGAAATTAAAGAAAAATATGTTACAATATTATCACGATTTATTAATTCCCAATCACCGAATCCGAAATCACTAAATCACCGAATCGATAGAATCTAAAATCTAAAATTAATTCGTACTTTCGCGATATGATAAAAAGATCGGATATCAGAGGTATATACGCCAGAACACGGGAAATGCTGTTCCACCCGGAAACGGAGTGGCGGGCGGTGAAACGGGAAAACATGAATGGCACGGATGTTTTCCGGGGTTACCTTATCCCCTTGGCGGTAGCGGGTTCCGTCTGCACGTTCCTCCTGCAACTGCTGCACACCCCGCCTTTCTACGCTTTCGCCATAGCTGCCATTACTTTGGTCGCCTCCGTTGGAGGTGCTTACGCCACGTATCGGGTAAGCCGCGAGTATCTCACGGACAAAATCACGGAAGCCAACGAGGTAGCCATTCGTCTTTCAGTCTACTGTTCGGGTATCTTCATCGTTTTTCATTGCCTCTCGCAAGGAATGCCCGAAGGTTTTCTCGGACAGCTGACCGGCTTGCTTAGCCTGCTTTGCCTCCGCACGTTATACGTCGGCATAAACCAAATGGGCGGACTCAACGTACAACTTCGCAAAAGTACCCTTGTTATCGTGGGACTGTTGCTCATCGTTTCGCCGATGATCATACAACGGTTACTGGTAATCATATTCCGTGTTCCCACCATCACGCTTAATATATAAAAATATGCAGAACGACATCAATATAAAAAACAAAAGAGCCTCCTTCGACTACGAATTTCTAGAGGAATACACCGCCGGCATCGTGCTGACGGGAACGGAAATCAAATCTATCCGTGCCGGCAAAGCCAGCCTCGTCGACGCCTATTGCTACTTCCACAACGGGGAATTGTGGGTTAAGGGCATGTACGTCGCCGAATACAAACTGGGCACCTACTACAACCACATCGAGCGCCGTGACCGCAAACTTCTGTTGCAGCACAAGGAACTCGTGAAACTCGAACGCAAGACCAAAGAATCGGGACTCACCATCGTCCCTTTCCGCCTCTTCCTCAACGAGAAAGGCATCGCCAAACTACGCATCGCCCTCGCCCGCGGAAAGAAAGAATACGACAAACGGGAAACCCTCAAACAAAAAGACGCCAAACGGGAAATGGATCGTTACATGAAAAGATAATATGAAAAAACTAATATACTGGACACTCTTTCTCGTCGTCCTCGCCGCTTGCTCGAAAGATGATAACGATAGTCTTGAATTATCTTCCGACAACACTTACAATCTGGATAATAACGAACACGTTCTCCGTATCGGGGTAAACAGCAATTCGGATTGGACGGTATCAGGTGCCGAGCGCTGGTGCTCCACCCGACAACTCAACGGGGATTCCGGTGACTCACTGATCATCACCATTACTCCCAATATCGCACCCGATCAACGTTCCGTCACCCTCTCCCTCGCTAATAAAAGCGGAAGCAAAACAGATATAACCATCCGTCAGGCAAAACGGGACGGCGAATACCATTTCCGTCTCCCAGTTATCTTCCACGTCCTCTATTTAAATCCCGGGAACCCGTACCAAAATATCCCGGCAAACAGGATAGAAGAACTCCTCGATGCGGCAAACAGTTACTACCGGAATTATGACGGACAAGGCGGTGACATGAACCTCACGTTCGAACTTGCCACCCGCGATCCGGACGGTAATCCACTTGACGAAGCCGGAATCCACCGTGTACAACGCTACACGAATTACACCATGGAATGCGAAAAATTCCTTGAAAACCAATACGGGGACATCCATCTCATGTGGGACCCGAATAATTATATCAATGTATTTCTTTTCGAGTTCTCCGAATCAGACGGAAGTACAACGGGGATCAGCTTTCTACCGTTCACGCCCAGCTCCCACTCCTTAGCCGGACTCACCCCCTCGGATAGCTATTACACTAAACTTCCCACGAAACAAGTATATGGAGTGGCATTAAACAACCGTTATATAAATAAACTCCTAGTTTATGCTCCTAATAGCTCTCAAGACATCATGGCGACCACACTTACCCACGAACTGGGACACTATCTTGGTTTATACCACGTTTTCTCCATCGGTGAGGCAGTGGAATCGGACTACTGCGACGACACCCCCGATTATAACCGCCAAGAATACATGGATAAATGGAATCAAAATACACCATGGTCGCAAGCCATTCAACGCACCGATCGTAACGGGGCTCCTTTCACGTCCACCAATATCATGGATTATGACTTCAGCGAGAAAAACCGCTTCACGAACGACCAACGTACCCGTGTACGTCACGTCTTGGAATACAGCCCTTTAATACCCGGTCCAAAAATGCCTATTGCAATTTCCCGCAGTGCCGACATGACTGAAAAGAAGGCCATTACAATCAAATAAGCCTCGCTCCGCGACACTAAACTCAATGCCGATTTTACCAACTCGCCCGTCCGCCGGGTAAGGAATCAAATATCTCCTATCGTCCATCTGCCGCAAAGAGAAGCCAGTTCTTTTCCCAAAGATAATACCACCTTGCTTCGGGAAACTTTTCAATCTAAAATTAGCCAGATCATTCAATCTAAAATTTAAAATCTAAAATCTAAAATTAATAAGATCTCTCGTCACGTCCCTCCACCCAGTTAATAAAGGCGGTATTGACCACCTTGTTTCCGCCGGGAGTGGGGTAATTGCCCGTGAAATACCAGTCGCCCGTGTCGTTAGGACAAGCAAGGTGCAGGTTCTCGACGGTCTGGAATACCACTTTCACCTCGGCGTGCAAGCGTTCGTCACGTACCATTTGTGCGATCTTATCGGAAATTTCCTCGTCGGTAAAGGGTGCGTATATTCGTTTCACGTGGTTCACGATCTCTTCCTTCGGTAATCCTTGCTGCGCCTTACAATCCTTGTACACCTCGTCGATCAGATTCTCCATTCCCCGCTCGCGGATAAGCTCGATAGCGGCATTGAAAGCTATAAACTCGTTCATGCGCGTCATGTCGATACCGTAGCAGTCGGGATAACGGATTTGCGGGGCGGAAGAAACCACCACGATGCGCCGAGGTCCCAGTTGATCGAGGATACGCAGGATACTCCGCCGGAGCGTGGTTCCGCGCACGATGGAATCGTCAATCACCACGAGGTTGTCGTTTTCACTGACCGCCCCATAGGTAACATCGTAAACGTGTCCTACCAGACCGTCGCGCCCGGAATCGGAAGTGATAAAGGTACGCAGCTTGGCATCCTTAATCACGATCTTTTCTATACGGGGTTCCCGGCAAATGATGGCATCCAGCGTCTCCTCGCACCACGAGGCTTTGCCCTCGCGTATCTGGCGCTTCTTCTCCTCCACCATGTATTGCTGTATCCCCTTCACCATGCCGTAGAAAGATGTTTCCGCCGTGTTGGGGATAAAAGAAAACACCGTGTTATCGAGATCACCATCCACCGCACGAATCAATTGCGGCGTCAGTAACTCTCCCAATTTCTTACGCTCTTGATAGATATTCCTGTCATTCCCGCGGGAGAAGTAGATACGTTCGAAAGAACAGCTGCTCCGCTTTTTCGGCTCGCGCACGAGTTCTTCGGTAACAGTACCGTCTTTCTTGATAATCAAAGCATATCCCGGTTTGATCTCCTGTATGTTCATGTTCATCCCTTGGAAGGCTGTCTGTATCACCGAACCTTCCGAGGCGACCACTACCACCTCGTCGTCCTTGTAATAATACGCCGGACGAATCCCCCACGGGTCACGAGCCACGAAAGCATCGCCATGACCGAGTACGCCCGCCACGGCATATCCCCCGTCCCAATCGGCACTGCTCCGTGCCAACACGCCGGGCAGGTCGATTGCCTGCTCGATCAACGGGGTAATCTCCTGCTTGGAAAACCCTTTTTCCTTGAAATAATGGTAAAGGTCCTGTATCTCGTCGTCGAGGAAATAGCCCACCTTCTCGAGCAAAGTCACCGTGTCGGAATAGTTCCGCGGGTGTTGTCCCGCCCGGATTAGGCTGTCGAACAACTCGTCGACGTTCGTCAAGTTGAAGTTTGCCGCCAGAGCCAGATTGTGGCTCCGCCAGTTGCTCGCCCGTTTCAGCGGGTGGACATAGTCTATATTATTCTTCCCGAAAGTGGCATAACGCAAATGCCCGAGGTAAACTTCCGACACGAAAGGCAAGTTCTGTTTCGCCCAATCCGCGTCTTTTTCACTCGTGAGGTCGGGAGGAAAATTAGCGTGTATCTTGTCAAACACCTCTTGTATGGGGTTAGCGTCACACGACCGGGCGCGGTCCATGTACTTGTAGCCCGGCTCCATGTCGAGCTTCACTCCAACAACTCCCGCACCGTCTTGTCCGCGGTTGCGTTGTTTCTCCATTAAAATGTATAACCGATTTAAACCGTAAAGATAAGAGCCGTATTTCTTCTGGTAATAATCCAACGGCTTCAATAAGCGAATCAGTGCGATGCCGCATTCATGATGGATTGTATCACTCATATATATTGATTGTTTGTGGATACAAAATTAGTAAAAAACGAGGGAATTACAACACGAGGGAACGTGAAAGTTTATAAACATTCATTATCTTTACCCCGGACGAAAACTCCTCCGTCTGCTTCGCAGCCAAGTGAGCCCGGAAGCCGGTCTCGAACCAGCTCCCGCTCGGCAAACTGAGAGCTTGCTCTCTTTCTGCCCTCGCTTAATCGCTGGTTTCCTCTATAAACAGAGGAGGAGCTGGAATACAGTCATGAACGCTAGAAAAATAACTTGTAACCTGCCGAAGGCAAATGCAACTTGCAACCTGCAACTTGCCGAAGGCAAAATAAACTTCCATGAAAAAGAAAGGTATAGTTATTACACTCGTAACAAGTATCCTGATCGCCGGAGGAATTTATCTCCGGCAGAGAAACAGCGAATCGCTTACCGGGAAGAATGTACCCAAAACTACCGTGGTATTCTTGAAAGACAGCGTGGATTTCGGGACATTTCCCTACGCGGAAATAAAACGTGCCGTGGTACGGTTTCGTAACACGGGGGAACATCCGTTGATTATAAAGAACGCCGTTTCATCGTGCGGGTGTGCCGAAGTAAAATGGAACAAACGCCCGGTAGCGCCGGGGCAAACGGACTCGCTAACCGTGTCGTTCACCCCGAACTCGCTCGGACAGTTCAACAAAAGCGTGGAGTTGACATGCAACACCGTTCCCGACAACCATCTTTTACATTTGAAAGGTTTCGTCGAAGAATGAAAGATTAACATTCTTTATCACGCGATATTCAACCTTGATTTAAAATTAGCTTATATTCGCGTGCCTTTAGTTAAGAAATAGTATGCAGAATGTGTTGAAGAGTAGTATATTAATCCTGTTATTAACGTTTGCCGGACTGAGTGTTACACCGGCTTCGGGGCAGGAATTGCCTTTACAGGAGATCCGCACGGGAGGCTCATGCAGGCATGAGATATACGATACCTCATCGCCCGTTTCATTCATCGCGTTTCTCACGGAAGAGTGTGAAATCATTCTTGGAAGTACACATTTCACGCCGGACACGAAAACCTATCTCGTGTTGTTTTTCATACAGAGATTTAATAAAGATCATATCACCGATTCCGGACATTCCAAGCGGAACTGGTATTTTCATCCCTATTCGACTTTAGGTAAAACCAAATATTACGTCTTTGCCCTAAGAAAGATTATTGTTTAGCTGACGCTAACCAAGGTACAAGTGGAGCCTCCGGCTCCGCGGGCTGCAAGTTACAAGTTTGCAACTCGCGGTATTACTTGTAACTTTTCGACTTGTAACCCATAACTTGTAATCTGTAATTTTTTTTATATTATGAATCTTACATTATTTGTGGTCGTATTAATCACGGCTATCGTGCTGGTAGTTGCCGCCTTGGGTATTGCCCGGCTCATATCCCCCCGCTCTTACAACAAGCAGAAGGGAGAAGCCTACGAGTGCGGCGTGCCTACGCGAGGGAAGTCGTGGATGCAATTCAAGGCGGGATACTACCTGTTTGCCATCCTGTTCCTGATGTTCGACGTGGAAACCGTGTTCCTCTACCCGTGGGCAGTCACCGTACAGGACGCGGGTATCGACGGGTTGCTGAATGTATTGTTTTTCATGCTGGTCCTGATCTTGGGATTGGCTTACGCGTGGAAGAAAGGAGCTTTGGAATGGAAGTAAAAATCAAATCCATGAAATATGAAGAGTTCAACGATAACGAGTATCTTGAACAATTGCACGCGTCCGGCACCAACGTGGTGGTGGGATGCCTCGACGAAGTTATTAATTGGGGACGCTCGAATTCCCTATGGCCGCTTACATTCGCGACAAGCTGCTGCGGTATTGAATTTATGGCAGTGGGTGCGGCACGTTACGATTTCTCCCGCTTCGGGTTTGAAGTGACGCGCGCCAGTCCCCGGCAAGCCGACTTTATCATGGTTGCCGGAACAATCGTGCATAAGATGGCTCCCGTGTTGAAACGCCTCTATGACCAGATGGCAGAACCGAAATACGTGATTGCCGTGGGCGGCTGTGCCGTGTCGGGCGGTCCGTTCCGCAATTCCTATCACGTGGTGCAAGGCGTGGATACCATACTCCCGGTGGACGTGTACATCCCCGGATGCCCTCCCCGACCGGAGGCACTGCTGTACGGGATGATACAACTGCAACGGAAAGTAAAAGTAGAGAAATTCTTGGGCGGAAAGAACAGGAAGGAAAAGAAAGAGATGGAGTAACTTACGATTTATGATTTCTTGATTTATGATTGATTTGATTAAAAATATATACCCGGAAGCAATCATCGAGGAAGGTGCCATTCCTACCCTGACGGTAGAAGCGGCACGTTACCGGGAAGTAGCCCTACGTTTAAAGAACGACGAGGGGCTGGCTTTCGATTTCATGATCTGCATGACGGGGGTAGACTGGGGCGATTCGCTAGGCGTGACCAGCTTATTGCAATCCACGAAACACGAGCACAAGATTTTCTTGAAAACATTCACTACCGACCGGGAAAACCCGGAATTACCCACGGTGGCGGATATCTGGGAAACGGCAAACTTGAACGAACGGGAAGTGTACGACTTCCTCGGTATCCGGTTTATCAACCATCCCGATATGCGGCGTTTGTTCCTACGTAACGACTGGGTGGGCTATCCCTTGCGCAAAGACTACGACGCCAACCCGGAAATAAACCCGGTACGGTTGTATAGCGAGGAAACATTTGACACTATGCCCACGTTCGAGGCAGACTCGCACGGGGGCGAAGTGAGCGAAAAGGAAAATATTCTTTTCGAGGAAGACGAGTACGTGGTGAACATCGGACCGCAGCATCCCGCCACACACGGGGTTCTCCGTTTCCGCGTATCGCTGGAAGGCGAGATCGTGAAAAAAGTGGACGTGAACTGCGGTTATATCCACCGGGGCATCGAGAAATTGTGCGAGAGCCTGACTTACCCGCAAACGCTGGCGTTGACCGACCGGCTGGATTACCTCGCGGCACACCAGAACCGCCACGCGCTATGCATGTGTATCGAGGAAGCCATGGGACTGGAGATACCCGAGCGAGTGAAATATATCCGCACGATCATGGACGAGTTGAACCGTCTTTCTTCCCACCTGTTGTTCTGGTCTACCCTCTGTATGGACATGGGTGCGTTGACCGCTTTCTTCTACGGTTTCCGTGACCGCGAAAAGGTTCTCGACATCATGGAGGAAACCACCGGGGGACGCTTAATCCAGAATTACAACGTGATCGGCGGAGTGATGGCGGATATTCACCCGAACTTGATACGTCGCGTGAAAGAATTTATCAAGTACCTTCCCCCGATGATCAAGGAATACCACGAAGTATTCACGGGCAACGTGATCGCCCAACAACGTCTGAAAGGCGTGGGTATCCTTACCCGGGAAAACGCCATCGCTTACGGGGCTACCGGACCGACCGGACGTGCCGCCGGGTGGTCATGCGATGTCCGCAAGCACACGCCTTACGGGGTATACGACAAGGTAGATTTCAAGGAGATCATCCACCACGAGGGAGATTCGTTCTCCCGTTATATCGTGCGCATCGAGGAAATCATGGAATCCCTGCATATCCTTGAGCAACTTGTGGATAACATCCCGGAGGGCGACTACGCCGTGAAGACCAAACCGCTGATCAAACTGCCGGAAGGTCGCTATTTCAAGAGCGTCGAAGCAAGCCGGGGCGAGTTCGGAGTATACATCGAGAGCCGGGGTGACAAATATCCCTACCGGATGAAATTCCGCTCCCCCTGTCTGCCCCTCGTGTCCATCGTCGATCAATTGACAAAAGGCAACAAGATTGCCGACTTGATCGCCATCGGCGGAACTCTGGACTACGTGGTACCGGACTTGGACAGATAGCAAACAATTGAAAATTGAGAATTGAAAATTGAAAATGAAAAAAGATTTTAGGATTAGAAAGAACGTGGGCTGTGCAGTGGGAATCTAAAATCATTAAATCTAAAATTAGTACATGTTTGACTTTGCAACAATAACACACTGGGTAGATGAACTTCTGAGAAGTTACCTTCCTCAAGCGGCGGCGACACTGGTAGAGTGTATACTCATCGGGTTGTGCCTGTTGCTGGGGTATGCCCTTATCGCGTTGGTACTGATTTACGTGGAACGTAAAGTTTGTGCCTTTTTTCAATGCCGTATCGGACCGAACCGCGTAGGACCTTACGGGACGATACAGAGTGTCGCCGATATGATCAAGATGCTGACCAAGGAATTGATAGAAATCAACCATATTGACCGCTTCCTTTTCAACCTCGCTCCTTTCGTGGTGATCGTCGCGTCGGTACTTGCTTTCGGGTGTATCCCGTTTGCCAAGGGACTGCACGTGATAGACTTCAACGTGGGAATATTCTTCCTGATCGCCGTTTCATCCATCGGTATCGTGGGAATCCTGCTTGCCGGATGGGCCAGTAACAACAAATACTCGTTGATCGGAGCCATGCGAAGCGGCGCGCAGATGATCAGCTACGAATTGTCAATCGGGTTGTCGATCCTCACGGTGGTTGTCTTTACCGGAAGTATGCAACTCTCCACCATAGTGGAAGGACAGGCTGACGGCTGGCTGCTCTTCAAGGGACATATCCCGGCATGTATCGCGTTTATCGTTTACCTGATTGCCGGAACAGCCGAAACGAACCGGGGTCCCTTCGACTTACCGGAAGCTGATTCCGAATTGACGGCAGGGTATCATACCGAATATTCGGGTATGCACTTCGGCTTCTTTTACCTTGCCGAGTACTTGAATATGTTCGTGGTAGCTTCCGTGGCAACCACGTTGTTTCTGGGTGGTTGGATGCCGTTGCACGTTCCCGGTTGGGAAAGTTTCAACCGAATCATGGACTACATTCCGTCCATCGTTTGGTTCTTCGGTAAAACAGGTGTAATTATATTCATTATCATGTGGTTCAAATGGACATTCCCGCGATTGCGCATCGACCAGTTGCTCCGGTTGGAGTGGCGCTATCTGCTGCCGCTCAACCTGCTCAACCTGTTCCTTATGGTCATCGTGGTGGTATTCAAACTACATTTTTAAAGAAAAGATCATGAATAGTATAGCAAGATATTTTAGCACGTTCTTCAAGGGTTTGTTCTCGTTACTGACGGGAATGAAAGCAACGCTCCGGGAGTTTTTCACCAAGAAAACGACCGAACAGTACCCGGAGAACCGGGCGACATTGAAGATGTTCGACCGTTTCCGCGGTGAACTGGTGATGCCACATGACGAACACGGTAACCACAAGTGCATCGCTTGCGGTATTTGCGAGATGAATTGCCCGAACGGCACGATCAAGATTACTTCCGAATCCGTCACGGACGAGGCTGGGAAAAAGAAAAAAGTATTGGTAAAATATCGCTACGATCTGGGTAGCTGTATGTTCTGCCAACTCTGTGTGAAAATGTGCCCGCAAGGCGCCATTCACTTCGTACCCACGTTCGAACACGCGGTATTCACGAGAGATAAGCTGGTGAAAATGCTTCACGACAATTCAATTGAAAATGGAGAATTGAAAATTGAAAATGAAAAAAGTGATAGCAAGCGGGAGGAAATCATAAATCATAAATCATAAATCTAAAATTAATACATGAGTACAGCAGAATTACAAGAAACGGTCTTTTTCATCTTGGCATCGATTATCGTTGTCTTTTCAATCTTGACCGTGACGACCAACCGGATCCTGAGATCGGCGACATACCTGCTTTTTGTGCTTTTCGCCACTGCCGGTATATATTTCCAGCTGGAATACTCCTTTCTCGGTGCGGTCCAACTAACGATCTACGCCGGGGGTATCATCATTTTGTACGTCTTCTCGATATTGCTGACAACAGTCGATAAGACGAAGGTCACTAAACTGAAAAACAGCAAGATGTTTGCCGGGCTGCTCACGGCTCTGGCAGGTGCTGTTATATGCGTCTACATCACGTTGACCCACTCGTTCGGTCCGTCCCGTTTCACGGGAGGCGAGATCAACATGAAGGTCATAGGAAACGCCCTCATGGGTACGGAGAAATACCAATACCTCCTCCCCTTCGAGGCCATCAGTATCCTTTTGCTGACATGTATCATCGGTGGAATCATGATAGCACGAAAACGATGAAACATGCGTTAGCTCGTGCGGCGGGAATCTAAAATCTAAAATCGATAAATCTAAAATTAGAATATGGAACTACACATGGAATATTACTTGGTGATCAGCACGATCATGCTTTTCGCGGGAATCTACGGTTTTATCACCCGGAGAAACCTGCTGGCAGTATTGATCTCCATCGAGCTGATACTAAACTCGGTAGATATTAACTTCGCCGTGTTCAACCGCTATCTCTTTCCCGATCAGATGGAAGGCTTTTTCTTCACGCTGTTCGCCATCGGGGTATCCGCTTGCGAAACGGCAGTGGCAATAGCTATCATTATCAATATATACCGGAACATCCGGAATATACAGGTAAAGAATTTGAGTGAGATGAAACACTAATATTAATTTATGAATTACGATTTACGAATAACAATCTAAAATCATAAATCAAGAAATCTAAAATTAAAACATGGAATATACAGCACTCATATTAATACTACCGTTACTAACGTTTCTGGCGTTAGGGCTTCTGGGGACGAGATTAAAGTCCGCGGTTGCCGGATACATCGGGACGTTATCGATAGCCGTGGCAGCCCTGCTGGCTTATACCACGGCGTGGCAATACTTCACGATGCCGCGGGTAGACGGGATACATGCTCCCGTCATTCCGTTTAATTTCGAATGGCTGCGTTTCACGCAATACCTGCACATAGACCTCGGTATTCTGCTCGATCCGATCTCGGTCATGATGCTTGTTGTCATCACCACCGTGTCGCTCATGGTACATATATACAGCTTGGGCTACATGCACGGGGAAAGAGGTTTCCAACGTTACTACGCGTTCCTCTCTCTTTTCAGTTTCTCCATGCTGGGATTGGTCGTTGCCACGAATATTTTCCAGATGTATATCTTCTGGGAACTGGTGGGAGTATCTTCCTACCTGCTGATCGGGTTCTACTACACGAAACCCGAGGCGGTGGCGGCTTCCAAAAAAGCCTTTATCGTCACCCGGTTCGCCGACCTCGGCTTTCTTATCGGGATACTGTTATTATCCTTCTACACGAAAACATTCTCGTTCGAGATACTCACCTCCGGCGATACCTCCATCTTCGCCGGGGCTGCCGGAACCACCTTCATGGGTTGCTCCGTCATGAGTTGGGCGATGGCACTGATATTCATGGGTGGTGCCGGAAAATCCGCCATGTTCCCGTTACATATCTGGCTGCCGGACGCCATGGAAGGTCCGACGCCCGTGTCCGCGTTGATACACGCCGCCACCATGGTGGTTGCCGGGGTATTCCTCGTGGCGCGTCTATTCCCGGTCTATTTCTTTGAAGCACCGGATGTACTCGTGCTCATAGCCGTGGTCGGGGCTGTCACCTCGCTCTATGCCGCCGTCGTTGCCTGCGTGCAGACAGACATCAAGCGGGTACTCGCTTTCTCCACGATATCACAAATCGGTTTCATGATGGTTGCCCTCGGGGTTTCCGGCATGGACGGTCACGCCGGGTTGGGATACATGGCTTCCATGTTCCACCTGTTCACGCACGCCATGTTCAAGGCGCTCCTGTTCCTCGGCGCGGGTGCTATCATCCATGCCGTGCACAGCAACGAGATGAGCCACATGGGCGGTCTGCGCAAGTACCTGCCCGTGACACACATCACGTTCCTCGTGGCATGCCTTGCCATATCGGGTATTCCGCCGTTCTCGGGCTTTTTCAGTAAAGACGAGATACTCGCTGCCGCGTTCATGTTCAGTCCGGTCATGGGAGTCGTGATGAGCTTCATCGCCGCCCTCACCGCTTTCTACATGTTCCGGTTGTATTACAATATATTCTGGGGCAAAGAAAGCACGCACGAACATACCCCGCACGAGGCGCCGAAGTCCATGACACTGCCGCTCGTGTTCCTTGCCGCGGTTACCCTTTTTGCCGGATTTATACCTTTCGGTAAGTTCGTCAGCAGCAATGGTCAGGAATACATCATCCACCTCGACTGGACGGTAGCAATCACCAGTATCGTCGTGGCATGCCTCTCCATCGCGCTGGCAACGTTCTTCTACCGGAAACCCAACCCGATACCCGATCGTCTGGCAACGACGTTTGGCGGACTGCACCGCGCGGCATACCGACGGTTCTACATGGATGAATTGTACCTCTTCATCACGAAGCGCGTCATCTTCAACTGTATTTCCCGTCCCCTCGCTTGGTTCGACCGCCATGTCATCGACGGCGCCCTCAACGGCCTCGCCGCCATGTCACAATGGGTATCTTACAATATCCGCGGCTTACAATCCGGTCAGGTACAGCAATACGCTTACGTGATCCTGCTCGGTACGGTATTCATATTAATACTGGTATTGATTTAATTGAAAATGGAGAATTGAAAATTGAAAATGAAAGAAGCGTTAGCAAGTGGGGAGAAATCTAAAATCTAAAATCAAGAAATCTAAAATTAATAAATATGAACTTCTTATCCTTATTCGTTCTAATACCAATCCTCACGATGTGCGGGCTTTTCTTCTCGAAGAACCTGCAACAGATTCGTGTAGCGGTTGCCACGGGAGCCTCGCTGTTGTTGGTTCTCGCCGTGGGATTGGTGTTCGCTTATCTGGGAGAACGAGGAGCCGGCAACACGGCCGAGATGTTATTCACCGCCGACACGGTGTGGTATGCCCCGTTAAATATTCATTATTCTGTCGGGGTGGACGGCATATCGGTAGCCATGTTGCTACTCTCTGCCATTATCGTGTTCACCGGAACATTCGCCTCGTGGAAAATGGAATTTCTGCAAAAGGAATACTTCCTCTGGTTTTATCTCCTGTCCGTCGGGGTATTCGGGTTCTTTATCTCGATAGACCTCTTTACCATGTTCATGTTCTACGAGGTAGCGTTGATTCCCATGTACCTGTTGATCGGGGTATGGGGCAGCGGTAAAAAGGAATATGCCGCGATGAAATTAACCCTCATGCTTATGGGTGGTTCCGCCCTGTTGCTCGTGGGAATACTGGGAATATACTTCCACTCCGCCGCATCGGGCATGCCGTCCATGAACCTGCTCGAGATAGCACAAAACCACGCCATGCCGGTAGCGTTGCAACGCTGGTTCTTCCCGCTTGTATTCGTGGGATTCGGCGTACTGGGAGCCTTGTTCCCGTTCCACACGTGGTCACCCGACGGTCACGCCTCCGCTCCCACTGCCGTTTCCATGCTCCACGCCGGAGTATTGATGAAACTCGGTGGATACGGGTGTTTCCGGGTTGCTATCTACTTGATGCCGGAAGCCGCCAAAGAACTCTCGTGGATATTTATCATCCTCACGGGTATCAGCGTGGTCTACGGTGCTTATTCCGCCATCGTGCAAACCGACTTGAAATATATCAACGCCTACTCCTCGGTGAGCCACTGCGGACTGGTGTTGTTCGCCATACTGATGCTGAACCGGACTGCCATGACGGGAGCCGTCCTGCAAATGCTCTCTCACGGTTTGATGACAGCCCTCTTCTTCGCGCTTATCGGTATGATCTACGGACGTACCCACACGCGTGACATCCGGGAGATGGGCGGATTGATGCGTATCATGCCGTTCCTCGGTGTCTGTTACGTGATCGCCGGTCTGGCTTCCCTCGGGTTACCGGGATTAAGCGGATTCGTGGCGGAAATGACCGTATTCGTCGGCGCGTTCCAGAACACGGACACGTTCCACCGGGTATTCACGCTCATCGCCTGCACGTCCATCGTCATCACGGCGGTGTACATCCTGCGGGTTGTCGGCAAACTGCTTTACGGGAAAGTGGTCAACGACCACCACCTCGCCCTCACCGATGCCGTCTGGTACGAGCGCTTTTCCACCATCGTGCTCATCATCGCCATCGCGGGTATCGGTCTGGCTCCCCTGTGGTTGTCCGACATGATCAGCGGATCATTACAATCGGTAATCACGATGTTATATTAAAATTTAATATGGTTTATAAGGTTCATAAAGTTTATAAAGTTCATAAAGTTACCGAAAATATAATACTTCATGAACCTCACGAACTTTATAAACCTTATGAACCTTATGAACTTTATAAACTCAATTCAACATGGTTTACGCTAATTTCTTACTAATGAAAGAGGAAGTATCACTCATCGCGGTGATCGTTATACTCCTCGTTTATGATATATTCGGTTCCCCGAAAAGCCTGAAATACTTTCAGCCTATCGCTTGCATACTCGTGGGAATCCATACCCTGCTGAACCTCTCGCCCAACGTCGAGATCAGTGCTTTCGGGGGGATGTATCACAACCTGCCCATGGGTAGTATCATGAAGACCATCCTCAACATCGGAACGTTGATTGTCTTCATGCAGGCGAATAACTGGCTCGCCAGCGAACGCACCATCATCCGCCGGGGTGAATTTTACATGATTACCCTCGCAACCTTACTGGGTATGTATTTCATGATCTCCGCCGGCAACTTCCTGATGTTCTTCATCGGACTGGAAACGGCATCCATCCCTATGGCTTGCCTCGCCGCGTTCGACAAGTACAAGCAAAAATCCGCCGAGGCAGGCGCGAAATACATTCTTACCGCCGTGTTCGCTTCCGGACTGTCGCTCTACGGTATATCCCTGATATACGGAACCACGGGAACCCTCTATTTCGAGGACATCCCCGCCGGACTCAACGGCAGCCTCATCCAGCTCATGGCGTTCGTGTTCTTCTTCGTGGGACTCGGTTTCAAACTCTCGCTTGTACCCTTCCACCAGTGGACGCCCGACGTTTACGAGGGAGCCCCGACAAGTGTCACCGCATATCTCTCCGTGATATCCAAAGGTTCGTCAGCCTTCGTGTTTATGGCAATCCTGTACAAAGTATTCGCCCCACTCGCGAATGAATGGCAAAGCATCCTCTACTGGATTATCATCGCTTCCATCACGTTGGCAAACTTCTTCGCGCTACGGCAGCAGAACCTGAAACGTTTCTTCGCTTACTCCTCCATATCGCAAGCCGGATACATCATGCTGGGCATCATCAGCGGCACGGCAATGGGTATGACGGGATTGGTGTACTACGTGCTGGTATACATGCTTTCCAACCTCGCCGCATTCGGCGTGATCGCTATCGTGGAACATCGCTCCGGCAAACTCACCATTGACGACTACAACGGGCTTTATTCCACGAATCCCCGCCTCAGTTTCGTGATGATGCTTGCCCTCTTCTCGCTGGCAGGTATCCCCCCGTTCGCCGGATTCTTCAGCAAGTTCTTCATCTTCGCTGCCGCCGCCGAACAGGGATATTACGTGTTGGTATTTGTCGCGTTGATAAACACGGTAATCTCGCTTTATTACTATCTCCGCGTGATAAAAGCCATGTTCATCAACAAGAGCGAGATGCCGATCGAATCATTCCGCTCCGACGGATACACCCGCGTCAGCTTACTCGCTTGTAGCGCCGGTATCCTTTGCGTGGGCATCCTCAGCATCGTGTACGAAAGCATCGGGACATTCAGCTTCGGGAGTTATTAATTTATGATTCATTATTTACGATTTATGATTAATTGACTTTATGAACTTTAAGAGCGGAAGGCTCAACCTTATAAACTTTATAAACTGGAGGTGTGTTTTGACACACCTCCACTTGTGGTAAGAATATTCCCCACCCCGTGGCAAAATTCCACGATATCCCGATTTACGTTTTCGGAGCATGACAAGGGAAAAAAGAAAAATACTTATTGTCTATCAACAAAATAACCTATTTTTACATTTTAACGTACAAACTAGCACACAATTTTCAATAGAATAAGCCAAAATGAAAACCATAAGGAATATGAAGGTAAGACATGCAGTAACAGTTCTCGCGATAACAGTCGCGTTCGGGGCGTGTAAAGACAAGCAGGAACCCGTGCGGCAAATAGTGACGGTAGAGAAAGCGGGAACAGACAATGTAGAAATTTACGGTGAATACGTGGGGCAAATCCGCGCCAAAAGTGCGGTGGAAATCCGGGCGCGCGTGGAAGGTTACCTCGAAGCGATGCTTTTCGAGGAAGGGAAACGCGTGAAGCGGGGACAACCCCTGTTCAAGATAAACAGCGACTTGTACCGGGCACGGGTGGACAAGGCAAAGGCGCAACTGGCAAAAGACCGGGCGCAGGCTGCCAAGTCGGAACGTGACGAGGAACGGTTGCGCCCGTTGTACGAGCAGAAAGCCGCCAGCCAGTTGGATTTGGACAACGCCGTCGCCGCCCTCGAGAGTGCCAAGGCAAACGTCGCCATGAGCGAGGCCGACCTCAAACAGGCGGAATTGGAACTGGACTACACCACCGTCCGCTCCCCCATCGACGGGTATATCAGCGAGCGTTACGCCGACATCGGTTCACTTGTCGGTCCCGGCGGAAAATCCCAACTGGCAACTGTCGTGGAGAGCGACGAGGTGCTCGTGGACTTCAGCCTTCCGGCTCTCGACTACCTGAAAGGGCAAAAACGCAACGTCACCCTCGGGGAGAAAGACGTCAACCGGTCATGGCAACCCAGCGTGACCATCACCCTTGCCGACAACTCGGTCTACCCGCTGACGGGTATCGTCGATTTCGCCGACCCGCAGGTAAACCCGAAGACGGGAACTTTCGGCGTGCGTGCCGAATTACCCAACCCCGAACGCAGGCTGTTGCCGGGGCAATTCACGAAAGTGAAACTACTGCTCGACGTGCGGGAAAACGCCATCGTCGTACCCACCAAAGCGGTCATTATAGAGAAAGGCGGCGCCTACATCTACGTCGTGCGCAGGGATAGCACGGCAGAAAAGCGCTTTATCGAAATAGGTCCCGAGGTGAACAACACCACCGTCGTGGAACGCGGACTGGGACCCGACGAACTGGTCGTGATAGAAGGCTACCACAAGCTGACCCCGGGAGCACTCGTGAACCCGGTCAACGCCGCTATTAAAGAAGAAGAGGAGGTACAACCATGAAACCGGGCTTCTTTATCGACCGCCCCATCTTCTCGGCGGTACTTTCCATACTGATTGTCATCGTCGGCGTCATCGGTTTGTTTCAGCTGCCCGTTGACCAATACCCGCAAATCACTCCGCCCGTGGTTAAAATCTCGGCATCTTACCCCGGGGCAAGTGCCGTCACCGTGTCACAAGCCGTGGCGACACCCATCGAGCAGGAGTTGAACGGTACGCCGGGTATGCTATACATGGAATCGAGCAGTTCCAACTCGGGAGGCTTGTCCATCACCATCACTTTCGACATCTCCACCGACGCCGAACTGGCGGCAGTGGACGTGCAGAACCGGGTGAAACTGGCAGAATCGCGCCTCCCCGCCGAAGTCGTGCAAAACGGCATCAAGGTGGAAAAACAATCCGCCAGCCAGTTAATGACACTCGCGCTCACCTCCGAAGACCCCCGCTTCGACGAAATATACCTCAGTAACTTCGCCACGATGAACGTGCTCGACGTGCTGAAACGTATCCCCGGCGTGGGACGGGTATCCAACATCGGCAGCCGTTACTACGCCATGCAGATATGGATACTCCCCGACCGTATGGCGAACTTCGGGCTGACCATCAAAGACCTGCAAAACGTGCTTAAAGACCAGAACCGCGAGTCGGCAGCGGGCGTGCTGGGACAACAACCCATGACGGGCGTCGACATCACCATCCCGATTACCGCCCCCGGGCGTCTGTCCTCCGTCGAAGAATTCGAAGACATCGTCGTGCGGGCAAACCCCGACGGTTCCATCATCCGCCTGCGGGACATCGCGCGGGTATCGCTGGAAGCGAGTTCCTACAACACGGAGAGCGGACTCAATGGCGAGAACGCCGCCATTCTCGGCATCTTCATGCTCCCCGGCGCCAACGCCATGGAAGTTGCCGACAACGTGAAAAAAGCCATGGAAGAAATCAGCCGCGACTTCCCCGAGGGCTTGGAATACAACATACCGTTCGACGTCACCACATACATCGCCGAGTCCATCCACGAGGTGTACAAAACCTTGTTCGAGGCACTGTTCCTCGTGATTCTCGTCGTGTTCCTGTCGCTGCAAAGCTGGCGGGCATCCCTTATCCCGCTCGTGGCGGTTCCAGTGTCGCTGGTCGGCACCTTCGGGTTCATGCTGGCGTTCGGGTTCTCCATCAACATGCTGACGCTGCTCGGTCTGGTACTCGCTATCGGTATCGTCGTCGATGACGCCATCGTCGTCGTCGAGGGCGTGGAACGTATCATGGAAGAAGAAGGACTGTCCCCCCGCGAGGCAACGGGTAAAGCCATGAAAGAACTGACGGGAGCGCTCGTCGCCACCTCGCTCGTGCTGGGTGCCGTGTTCGTGCCAGTGAGCTTCCTGCCCGGCATCACGGGGATGCTCTACCGCCAGTTTGCCATCACTATCGTCGTGTCCGTGCTCATATCACTGGTCGTGGCATTAACGCTCAGCCCCGCCATGTGCGCCCTGCTGTTGCGCCCCTCCACGGGCAAAAAAGGCTACGTGTTCCGCAAAATCAACGATTGGTTGGCACGCGGTAACCACAAATACATCCACCTCCTGCAACGGGCACTCGCCCACCCCCGCCGCATCGTCGCCGGGTTCGGCATCGCCATCGTCTTTATCTTCGTGCTTAACCGGGTAATTCCCGGCAGTTTCCTACCCGAGGAAGACCAAGGGTATTTCAAAGTGGAACTGGCACTGCCGGAAGGCGCCACGCTCGAACGCACGCGTAAGGTGACCGACCGGGCCATAGAATATATCAAGCAGCATCCCGCCGTCGCCCACGTGCAGAACGTGACGGGAAGCAGCCCCCGCGTCGGTACGGCACAATCGCGCGCCGAACTGACCGTCATCCTCAAGCCGTGGGAAGAACGCAAGAAAGGCGATATGTCCCTCAAAGAAGTCATGGACGACATCCGCACCGAATTCTTCAAGTACCCGGAAGCACAGGTATTCCTTTCCACGCCGCCCATCATTCCCGGCTTGGGCGCGTCCGGCGGTTTCGAGTTGCAAGTGGAAGCCCGCAACGGCGCCACCTTCGAGAACCTCGTCGACGCCGTTGACACCTTGCTCAAATACGCGGCACAAGACAAGGCTCTCGCCGGGGTATCCTCCTCCCTGCAAGCGGAAATCCCGCAGTTATACTTCGACGTCGACCGCGATAAAGCCCAACTGCTCGGCATCCCGCTGGCGGATATATTCTCGACCATGAAAGCGTACACGGGTTCGGTATACGTCAACGATTTCAACATGTTCAACCGGGTATACAAAGTGTACCTGCAAGCCGAGGCACCCTACCGGATGCACAAGGAAAACCTGAACATGTTCTTCGTCAAGACCTCCGCGGGCGACATGGTTCCCCTCACCGCGCTCGGTGCCCCGCAATACACCACGGGTCCCGGCTCCATCCGCCGTTTCAACATGTTCACGAACGCCATCGTGAACGGCGAGGCAGCCCCCGGGTACAGCTCCGGTGACGCCATGCGGGCGATAGAACGGATTGCCCGCCAGCACCTCCCCGACAACATCGGGCTCGAGTGGAGCGGTCTGTCCTTCCAAGAGAAAAAGGCAGAAGGACAAACCGGAATGGTCATGGCACTCGTGTTCATCTTCGTGTTCCTCTTCCTTGCCGCCCTCTACGAGAGTTGGCTGGTGCCTGTCGCCGTGCTGCTCTCCCTGCCGATAGCCGCCTTGGGCGCGTACCTCGGCGTGTGGGTGTTCGGGTTGGAAAACGACGTCTACTTCCAAATCGGGTTGGTAACCCTGATCGGTCTTGCCGCCAAAAACGCCATCCTAATCGTCGAATTTGCCAAAGTAGAGGTGGACAAAGGAGTCGGTGCCGTCACCGCCGCACTCACTGCCGCGCGTGCCCGCTTCCGTCCCATATTGATGACATCCCTCGCGTTCGTGCTGGGCATGCTCCCCATGGTGCTCGCCAGCGGCCCCGGCTCAGCCAGCCGCCACTCCATCGGTACCGGAATTTTCTTCGGTATGCTCGTCGCCATTACCGTGGGTATCGTCCTCGTGCCGTTCTTCTTCGTGCAAATAGAAAAAGTTGTTCATAAAATGAAAAAACGATGAGAGTTCGTAAAGTTTATAAGGTTCATAAAGTGACGGGTGTCCTTCGGACAATGTTTAACGGCAGCGAAAGCTGCCGTAGACAAAGCGCCCCGCAGGGGTCCATAGAACCTTATGAACCTTATAAACTTTATAAACCTTATAAACTAAAAAACACCACCATGAAACAATATACAACCATAACCCTCCTCTTCCTCGTCGGAGCTACCTTCTTTTCCTCCTGCAAGCTGGGCAAAGAATACACCCGACCGGAACTCGATCTGCCGGAACAGATTGCCGACACGCCCGCCACCGGTACGCGGACGGTCGCCGACATCCAATGGCCGGAGATATACACGGACACCGTGCTGCAAGGCCTGATACGCACCACGCTCTCGTATAACAAGGATTTACTGGCAGCGGCGGCACGGGTAAAAGAGAGCAGCTTCGCCCACCGCGTGGAAAAATCCAAACTATTCCCGCAACTCAGTGCCGACGGACTGGCGGAACGGGAATACGACCGTTCCCCCGGCAACACTTTCAACGCGGAAGCCGTTCTCTCGTGGGAACTCGACCTTTGGGGCAAACTCCGCTGGGGTTCACAAGCCAGCCTTGCCGCCTACCTCCAGACCGTGGAAGGACAACGAGCCATGCAAATGACACTCGTGGCGCAAGTGGCACAAGCCTATTTCGAGTTACAGGCATTAGACATGGAACTGAGCATCGTGCGGCAGACCTACGACGCCCGTGTCGAAAGCGTGCGCCTCGCCAAATTGCGTTTCGAGGGTGGACTGACTTCCGAAACGGCTTACCGTCAGGCGGAAGTGGAGCTTGCCAAGACCCGCACCCTCATACCCGACCTCGAGCGAAAAATACGCCTGAAAGAAAACGATATTTCCCTGCTCACGGGACACTACCCCGGTCGCATTCCCCGCGGCAAGAACATCGACGAACAAACGCTGACTCACGAATTGCCCGTGGGATTGCCCTCCACCCTGCTGGAACGCCGCCCCGACTTGCGGCAGGCTGAATACAAGCTGAAGGCAGCCAACGCGAAGGTCGGTATCGCCTACACCAGTATGTTCCCGCAACTGACGCTCACCGCCCGCTACGGACGCGAGGCAGGTGAATTAAGCGACTTTCTTTCCGCCCCTTACTTTTACGTCGGCGGCAAACTGCTCGCGCCCTTGCTGAACGCCGGGAACAACCGGGCAAAACTCAAGGCATCCCGTGCCGCGCTGGAGGCTGAAACGTACAACTACCAGCAAACCGTCCTCACGGCATTCAAGGAAGTCGACAACGCCCTCACCACCTTCTACAAGATACGCGAAATCCGCGAGTCGCGCTCCCGGCTCGAACAAGCCGCCCGCTCGTACATGGAACTCGCCACCCTGCAATACATCAACGGAGTCATCAGCTACCTCGACGTCCTCGACGCCCAGCGCGGTTACTTCGACGCCCAAATCAGCCTCAACAACGCCGTCCGCGACGAACTCCTCTCCGTGGTCAGTCTGTACTCGGCACTCGGGGGAGGATGGGAGACAATTGAAAATTGAAAATTGAAAATTGAAAATGAACGTGCCGCTGAAGCGGGAAAGCCGGGATATTGCTGAAGGTGGCGGTATCCCGGCTTCTTTTCCGGTCTATTTTAGATTGAAGGATCTTCACTGCAACTTGCGTTTGCCCTCTTTTTTCAAACGACACCATGATGCAATATTAAAACAATCAGATTACAAAACAATGAATACATCAATATGCTTTTGTGCTGTTTTTACAATACTTGTCTAATTTTAACCCAACATTACCCAAAATAAACACAATACACATTACTCTGTTTTATAGCAACTTACACTTTTTTTCCCGTTTTACCCTCTCGAAACCCGCGCCACCAAAGGGCTAGGAACCTTCATAACCTGCCCATAACCTGCTTAAAACCTGCTCATAACCTGCTATAGGCAGGTTATAACAACGTCATTACGACAACATATTTAGTTAATCAGACAGCTCGACGCTTTTCCGGGTTCACACAAGCACGGGTACAAGCACTGTCATGGCTATCGGGCAGGCAGCAAACACATCCACGCTTCAAATACATCGCGTTTTTGTCAAAAAACGACTATTATAGCCCAAAATTGAGCGTTTTTACCTTTTTGCACCAAATTACGATTTGGCAAGTGAAAAAAAATACCCTTATTACGATTTGGCAAGTGATATTTTGTTGAATTGTCTCCCCGTGGATTCTATTTTTACTTAGTTTTACATTCTCGAACCACCGCACGCGGTGCTATCCCGGCGAACAAAACACTTATATATAAAAACAGCTTCATGAAACTTTTTCGACGAACTAAAAACAACCTATGACAACAAAAACAATCATCACACGACTCGGGTGCGCCGCCCTGCTCCTCGGCGGATGCGACGTGAAAGACCCGATTCACGATACCCCGCACCCCGACAGCGGACGAATCACGCTCGTGACCGAGTGGCACGACTGCTCGGCAGGTACCGGTATCCCCGCCACCTACACGGTGAAGGTGGGCGAATATTCCGCGACGGTAAGCGGCACGACGGTCACGGTAGACCACCTCTTCGAGCCGGGCAACTACCGCCTCGTCGTCCACAACACGCCGGACGCCATCACCGTGAACGGCACCGTGGCGACCGCGGCAGCGGCTGCCACCCCCGCGGGACAGACCGGAACATTCATACACGCCACCCCGGGATGGCTGCACGCCGGCGTCACGAATGTCGCGATAGAGAAGGACAAAGAACATACCGTCACGGTGGTCGCGCACCAACAAACGCGCCAACTCACGCTCGTTATCGAACCCGCGGGAGGCACGGCGGGTAAAATCGAAAGCATCGAAGGCACGCTTTCCGGCGTTGCCGGAACGCTGGACATAGACGCCGGAACGTGTACTGCCCCCTCGAACGTGGCACTGGCGTTCACGAAGATAACTGACGGCGCGAATACCGGGAAATGGTCGGCTACCGTACGGCTGCTGGGTGTAGCGGACGGGCAACAGAGGCTAAACGCCAAAATCCGCTTTACCGGCGACACCCCCACCCCCGTCACCCTCGACAGCGACCTTTCCACGGCACTCGCCGCATTCAATACCGACAAGCACATGCCCGTCACGCTGGACGGCGCGGTGGTGGAAACGCCCACGGGTGCGGTACTCTCCGCCACGATTACCGACTGGAATCCCGTCAACGGCAGTCCCGTGGTGGCAGACTGACAACATTGGAAACTGATAAGTAATAATTAAAAAAGCAATGATATGACAATAGCAAATTGCAAGAAACTCCTGCTGCTCGCGGCGCTTCCGGCCATGATGCTGGCATCGTGCAGCAAGGAAGAACCGGGTGGCAACGACGCCGACAGCCGCATCCCCGCGGCATTTACAGCCGTGGTGCAACCCACCGCTTTGCCGCCGCATACGAATACCGGTGGCTCGTCACCTGCCACCCGCACAGCCCTCGGCCCCGATGGCAACACCGTGTGGACCGCGGGCGACGTCGTGAGCATCTCCATGCTCACCCCCGGCGGCACGCTGCCCGACGACCTCGTCCCCGGCCGTGCCAACGTGCTTCACAACGTAAACCCGGAGGACGGAGCACTGACCCCTGCCGACGGCACGCCGATGTATTACCCGCAAAACACAGCGGTGGACATCATCGCTTGGCACACGAGCAAAGCCCCTGACGACAATTATATCCTCACCCTGAACACCACCGACCAGACCACCGTCGAAAAACAGCTCGCGCTCGACCCCCTCTACAGTAAATTCGAGGGCGTTCCCCGCGGCAATAATCTCGTCGTCCTCGTATTTCACCACCTGATGAGCAAAGTCAAGTTCGATATCACCCTCGGATTGGGGCTGTCCGGCGGTACGCTGACGGATGTACGACTGGCAGGCTTCCCCGAAGAAGGAAGTTTCGATATGCGTGATGGTTCTATAAATAAATTGGTTAGCCCCGCCGGGTCTGTTCGTGCGCTGAAATCGGGGGTGGCGGCAGATGGAACGGACGCCAGCTACACCGCCCTGCTTATCCCGCAGGATGCAAATTCCACCCCTCGCACGATAGTGGTCACCGTGAATGGCAAGGAATACACCGGCACCATCCCCGCAACCGATGCCTACGCTGCCAACACGATGTACACTTATCCCGTCACCGTGCGCGAAACCGGCGTTGAAGTGGGGATGCCCACTATTGACGTGCCTTGGACGGAAGGCGAACTACCCACCGTGACCTTCAACGGTAAAATATTCCGAATTATCCGCAATGCCGACGACCTCAAGCGTTTTGCTGACGATGTGAATAACGGACAGCAGAACCTCAATGCCCTGCAAACGGCGGACATCGACTTGGGTGGCATTGACGATTGGAAGCCTATCGGTATGCAGTACCTGTCTGAACTTCGGCCATTTACCGGCATTTATAACGGTAACGGATACACTATCTCCAATCTGAAAATCAATAATGCGCAAAATGGATCAGCTGCCGGCCTTTTCGGGATAACAGACGGCGGTGCTCTGCTGACCGGCATTCACCTGCGCAAGGTGGAGATAATATCAGGCAATGCAATAAATGTCGGAACCCTCGTTGGATTTAATGGTAGTGCTTCCACTGTTTCCCTATGCTCCGCTCAGGGGAAAATCAATACGAGCAAATTTGACCCAAATGTCGGCGGATTAGCGGGAACTAACAATGGTACTATTACCCGTTGCCGGACGGACGTCAAGATAATAGTAGATCGCATAAGACTATCAGGACAAAGTTCAGCATACGCCGGAGGAATAACAGGAAGAAACTCCAATGGCCTACTATTTGCCTGCCACGCCATCGGCAGCGTCACTATGGAGGTAAATACATCTGAAAGTAACTCTATATATGCTGGAGGAATTGCCGGGTATAATTCGAATGATTCTGGCTCCACTATCTACTGTTGTATAGCTGAAGGTGATGTCTCCGTTACATCTGAAACAGAAGACATCAATATCTATGCCGGAGGATTGGTAGGCCGTCACTATGGACACTATGGAGGACTACTCAATAGTTGCTATGCCCGCGGCACCGCTACAGCCAGCACTAAAGGGATAACCATCGGCAATATTGGCGCTATCGTCGGATTCATGAGCGGCGGTAATGTAGATTGCTGCTACGGCGCCGGCGTCGGTGGTAAAGGCACATCCAATTGCGGAAATACAGCACGTCTTATCTGCAATATCAACCCTGGAAAGGGCGATATACTCCAACTCATGAGTAGATCCTATTCGGCGCCCGGTACCATCACTGGTTACGACCCCGACGCCACGCCCGCCTATGGTATCGACATCTCCAAGTCTGCGTCTGTAAGTCCAGTCAACTTCTGGTTAGCAGGCGACGGAACATGGCCAGTCTTGTACTTTACCCGGAATACTCTTAAATAACCCATCCATTCACATTAAAACGTAATAACGATATGAAACATAAACTCCTTTCCACCGCCGCCGTACTCCTCCTCGTCCTGCTGACCTGGAGCTGCACCACAGACAACGACCCCGTGCCGGCGCCCGTCACGTCCGCCCCCCGGGAACTGAGCATCACCATCGGTCCCCGCCCGGCATACACTGCCGGAGCCACCCTCCCTGCCACCCGTGCCGTCCAGACCCCCGACGCCGCGCAGTGGGAAACGGGCGATGTCATCTGGCTCCACGTCGGTTTCGATTGGACACCTGCCGGAGGCACCCAAGCGAATAAAACCTATATCTCCGCCCTCCGCTACAACGGTGCCGGGTGGTCTCCCCTCAGTGTGCAGGACTCTATAGACCTCAATACCTCCGGCATCAAGCCTGCCATTGGCGGACCCATTAATTTCTCCGGCTTCAAACGCCACCCCCGTTGGCCCGCCGAAGCCCTTGCCGACGGCACCACCGATGCAAAAGTCCGGTTCGAAGCATACTATCTGGGCACAAGCATCCCCGTTGATGGCATCCTCTCTCTGGGCTATACCACAGACGTGATGACAGGTAGCGATAGCTTCTCTCCCGGCGTCCCTGCCGTCATCAGCCTTGAACACAGGTATGCCCGTATGCACGTTGCAAACGAGGTTGACGGGGCTGAGCTCATGCTTAGTAATGCAAAATACTATTACGAGTGGAATCTTAGTAACATGACCGCTAAAGAACGGGAAAACGGATATTTCTTAAGCGTCCCCGCCAAAAGTGGATATCACTTCGCGGCGATCGACAACAGCTCCAAAGTCTTTCTTAACCGCCGCAACTACAACCTCCTCCCCGGTCGCACCGACGAGTCCGGCAACGAGGTATACAACGGCTTCACCTACACCCTCATCCCGCTGAAGAACGGCACGGTGACGCCCGGTGACTGGTAAAGGAACAAAAATCGGCCCTCGCTTACTCGCCAGTTTCCTCTATAAACAGAGGAGGAACTGAAATACATTCCGAAACGCTAGAAAAGCGACCTGTAACTTGCCGCCTTCGGCAAATGCAACTTGCAACTTGCAACTTGCAATTCGCCGAAGGCGACTCTAAACAAAGGCGACTTCAAGCTTTGAACATCTCGTCAATATGTCGCGCGGCACGACGACCGTCACCCATGGCGAGAATCACGGTAGCACCACCCCGCACGATGTCACCCCCGGCGAAGAGGTCGGACAGGTTGGATTGCATCGTTTCGTCGTTGACCACGATTGTGCCCTTGCGGGAAACTTCCAGTCCGGCAACAGAATTCGGGATAATCGGGTTGGGCGATACACCCACTGCCACCACCACCACGTCGGCATCAATCGTGTACTCGGAACCTTCCACCGGTACCGGGCTGCGACGTCCGCTGGCATCGGGTTCTCCCAATTCCATCTTCTGCACCCGTACTTGTTTCACGCGTCCCCGTTCGTCAGCGATATACTCCACGGGATTCGTCAACGTGATAAACTCGCATCCTTCTTCCTTGGCGTGTTTCACTTCTTCCAGACGGGCAGGCATTTCCTCCTCGCTCCGACGGTAGACAATCATCGCGCGTTCGGCTCCCAGCCGTTTCGCCGTGCGCACGGAATCCATCGCCGTGTTACCGCCACCCACGACCACCACGTTACGACCGTGATATACCGGGGTATCGGAATCCTCGCTGTCGGCACCCATCAGGTTTACCCGCGTCAGGTACTCGTTGGAGGAAAGGATACCGTTGTAGTTCTCCCCGGGAATATTCATGAAACGGGGAAGTCCCGCTCCCGAAGCCACGTAGAACGCCTTGAACCCTTCCGCTTTCAAATCAGCCACGCTGTCGGTCATTCCCACGATAAAGTTCGTGACGAACTTCACGCCCATTTTCTTCAGGTTCTCGATCTCCACGTCCACCACGCTATTGGGCAAACGAAATTCCGGGATACCGTATTTCAACACGCCGCCAATCTCGTGCAACGCCTCGAACACGGTAACGTCATACCCTCTCTTTGCCAGATCCCCGGCACAAGACAGCCCGGAAGGACCGGAACCGATCACCGCTACTTTTATACCGTTAGCCGGGGCAACCTCGGGCACGGATATATGTCCGGATTCCCGCTCGTAATCCGAGGCGAAACGCTCCAGATAACCGATAGCCACCGACGGCTTTTTCAATTTCTGTAAATAGAAACACTTGGACTCGCATTGTTTCTCCTGCGGGCATACCCGCCCGCACACTGCCGGGAGGGCACTCGTGCGCTTCAACACGGCAGCCGCCTGCAAGAACTCACCCCGCTCGATGTTCTTGATGAAACCGGGGATGTCGATACTCACGGGACAACCTTCCATGCACGTCGGCGTCACGCAGTCCATACAACGCGTTGCCTCCCGCACGGCCATATCCGCCGTCAGCCCCAAGTTTACCTCGATGCGCTGGCTCTTGATACGCTCGGCGGCAGGTGTCTCGGGCATCACCACCCGCTCGATCGCGGTACGTTCTTTTCCCGCCACTTTCTGGCGAAGTTCCTGACGCCACGCCTCGTTACGGTCGCTCACGCCACTCTTCACCTCTATATTCTCGTGTTTTACTTCCGCTTCATGTTGTAATTTAACGGCTTCATCATCCTTGAAACCACCCAGACGGGCAAGAATCTCGTCAAAGTCTATCTGGTGCGCGTCGAACTCCGGACCGTCCACGCAGGTAAAACGGGTCTTCCCGCCTACCGTCACGCGGCAGGCACCGCACATCCCGGTACCGTCGACCATAATGGCGTTCAAACTCGCTACCGTCGGTATGTCGTGTTTCCGGGTTACTTTCTCGCAGAATTTCATCATGATAGCCGGACCGATGGTCACCGCGAAATCCACTTTCTCGCGGGCGATCACTTCCTCCATACCCTCGGTGATTAATCCCTTTTTCCCGTAACTGCCGTCATCCGTCATGACAATCACCTCGTCGGAAGAAGCCCGTATCTCGTCCTCCAGTATCACCAAGTCTTTCGTGCGCCCGGCAATCACGGAGATCACCCGGTTGCCCGCTTCCTTGAACGCTTTCACGATAGGCAACAGGGGAGCTACCCCGACGCCACCGCCACAAGCCAACACGGTACCTACTTTTTCGATATGAGTCGGTTTGCCGAGAGGTCCCACCAAATCCGTCACGTATTCGCCAACCTCCAACGCGCATAATTTCCGGGAAGAAACTCCCATCACCTGTACCACCAGCGTGATCGTTCCTCGCGCCACGTCCGCATCGGCAATCGTCAACGGCATACGTTCCCCTTTTTCCCCGACACGCACGATCACGAAATTACCCGGCTTCCGGGATTTGGCAATCAAGGGAGCCTCCACTTCCAGCTTTACAACCTTCTCTGAAAAATAAGTTTTACTTACAATTTTGTTCATAATCCATCTGTTAGTCCATTGAATTTATTTCTGCCCCGCTATCGTTTTCGACTTCAAGCCGCAAAGATAACGAACACGGTTAAAAAAACAACCAATTCATTTTCAATTTTCAACTTTCAATTTTCAATTGTATATATTACTTTTGCCAAAAGGAACAATAATAAAGACTACCATGAGCAACAAGAACGACAAGAAAGGACGCGTGAACGTGGTGTACTCCACGAACCCGGACTTCCGGTACGAGTATGACGAGGAGAACGAGACGGAAACGCTTGCCCCGGAGAAGCAGAACCTGCGGGTGACGCTCGACTCGAAGCAACGCAAGGGAAAGACGGTGACGCTCGTGCAGGGCTTCGTGGGGACAGAGGACGACTTGAAGGAACTTGCCAAATTGCTGAAGAATAAATGCGGCGTGGGCGGATCGGTGAAGGACGGGGAAATCATTATCCAAGGGGAGCTGAAAGAAAAGATACTCGCTATCCTGCGTGACAACAAATACAGGGCGAAATAGCCCCGTTTCTATATGGACAATATTTTAATCATCGACGACGAACCGCAGATACGCAAATTACTTTCCCGCATCATCGGGCTGGAAGGTTACGAGGTATTCCAAGCGGCTGACTGTCAATCCGCGCTGAAACAACTGAAACTGCACCGCCCGCGAGTCGTGCTGTGTGACGTCTTCCTGCCTGACGGGAACGGGGTTGAACTCGTTTCCGCGATAAAGACGCTTTACCCGGAAATGGAAGTGATCCTGCTCACCGCGCACGGGAATATCCCCGACGGGGTGCAGGCAATCAAGAACGGGGCGTTCGATTACATCACGAAAGGCGACGATAACAACAAAATCATCCCGCTTATCAGCCGTGCCATGGAGCAGGCAAAAAAGAATCTCGGCGAAAGCGTGAAATGCAAAGAGAGCCGCGCTTATTCCTTTGACACGATACTGGGCACGTCGCCCTGCCTGCAAGAAGCCGTGGAACTCGCCCGGAAAGTATCGGCGACTGACGTCACCGTGTTGCTCACCGGCGAAACAGGCACGGGAAAAGAGGTCTTCGCACAAGCCATACACCGGAACAGCCGCCGCGAGGCACGGACTTTTATAGCGGTGAACTGCTCGGCGTTCAGCAAAGATTTGCTGGAAAGCGAGTTATTCGGGCATAAGGCGGGGTCGTTCACGGGAGCCCTCAAGGATAAAAAGGGATTGTTCGAAGCCGCCGACAACGGCACGATCTTCCTCGACGAGATCGGGGAAATGGCTTACGAGTTGCAAGCAAAGCTGTTACGGGTGCTTGAAGCCGGGGAATACATCAAGATCGGCGACACGAAGCCCACGAAAGTGAACGTGCGCATTATTTCCGCCACCAACCGGGATTTGAAGCGGGAGATCGAGGCGGGACATTTCCGGGAAGACCTGTATTATCGCCTTTCCGTGTTTCAAATCCACCTGCCGCCGCTACGGGAACGCAAAGAGGATATCGAAGTTCTGGCACGGTCTTTCGTGCAACATTTCTCCCGACAACTGGGAAAAACGATAGAGGGCATGACACCCGAATACCTGAAAGCCCTGCAAGCTGCCGAGTGGAAAGGTAATATCCGGGAATTGCGCAACGTGGTGGAACGCGGCATGATCGTCTGCGACCGACAACTGACGGTGGAAGACCTTCCTTTCGAATTGCAACATAAGCGAAGCGAAACCACCACACAAAATCATTCCGAATTTGAACTTGCCGCCGTGGAAAAACGTCATATCGCCCGCGTACTCCAACACACCCGGGGCAATAAAACCGAAGCCTCCCGGCTGTTGAAAATCGGGCTCACCACGCTGTATCGAAAAATCGAGGAATACGGACTGTAAACCGGCCACACGAAGCGGGTGCACTATTCGGTGATTTGGTGATTCCAACCGTAAAGGAAAGATTCAGAATTGAAAATCATAAATCACCTAATCGCCAATCTCTGAATCATAGCATCTTTCCATTCTGGTAGGCAACCTTTTCAAAATGGAAGGGTCGCACGCTCGTGCGTTCTCCGCCGCATCGCAATAACACTCTTTATACCAACACATTGCCCCTACTCCACCCGTTTTGGTACGCCGATGGCATACACAAGGGGAGTAAACAACAGTATTCACTAAAAAAGAGTAGTTATGGATTTATTTTCATTCGGATTTCTGGTATGTATCCTAAGCGGCGCGGGCTGCTTCTGGTTTTTCTACAAATGTATCGATTGGTTCGAGAAAATTTAAAAGGGAGATTAATCATGTACACGGCATTATTTATCATTAGTATTATAGCATTCGGGTATTTGATGTATGTTCTTGTCAAACCCGAGAAATTTTAAACGGTATGAATACGGAAATTTTAGGTGTTATCGCGCAAATACTCCTGATGGGACTGATTGCCTACCCGTTGGGAAAATATATTGCCAAAGTTTATAGAGGCGAGCGGACGTGGTCGGATTTCATGAAACCGATCGAACGATTGATTTACAAGTGGAGCGGTATCGACCCGGAAGAGGAGATGAACTGGAAACAATTCTTGAAGGCGTTGTTGATCGTGAACCTTTTCTGGTTTATCTGGGGTATGGTGCTTCTGGTGACGCAAGGTGTGCTGCCGTTGAACCCGGACGGGAACGAGGGACAGACCGCACACCAAGCATTCAACACGTGTATCAGTTTCATGGTGAACTGTAACTTGCAACATTACAGCGGCGAGAGCGGGTTGACGTACTTCACGCAATTGTTCGTTATCATGCTGTTCCAGTTTATCACTGCCGCCTGCGGTATGGCGGCAATGGCAGGAATCATGAAAGCACTTGCCGCCAAGACGACGCGGACGATCGGCAACTTCTGGAAATACTTGGTGTTGAGTTGTACCCGTATCCTGTTGCCGCTGTCGCTAATCGTCGGTTTTATCCTGATTATCGAGGGTACGCCCATGGGATTCGACGGCAAAATGGAAGTAACGACAATGGAAGGCACCACGCAAATGGTATCACAGGGACCGACCGCGGCTATCGTGCCGATCAAGCAATTGGGAACGAACGGGGGAGGTTACTTCGGGGTAAACTCTGCCCACCCGCTGGAAAACCCGACTTACTTGTCCAACATGGTGGAATGTATAGCCATATTACTTATACCCATGGCGATGGCGTTCGCGTTCGGGTTCTACCTGCGCCGCCGGAAACTGGGATATTGCATTTACGGGGTGATGCTTTTCGCTTATCTGGTTGGCGTGTGCATTAACGTGAGTCAGGAAATGGGCGGTAACCCGCGGATTGACGAGCTAGGCATCGCGCAGGAAAACGGAGCGATGGAAGGAAAAGAGGTACGCATCGGCTCTGCCGGTACAGCCTTGTGGAGTATCACCACGACGGTGACTTCCAACGGTTCGGTGAACGGTATGCACGACTCCACGATGCCGCTTTCCGAAATGATGGAGATGTTGAACATGCAAATCAACACGTGGTTCGGTGGTGTCGGCGTGGGTTGGATGAATTACTTCACGTTTATCATTATCGCCGTGTTCATCAGTGGATTGATGGTAGGACGTACCCCCGAATTTCTCGGCAAGAAGGTGGAAGCGCGGGAGATGAAAATAGCATCCATCGTGGCTCTGCTGCACCCGTTCATTATCTTGGTCGGAACGGCGTTAGCGGCTTACCTGTACGTGCATGCCCCACAGTTCGTGGCGAACGAAGGCGGTTGGTTGAACAATCCCGGTTTCCACGGGTTGAGCGAGATGCTCTACGAGTACACGTCATCGGCAGCGAATAACGGTTCCGGTTTCGAGGGATTGGGCGACAACACGTGGTTCTGGAACTATTCTTGCGGTATCGTGCTGATTCTCGGTCGTTTCTTGCCCATCGTCGGGCAGGTCGCCATCGCCGGGTTGCTGGCAAGTAAGAAATTCGTGCCGGAAAGCGCCGGTACACTGAAGACGGACACGGTGACTTTCAGCATGATGACATTTGCCGTTATCTTTATCGTGGCAGCCCTGTCATTCTTCCCCGCGCACGCTTTGAGTACGATTGCCGAGCATTTAAGTTTGTAACATTTATTGGAATTTTTGAGATATGAAAAACAATCAAACCACTTCCCTGTTTCCCAAAGAACAGGTAATGGAAAGTTTAAAACAATCATTCGTGAAATTGAACCCGCGGGTGATGATAAAGAACCCGATCATGTTCATGGTGGAGGTTTGCTCCGTGATCATGTTCGCCGTGATGATATACTCTATATTCAACGATGAGCAGGGTTCATTCGCTTACAACGCTTGCGTGTTCGTCATCCTGTTTATCACGCTGCTATTCGCCAATTTCGCCGAGGCAATCGCCGAAGCACGAGGCAAAGCGCAGGCAGACAGTTTGAGAAAAACGAGAGAGGAAACTCCCGCCAAACGCATCGTGGACGGGAAAATCCAACACGTGAGCAGTTCACAATTGAAGAAAGGCGATGTTTTCGAGTGCGAGGCAGGTGACGTGATTCCCTCGGACGGGGAGATCATCGAGGGACTGGCTTCCATCGACGAGAGTGCTATCACGGGGGAATCCGCTCCCGTTATCCGGGAGGCCGGCGGGGACAAAAGTTCCGTGACAGGCGGTACGAAAGTGCTGTCCGACCGTATCAAGGTACTGGTTACCACCCAACCGGGAGAGAGCTTCCTTGACAAGATGATCGCCCTCGTGGAAGGCGCATCCCGCAAGAAAACCCCGAACGAAATCGCGTTGACTATCTTATTGGCAGCATTCACGCTGGTATTCGTGATCGTGTGCGTGACGTTGAAACCGTTCGCCGACTACACGGGAACGGTAATCACTATCGCGGCTTTCCTATCCTTGTTCGTGTGTCTTATCCCGACCACCATCGGGGGACTACTTTCCGCCATCGGTATCGCCGGAATGGACAGGGCACTACGTGCCAACGTGATTACCAAATCGGGAAAAGCGGTAGAAACAGCCGGGGACATAGATACCCTGTTGTTGGATAAAACGGGAACGATCACTATCGGTAACCGGAAAGCGACACGGTTCTACGCGGTGGAAGGTATGGAAGAGAAAGCATTCATAGAGGCTTGTATGCTCTCGTCCGTGTCTGACGAAACGCCGGAAGGGAAGTCCGTTATCGAGCTGGCTCATGAATCCGGCTTGCGCGTGCGGGGATTGCACACGGAAGGCGCACGGATGATTAAATTCACTGCCGAAACCCGTTGTTCCGGTATCAACCTGAAGGACGGTACCGAGATCCGGAAAGGTGCGTTTGACACGATCCGCAAGTTAACGGAAGAAGCCGGGAATAAATTCCCGACGGAAATCACGAAACTGGTCGAAATGATTTCGGCAAACGGAGGTACCCCGCTAGTGGTAAGCATCAACAAGAAGGTTGCCGGGGTTATCGAGTTGCAAGATATTATCAAACCGGGTATTCAAGAGCGTTTCGAACGCCTGCGTAAAATGGGTGTGAAAACAGTGATGGTGACGGGTGATAACCCGCTGACGGCAAAATACATCGCCGAGAAAGCCGGGGTGGATGACTTCATTGCCGAGGCTAAACCGGAAGACAAAATGGAATACATCAAGAAAGAACAAGCCGCCGGAAAGCTGGTTGCCATGATGGGTGACGGAACGAACGATGCTCCCGCCTTAGCACAAGCCAACGTGGGAGTTGCCATGAACAGCGGTACGCAAGCCGCCAAGGAAGCCGGTAACATGGTAGACCTTGACAACGACCCCACGAAGTTGATTGAAATCGTGGAGATCGGGAAACAGTTGCTCATGACACGAGGTACATTGACAACTTTCTCTATCGCCAACGACGTGGCAAAGTACTTCGCCATCGTTCCCGCCCTGTTCATGCTGTCAATCCCCGAACTTGCCGCGTTGAATATCATGGGATTGCACAGTCCGGAAAGTGCTATTCTCTCTGCCATCATCTTCAACGCGATCATTATCCCCATCTTGATCCCATTGGCACTGAGAGGCGTACAGTACAAACCGATCGGGGCTTCCGCCCTGCTCCGCCGCAACCTGCTGATTTACGGTGCAGGGGGTATCATCGTTCCGTTCGTCGGAATTAAACTGATTGATCTAATTGTTGGTTTATTCTTTTAATTGAAAGTCATGAAAAATTTTATAAAGTCATTTAGAATCACTATCGTCTTCTGTATCTTCTTCTCCGTGTTTTATATCCTCGTACTGTGGTTATTCGCCCAAGTAGCCGCACCAAACGACGGCAACGCGGAAATCATCGAGCTGGACGGCAAAATAGTGGGAGCCGCCAACGTGGGACAAACCTTCACGCGGGACATCTATTTCTGGGGACGACCTTCCTGTGCCGGTGACGGGTATGACGCATCAAGTTCCAGCGGTAGCAACAAAGGACCTACCAACCAAGAATATCTCGACGAGGTAAAAGCACGGGTAGACACCTTCCTCGTGCATCATCCCTACTTGAAACGCAGTGAAGTTCCTGCCGAGATGGTAACCGCAAGCGGTTCCGGGCTAGACCCGAACATCACACCGGAATGCGCTTACGTGCAGGCAAAACGTGTAGCCGAAGCCCGGAAGATGAGCGAAGAAAAAGTGTTGTCCATCGTGGAGGAAGCCGTGGAGAAACCGTTCCTCGGTCTGTTCGGTACGGAAAAAGTAAACGTGTTGAAACTAAATGTAGCATTGGAAAAAGCAGCTAATAATAAATGAAAGTTACCGCTATTCCGCGGTAGGGAGAACCCAAGAATCTGGTAAAACTCCCTCCCGGCTTCGCCGTACTCCCTCTATAAACAGAGGGAGAGCTTAGTTACTCAACGTCTTCGGTATGAGGCTCCAGCTCCTCCTCTGTTTATAGAGGAAACCAGCGATTAAGCGAGTGCAGAAAGAGAGCTTGCTCTCGGTTTGCCGAGCGGGAGCTGGTTCGAGACCGGCTTCCGGGCTCACTTGGCGGCGAAGCAGACGGAGGAGTTTTACCGAAGCGGAAATAGTAGTAACACAAAAAGAATTTAACATGAAAAAGAGTTTTAGAATTATTGCATTGGGACTTCTTATGATGGTTCCGTTTATGACAAAAGCACAAGACAAACTGAAAGTAAACGGTAAAATAGACTTCGCCAGCGATTATATTTGGCGGGGAGCCTACCAAAATTCGGGCTTCTCCGTCCAACCCACGCTGGGACTCGCCTACAAGAACTTCTCGCTGAGCGCGTGGGGCAGCCAGAGTCTGACAAAAGCGGACGGAGCGCAGGAGTTTGACATCAACTTGAGCTACTCGTTCAATCGCTTCTGCCTCACCCTCACTGACTACTGGTGGAACGGCATCACCAATCCCTACGGCGACTACAAGAACGACCACCACTTCGAGGTATCGCTGACGTACACGTTCGGGGAAAAATGCCCCTTGACGCTGGGATGGGCAACGATGTTCGCCGGAAGTGACGATAATGACGAGGGAGAGCGTGCCTACTCGACTTATATCAGCGCATCATACGTGTTCAACTGCCCGGCAGAGATCTCGCTTACTCCTGCCGTCGGTTTTACCCCGTGGAAAGGGATGTATTACGCGGAGAAAGCCGGATTCATGGATATTTCTCTGAAAGCAAGCAAGTCAATCAAACTCGGGGAACGCTTTTCTTTGCCTATATTTGTACAGGCAATCGCTTCCCCGGTTTTTGACAAAACCTATCTTATCGCCGGGTGGTGCATCGAGTTCTAAATAAAAACAAGTTCATGGGCAAAGAAGAAAACGTACAATATTTCCTAGACCTAATCAAACGGTCGCGACGAGGCAAGTTTAAAATCTACATCGGCATGATTGCCGGTGTAGGTAAAACTTACCGTATGTTGCAGGAAGCGCACGAATTACTGGAGAACGGCATCGACGTACAGATCGGGTATATCGAAACACATGGACGTACCGGAACGGAAGCCCTCGCACAAGGGCTTCCCGTCATCCCGAGAAAGAAAATATTCTACAAGGCGAAAGAACTGGAAGAAATGGATCTGGAAGGAATCCTGATGCAACACCCCGAACTGGTGATCGTCGACGAATTGGCACACTCCAACGTGGAAGGCAGCCGGAACGAGAAGCGGTGGCAAGACGTCATAGAGTTACTGAATGCCGGAATCAGCGTGATCTCCGCCGTCAATATCCAACATATCGAGAGCCTAAACGAAGAGGTGAAGAACATTGCCGGAATCGAGGTCAAGGAGCGTATCCCGGACAGCGTGTTACAGGAAGCGGACGAGGTCGTGAACATCGACTTGACCGCCGAAGAACTGATCAACCGATTGAAAGCCGGGAAGATTTACCGTCCAGAAAAGATTCAACTGGCGTTGAATAATTTCTTTAAAACAGAGAATATCCTGCAATTACGGGAATTAGCCTTAAAAGAGGTCGCCTTCCGTGTAGAGAAAAAGGTAGAAACGGAAGTTGTCGCCGGGGATATGGGTATCCGGCACGAGAAATTTCTCGCCTGCGTCAGCAGCAATGAAAAGACTCCCCGCCACATTATCCGCAAAGCCGCCCGACTCGCCGCACATTACAATACCACGTTTATAGCCCTCTACGTGCAAACACCGCGGGAAAACGCCGACCGCATCGGGCTCGCCACGCAACGCCATCTACTGAACCACTTCAAGCTGGCTACCGAACTGGGGGGCGAAGTGATGCAAATCGCTTCCCCGCACGTGTGGAAAACCATCGTCAATACTTGCCGCACGAGGCAAATCACCACCATCTGCATGGGGCAACCGAGTTTCAGAATGCCTGCTTCATGGATAAAAATCAACAGATACAGAAAATTCCTAAACGCAATGAGAGAAATGAACATTGATTTGATTATACTCGCGTAATAAAACTGAGAATCATGAATATAAAGGCAAAATTAACGATAGGGATAGGGGTTCTGGTTGCCATGATCATATTGCTGGTCGCCCTGTCGGTAGTAAACTTACAAATACTGACCGCAACCGAGCCGGACAGTCCGGCTGCCGCCCCCGGTCTGAACCGGGCTTTGTTATGGATCGCTATTGTCGGAATTATATGTATCGGTATAGGGATAACCATGTTGATACGCCTCCCCTCCTCGATTAACAAACCGATCAAGGAATTAACCGACGCCATCACCGAAATCGCAAACCATAACTACGAGAAACGCTTGAATATAAAGGATAATCAAGAATTTTCAGTAGTATCCGAGAACTTCAACCGTATGGCACAACGCCTTGCCGATTATCACGCCAGCACGCTGGCACAGATGATGTCGGCAAAGAAATACATGGAAACCATCATCAACAGCCTCAGCGATCCGATTATCGGACTGAATAACGAGATGAAAATCCTCTTTATCAACGACGAAGCCCTGAATGTACTGAACCTGAAACGAGAGGAAATATTGAACCAAGCGGCACAGGATATTGCCCTACGAAATGATCTGCTGCGCAGACTGATACGGGAACTGGTCGGCGAACACCCGCGGGAGAAGCAGGAACCCTTGAAAATCTATGCCGACAATAAAGAAAGTTATTTCCAAGCCAAATACATGACCATCACCCAACCGGGTAAAAACGGCAAAGCCCCCGAAAAGAAAGGGTACGTGATCATGCTCAAGAATATCACGGAATTTAAAGAACTGGATTCCGCCAAAACTACTTTTATTTCCACGATTTCCCACGAGTTGAAGACACCCCTCTCCGCTATTCTCATGAGCCTGCAATTGCTGGAAGACAAGCGAATCGGTGCACTAAACCCGGAACAAGAGGATTTATCCAATAGTATCAAAGAGAACACGGAACGACTGTTGAACATCACGAGCGAATTGCTGAATATGACTCAAGTCGAGGCGGGTAAACTCCAACTGAAACCAAAAATCACGAAACCGATAGAATTGATAGACTACGCTATAAAAGCGAACCGGGTACAGGCAGAGAAATTCAACATCCAGATTGAAGTGGAATACCCCGAAGATAAAATCGGCAAATTGTTCGTTGACAGCGAGAAGATAGCATGGGTATTGACAAACCTGTTAAGCAATGCCATCCGCTACTCGGCGGAGAACAGTAGAGTTATTATCGGAGCCTGCCAAACACAAGACGGATATATCGAATTGTACGTCCAAGACTTCGGAAAAGGCATCGATCCCCGCTACCACAAAAGCATCTTCGATCACTATTTCCGCGTCCCCGGAACAAAAACACAAGGCAGCGGTCTAGGACTTTCCATCTCCCGCGACTTCGTGGAAGCACACAGCGGAACACTGACGGTACAAAGCGAATTAGGAAAAGGAAGCACGTTTACGATGCGATTGAAAGCCTAGATACCATTTTAGATTTAGCGATTTTAGATTTTAGATTGAACTCCTCCGTCTGCTTCGCAGCCACCTCCTCTATAAACAGAGGAGGAGCTGGAATACCACCTTACGCCCCGGGAAACTTTTCAAGCGTCAATATAAAATTACGAAGTCCTTCAATCTAAAATCTAAAATTAACTAAACCCACTTCACCAAAGCAAAATCCTGCCTGTGCGGTAACAAGATATTCTTCGGGAATATCCGTAAGCCCAGCATGAACTGCCCGGGATCATCGGGAGTTACCTCGATCGAGTAAAGTCCCTTACCATTCTCGAAAGAAACGGGAACGAACTCCTGCGTGAAGCAAACCTCAAGCCGCTCGTCTTTCTTCATCATGGCAACCAACTCGATACCCACGTCGTCAAGAGATAATTCCCCAAGCTCGAGAGTAACTTTGGCCTGATAGGATTTCCCGAGAGAAATAATCTGTTTGGATTTATCCGGTAATATCAAACCGTCTACCTGCACGGAATCCCATTCGCGGCTTACCTTCTTCTTCCACTCCGCAATCTGATTCGCCAAAGCATAGTTATTCTCGCTCAAACGGTGATAACGGCGGGACATCGGAAGATAGAATTTATCCTCGTAATCCGACAACATCCGGTTAGACGTGAAGTTTGCCGCCACCTTGGCAATCGTGTTCTTGATAAACCCTGCCCACGAAGCGGAGATCCCGTCGGCCGCCTTATCGTAGAATGCGGGGGCGATCTCCGACTCGATAATATTGTATATCATCTCGGAATCCAGTTCATTCTGAAATTCCTGATTCTCGTATGCCCGTTCCATCGGCAAAGCCCAACCGGCATCCTTCTGGTAACCTTCCACCCACCATCCGTCAAGGACGCTGAAATGCATCACCCCGTTCATGGCGGCTTTCTCGCCACTCGTACCGGAAGCCTCCTGCGGCCGCGTGGGCGTGTTCATCCAAACATCCACCCCTTGCACCATCAGGCGTGCCAAGTCCATATCGTAATTCGGCAGGAACAATATCTTACCCAAGAACTGCGGGTATTTCGACACTTCCACGATACGTTTAATCAAATCCTGTCCCGCTTGATCCGCCGGATGTGCTTTCCCCGCGAAAATAAACTGCACGGGACGATCCGGGTTATTCACGATCTCGTTCAAACGATCGAGGTTGCGGAACAACAGGTGTGCCCGCTTGTACGTCGCGAAACGACGGGCAAAACCGATCGTCAGTATATCATCCCGCAACGTGTCCTGAATATCCACGATCTGTTTCGGGGTAAAATATGCCGTGACCTGCTCGTCCGCCAAACGATGCTTGATATGACGAATCAACCGGGAACGCAAGATGTTGCGCGTCTCGCTGATGATTGAATCGGGCACTTGATAAATACCCTCGAAACAAGCCTTATCGTAATGATGCGTCTTGAACTTCTCACCGAACACACCCCCCTGTATCTTTTTCCACTCGGGAGCCGCCCACGTCGGGTAGTGCACCCCGTTAGTCACGTAACTGATATGTAACTCTTCCGGCATGTAACCCGGCCACAAGTCCTTGAATATATCCCGGCTCACCTTGCCGTGCAGCCAGCTGACACCGTTCACCTCCTGCGACAGGTTCGCTGCGAGGAAGCTCATGGAGAACTTCTCGTTCGGGTCGTTCGCGTTTACCCGTCCCAAAGCCAACATCTGTTCCCACGTGATCTTCAACCGATCAGGCACGAACCAGAAATAAGTCTTCAACATACCTTCCGAGAACGAATCATGTCCGGCAGGAACCGGGGTATGAGTCGTGAACAACGAAGAAGCGCGAACCACTTCCATCGCTTCCGCGAATGAAAGCTGACCGTCCGCCACGTATTCCCGCAGGCGTTCCAGACCGGTAAACGCGGCATGTCCCTCGTTACAATGATAAACATCCGCCTCGATGCCCAGCTTGCGCAAAGCACGGATTCCACCGATACCCAACAATATCTCCTGCTTCAAACGGTTTTCCCAATCCCCGCCATACAGGAAGTGCGTGATACTACGGTCTGCTTCTTGATTATCCTCGTAATCGGTATCCAACAAATAGAGTTCCACCCGTCCCACGTTCACTTTCCAGATACGGGCATACACATCCCGTCCGGGGAAGGTTAAACTGATAGTCAACCAATTACCATTATCGTCACGCGCCGGGACTACCGGAATTTTCGTGAAATCCTGCGCCTCATACTCCGCTTCCTGATTACCGGCAGCCGAGAATTTCTGGGTAAAGTAACCGTAACGATACAACAAACCTACTCCCGTTATCTTGGTTTTCTTGTCACTTGCCTCTTTCATGTAGTCCCCAGCAAGGACACCCAAACCACCGGAATATATCTTCAATGACGAATGTAACCCGTACTCCATGCTGAAGTAAGCGATAGAAGGCTCACTCATCTGCTTTTTTTCCTCCATGTACTTCGAGAACTTATTGTACACGGCCTCTAAACGTGCCACGAACTCCTCGTCATTCTCCAACTCCTTGTAGCGATTCAAAGAAATCTTGTCCAACAAGGCGATGGGATTATGACGAGTCAACATCCATTGCAACGAGTCGATGCTCTTGAACAAATCAATAGCCTCCTCGTTCCAGCACCACCAGAGATTATTCGTCAACTCCTCCAACGCCCTCAACCGTTCCGGGATGGAACGATGAATGATAACCGAAATCCAGTTCGGCGTGGCAGAAGCGCTCTTCTTCTCGATAAACGACCATTGCTCCTCCTCCACGACCGGAAGTTCGGCGATACGTTCGTTCACCTTGCCGACAGCCATGCGGTAGGCATCGTTGTAATAGGACACCAGATTCTCCCACAAGGCAATCTTGGACACTTCTTTCGCGTTCTTGCATATAGCTTGAAAATCCCGCTTGTTCATGGCGGCAACCTCCTTTATCTTGTCGGCTATCTTCCGTACCACTTCCTCGTTATTCCGGTCATCCCGACGAATCACCTCGATACCGGGATGCGCTTTCTTGTAATGGGATTCCACCCACAACCCGAATCCCGCCAAAGTCGTCGTGATAGTCGGCACCTTGAACGCCAGACTTTCCAGCGGCGTGTATCCCCACGGTTCATAGTACGAGGGAAACACCGTCAGATCCATACCCACGAGCAGGTCATAGTAAGGCATATTGAATACCCCGTCATTCCCGTTCAGGTAACTCGGACAGAAAAATACTTTCACTTTGTCCTCCGCCCGGTTCAACAACTGTTCCTCGCCCAGTTTCCGCAACACGGGATCGTTCTGCGGGTCGGACAATTCGTGTGTCATATAGGGCAACACGGTTTCCACCGCTTGATACGGACGTTCCAGATTATTTACCAATTCCCGGTTCACGCCCTTGAAGCCTGCCGGAACAAGAATGAAAGCAAGTATATCCCGTTTGTTTTCCGCATTCCGGTTCAAACGTCCCAACGCCTCGACAAACACGTCCAGTCCTTTGTTCTTGAACTCGTAACGCCCGCTGATACCCACTATCAACGCGTCTTCCGCCACTGCTCTGCCCAACTGTGCCTGAGCAACTTTCAACAACCTATCACGCCCTTCCTGACGTTTTCTCGGGTAATTCGCCTCGTCCGGCGTAAAACTATTCTCGAACCCGTTCGGGGTAACCGTATCCACGTTCTTGCCCAAGAAATGCGCGCACTCCAACGCCGTGATATCACTCACCGTCGTGAAGGCATCCGCCCATTCCGCCGACTTGCTTTCCAACGACTGTTTGGCAGTCACGCCAAAACGCCTTGCCGTTTCCGCGGGATCATAGTCTTTCATCGGATCGTATAACGGCAACCCGTTCCCGGCGATACTACGCCCGAGTACCGTGGCATGAGTAGTGAACACGCACCCGATCTGCGGCATCACGTCCCGCAAGTAAAGCAACCCGCTTCCGGTCATCCACTCGTGGAATTGCGCTATCACCTGCTGACGCGCAGACACATGGTAACGCACGAAACTCTCTATCACTTTTCCCGCCGTGAACCCGAACAACACGGGTTCGATGTAGTCCCACTGTCCCGTGAGCGAATCCACTTGAAACTTATCCCAGAAAGAGGTCAGTATCTGATCTTTCTGCGGTATAAACGAGGTGAAATCCACGAGTATTACCGCCGGGTTACCCGCGATATTCCAACGTCCCACTTTTATACGCAACCCCTCCTGCGCAGCTTTCAAACGCCACGATTTAAACAAGTGGGGATCTTCCGTGAACTCGGGGTTCGGTACATCATACCGCCACACGTCGGGTCCGATCAATATATGGTTGTTCTTGAATTCCCCGGCCATACTCAACACCTTCGTTGAGATCACCGTGTGTATACCTCCAACCTTATTACACACTTCCCAGCTTACCTCGAACAAATAGGCGGGATTTTTCAATTCCAAATTGTTCATACTTTTTAATGTTTTGACTTAACTTTTTTCTCCTTGTCGTCCACCTTTTTTGATGTCTTCGCAGAACTTTCCGCACTCTTTTTTTGAGGCGTCCTCGTCGTTTTCTTTGATTTCACGGGGCTTTCCTCTTTATCGGTGTCCTTTTCATCTACAAGTATACGCTTTTTTTCCATATCCTCCACCCTCAAGATAACATCACTTAACACATTCATGTAATTAATAAATGCCTCGTAAGGAGTTTCGTAAGGAGATACGTAACGGTGGAAATCATTATCCGAGAATAGTTTTGTCCTCATATAATAGAAATGGTCGCTCGATTGCAAACGCCAGTAATCCTTATCCAGAGCCTGATCGTTCAACGCCCTCACCCGAGGTTGTATCTTGAACAACTCCTCGAATGCCTCCGTTTGCAGTTCGTTCCCTAACCATCCTGTAATATCTTTTTCTTCATCCGACCATGAAATCGGGTATGGCACGTGCAAGGGTGCCACGGGTTGATGCTTCTTCACCACCTCTTTCGGCGTCAAAAACTCGAAATCCGTCATGGAGAATATATATTCCGGCAACGATCGCATAAACTCGAAAATACCCGTTTCTGCGGATTGATTCTCGCCGAACGTTTCGTAATTCATAAACAGATTCACTATCTCGCTCTCCGCCGCACTCTCGTTCAACCAACGGGCGTATTTATCCGCCGTGATCGGCCACTCGTTCCAACCCCGCTCGCCAAAACGCATGGAAAGATCATCGCTCAACCGGGAATTCTTCAACAACAACTTCAGTTTCGGGTTCGCCGCATTCGTGTACAGGAAATTCGGACTCTTCCATCCCAACACATGCTTCGCCCCGTCCGTCAGCATCGCTTCAAATCCCATCGCGGCCACCCGCTCCCCGATCAGATCGGAATATATCAACGAAGAATTGCGCAGCGTCACCGGTTTCTGACCGAACAACTCCTCCATTCTCTCCACGTGCCGCTTCACCTGTAACTCGAATTCATCGGTAGACGAGAGGGATGCCAGCGAATGGGGATAAGTTTCCGCCAGAAACTCCACGCACCCGGTCTTCGCCAACTCTTGGAAACTCTCGATCACCTCCGGGGTATGCAGGGCAAACTGTTCCAATGCCGACCCGGAAATAGAAAAACTCACCTTGAAATTCTCCCCGTAATGCTTAATTATATCCATGATTAACCTGTTCATCGGCAAATAGCATTTCTCCGCCACCCGCCGGATTGTCGAGCGATTCACGTACTCGTCAAAATAATCATGACGTTTGCCTATATCAAAAAAGCGATACCTTCTCAGTCTCACCGGTTGATGTATCTGAAAATAGAAACACAATGTCTTTCTCATAACCATACATTTTTAATTGAGAATTGAAAATTGAAAATTGAAAATGACTTCTCCCTTTTCTTCCTTTTCAACCGTCTATTTTTATTACTTAATTTAAATTCCTAACACGTTTTCGTACACCTCTTTTACTTTTAAAGCGGCATTTTCCCATTTCAACTGATTGACTTCCTCCAATCCTTGTTCACCCGCCATTTTACCCAGTGCAGGGTAAGACAGTAAAGCATACATGGCGTCCGCCAACGCATCCACATCCCAATAATCAACTTTAATAGAATGCTTCAAAACCTCTGCCACCCCGGATTGTTTGGAAATGATAGTGGGTACACCCGCCCTCATTGCCTCCAGCGGAGAGATACCGAAAGGTTCGGAAACAGAAGGCATCACGTACACGTCGCTGTACGAGAACATCTTCTGCACGTCGTCCCCCCGCAAGAATCCGGTGAAATGGAACTTTGTCGCTATCTTCAACTGTGCCACCCGACGGATAGACCGGTTGAACAGGTCACCGCTTCCCGCCATAACGAAACGCACGTTAGGATAACGTTTCAAGACTTTGTACGCTGCTTCTATAAAATACTCGGGACCTTTCTGGAAAGTGATCCGTCCCAAAAACGTAACCACCTTCTCTTTCACGCCCCGTTCAACTTCCATGTCCTCGCGTGTTTGAAAATCCACAGCGTTATGAACGGTCACCACCTTGTCGGGATCAATACCGTAACGATTGATCACGATATTACGCGTCAAGTTACTCACGGTAATCACCCGGTCGGCGACCTCCATTCCCCGCCGTTCGATATCATACACCTGTTGGTTCACATGCTCCCCGCTCCGATCATACTCCGTGGCATGCACGTGAATCACCAGCGGTTTGCCCGAAACCTTCTTTGCCACTATCCCGGCAGCATACGTCAGCCAGTCGTGCGCATGTATAATATCAAAATCCTGTTGCGCCGCTATCGTCCCAGCCACCATGGCGTAGCGTGCAACCTCCTCCATCAGATTCGCCCCGTATTTACCGGAGAACTGAAACTTGTTACGGAAAGTGATATGTTCCCCGTGCTCCCCGGTCTTCACCGCTTCTGTCACCGTTCTCTCGAAAGTTTCCGGATCGAGATAAGGCACCAGATTGGAACCGATCTCCATAAAGTTCACGTTCTGCCAGTATTCGTCCAATGTAGAATACTCGCTCATCATTTCTACATCACTCGCATTAATGATCTTTGCAACACTTTGGTCTTCATCACCCCCGGCCTTAGGCATAACGAACATGATTTTGACTCCATGTTTAGCCAATCCCTTCGTCAAGCCGTAACTGGCCGTTCCCAAGCCCCCTGCAATATGTGGTGGAAACTCCCACCCAAACATCAATACTTTCATATTATATAATTTATATGTGTGGCAACATGAATGATTTATTCATATTTTCTAATTAATTCCATGCTTCTCAAGACTTCTCCCACACTCCAAGCCTGAGATATGCTTCCGTTCGGGTGATGTGGAGGATCACCATCATACACTTCGGCAATCGAATATACCCCGTAAAGCGTCATATCATCCTCGAATCCATCCAACAACTCCTTTGCCTCGGGTAAAAACTGTTTCCCGTACAACTTCAAATTCGCTTCTATATACGCCCCGATCAGCCAAGGCCATACCGTACCTTGATGATACGCTTCGTCCCGGTGATTCTGGTCGCCCTCGTAATGCCCGTGATAATTCGGGTTCTCGGGTGACAAGGTACGGAGTCCCTTGGGGGTCAACAATTCTTTGGTAATCACCCTCAACACGCTTTCTTTCATATCGTCGGTAATCGGGGAATAAGCTAAAGAACAAGCGAATACCTGATTGGGTCTTACCCACAGATTCTGTCCCCGCTCGTCCGCATAATCCGCCAGATACCCCTTTTCCTCGTTCCAGAAAGTTTCCACGAACGACTTCCGTATCAACTCCGGCATATCTTTCCATTCTTCAACAAATTTCTTGTCTTTTGCCTCTTCTGCCAACTTTAACGAGTAGCAAACGGCATTGTACCATAACGCATTGATCTCAACGGCATACCCGGCTCTGGCTGTCACTGGCACACCTTTTACCACGGCGTCCATCCACGTCAACGCTTTGCCGGGCTGCGACGCCCAAATCAGACCGTTACCGTCCATATGCAACCCGGGGTTAATACCGTCCCGGAACGCCGCCAGAATCGCTTTCATCTTGCTCCCGTAGGTCTTCCATATCACTCCCGGTTCGTTCAGTGCCTCGTCATACTGTTGCACTGCCCAGAAGTACCACATCGGGGCATCTATCGAGTTATATGCCGCTTTATCCCCCTTACCGATATTCGGGAACAAGCCGTTGTGTAACTGCCGCGACATCGTGTCGAGCACTTCTTTACACTCCTTCAAGTTGCCGCAAGCAGCCAACGTCAAACCGGGCAAGGCTATAAACGTGTCACGTCCCCATCGCCCGAACCACGGGTAACCTGCCACCACCTCCGTGTCTTTACCGTCATGCACGATAAACTGCGAAGCGGAATAGGTCAAACAACTCTCGCAATCGTCACGGTGTTTCCGTTTTTCTTCCAATTGTTGGAACTTACGTTTCAAACCGCCGGTTTTTATTTCCTCCGTCGAAGCGGAGAAAATGATACTCTCTCCTTTCTTGATCGGCACTTCCAAGTATCCCGGCACGAACAAATCTTCCTTGTAATCATACCCGCGTGCCTTCTCCTCCAAGTATTCTATATTATAATACCAGTCGGGTACCGCCACGAACTCGTTCGCCTTGCTCAACTGCATATTCAACGCCGGAAACCCGACGTAGAGCTTCGAACGGATACCGTTTTCAACCGTCTCGTACTTCGTGTTTGCCATCATATTCGCTCGGCTCAACGCATGCGCGTTGCGATAGGCAAGAAACGGCTTCAAACGCAGAAACGTTTCCGAATGAGCGTCTTCCAATGTATAACGTATCAATAACTGTGCCTCATTGTGCACCATCAAAATTTCTTTTTTCAACACGACGCCTCCTACCCGATACGTCAATGTAAACAGCGGATCATATTCCAGATCCACGATATATTTATGCCCGCGAGGCTCGTATATCCCGGGGTATTTGTGTATACCCAAGTTAAATTCCTTGCCGTGCTGAACTATCGTTTCGTCCAACGAGGACAACAACACGTGGTTCTCCCCGCCGAACTCCTTGATCGGCACTACCAGTAACCCGTGATACTTCCTCGTGTTACAACAGACTATGGTCGTCGAAAAATATCCCCCGGCCCTATTGGTCGAAAGCACCTCTCTTTTTAAGGAATATTCCAAGTTAACCAATTCTTCTTTGTTGAAATTCAAATAACTCATGTTTCAATTTTAGATTTAATGATTTTAGATTTATAATTGCAGATTTCATTAATCGTAAATCGTCAATCATAAATCATAAATTATTCTATGATCGTCGTAAGATCATCCCCGTTCTCGCGGGTATATATAAACTTAACTGTCCCCGACCGGGCGACACGTAACGGGTGAAATGTTCCGTCCCGTGGTTTATTCGTCCCGCCCCGTCAAATGCCTTGTCATCCGTGTCCAGAATATAGGTAAACTTACCGGAAGGTGCGTCAAACTTGTAATCCGGGAAAGACTTCTCCGGGTTGAAGTTAAACACGAACATCACGTCCCCCCGCGTAAAGATCAATATCTGCCGCTCGTTATCCCGAACCAGCGGTTCCGGACGCCAATCGAACACGCGGTTATCCGTTACAGCCTGCAACATGGCTTTATCGAAAACGTTGAGGAAACGGAAACGCAGGTTCTCGTCGTCAACCAGACTCCACAACCTCCGGGCATGCTCGTAGCTCCAACCGTTGCCCTCCCGCGGGAAATCTATCCATTCCGGGTGTCCCCACTCGTTACCCATGAAATTCAGATAACCGTCCGCCGCCGTGCCTATCGTCACCAATCGGATCATCTTGTGAAGCGCCATGCCCCGGTCTACAATGACATTCGAGTCAAACACACTCATCGAAGTGTAAACGGCCTTATCCACCAGCCGGAAAAAGATCGTCTTGTCACCCACCAACGCTTGATCGTGACTCTCGGCGTAACTAATCGTGTGTTCCTCATCCCGCTTGTTCGTCAACTCGTAGAACAGATCGCCCACGTGCCAATCCTCGTCCCGTTTCTCTTTCAGCAATTTAATCCAGTAATCCGGCGTACCCATGTTCATCCGGTAATCGAAACCCATCCCCCCGTCCTCTATCGGGGAAGCCACGCCGGGCATACCGCTCACGTCTTCGGCTATGGAAATCGCGTCGGGCAATACTTGATGAATCACCCGGTTTGCCAAAGCCAGATAAGTAATCGCGTTCTCGTCCTCGTTCCCGTCGTAATACATCGAGTATTCCGTGAAACTCCGTTCGATACCGTGATCCCAGTAGAGCATACTCGTGATCCCGTCAAAACGAAAACCGTCAAAATGAAACTCCTCCAACCAGTATTTACAGTTCGACAACAGGAAATTCAACACTTCATGCTTCCCGTAATCAAAACAACGCGAATCCCACAACGGGTGGTGTCCCCTCGCGCCGGGATAGAAATACTGGTCTTCCGTACCGTCAAAACGACTTAACCCCTCCTCCTCATTGTTCACCGCGTGGGAATGCACGATATCCATGATCACCCGAATCCCCATACCGTGTGCCGCGTCAATCAAGGCCCTCAACTCTTCCGGAGTCCCGAAACGGGAACTCACGGCAAAGAAATTAGCCACTTGATAACCGAACGAACCGTAATACGGGTGTTCCTGTATCGCCATCAATTGTATCGTGTTATACCCCAAGTCCACGATCCGGGGCAACACGAACAAACGAAATTCCGTGAATGTCGCCACCCTCCGGTGCTCCGTCGCCATACCGATATGCGCCTCGTAAATCAGGGGATTCTCCGCGCGAGGCGGTCGCTCATTGTGCATCAAATAGGGATGCAGCGGCTCCCATACCTGCGCGCTGTACACTTTCGTGTATTCGTCCTGTACCACCCGTCTGACGTGCGAAGGCAGACGTTCGCCACTCCCGCCGTCCCATTCCACCAGTAGACGATACAGCATCTCGTGAGCCAATACATCCGCCGGAAGACGAATTTCCCAATTCCCGCTGCCCGCTTTGGTAAGCGCGTAATCGGGATGCTTCCGCCAATCATTAAACTCCCCGAGGAAATAAATCGCCGTGGCGTTCGGTGCCCATTCCCGGAACACCCATTCGTTCGCCGTCCGGTGTAACCCGTAATATAAATAAGAGTTACACGAATCAGCCAACCGTGTAGTCCTGTACGTGAACTCCCGCTCCATATCCAGCACCTGACGGTGCCTCCGCTCGATAATCCCCTCGTACGGCTGTAATAATTTATCTTGTTCCACGAGTTTTAGCATCATATATCTTTTTTTAATCAATTACTTTTCAAATCAACCGCTTTAATGTTACAATCCGGTTAGAAAACGGTTACCATTAATTTACGTGGAATCATGGCTTTTGTTCTATTCACGGGTAAAAAATTATCCTCCTTTCTTGCCAACCCGTGAAGTCCCCCACCGAACCGGGACAATATTCTTTTCGCCTTACAATATACAACAATTGAACCACATTCCATACTTTTTAGGTATATATTTGTCAAAAAAGAGAAAATATTACAGATTTCCGTTCAAATGAAAAATTCTTATCTTTGCCACGCTAAAAAAGCCACAAAGCCGACACGTTTGATTTTTCAATCATAAATCAAAAAATCATAAATCGTAAATGAACAAAAATATATGAATATACTCGTCAACACCGCCTATTTTCCCCCGATTCAATACTTCTCGGAGATTAAGAACTGTTCGGAAATACTCGTCGAACAACACGAGAGTTACGGGAAACAAAGTTATCGTAACCGTTGCGATATCATGACCGCCAACGGCGTCATGACCCTCTCCGTTCCTGTCGTGAAAGGGGCTTCCCTCAAGATTCTCACGAAAGACGTACTCGTTGACTATTCCACCAACTGGCAGAAACTCCACTTCAAGGGCATCGAATCCGCCTACAAAAATTCGCCTTATTACGACTATTATATTGACAACCTTCTTCCCTTCTTCGAGCGAAAAGAAAAATACCTCCTCGACCTCAACACGAAAATATTACGCGAGCTCATGGAAAACATCGGTCTTAACCGCCCCCTCGCGTTCACGGAAGATTATTACCCCATCACCGCGAACCACGACGACCTCCGTGACGTCATCCACCCAAAACCGTCCCGCCGCCGCGCAGAACGCCCTTTCACGCCCAAACCATACCACCAGACCTTTGCCGAGCGTTTCCCATTTACCCCTAATCTCAGTATCATAGACCTGCTTTTTAACATGGGGCCGGAAACGGGAGGTTATCTTTAATTCGCTTTCAGCGAATTAAAGGTTACATTTGCCTTCAGCAAGTTGCAGGTTACATTCGCCTTCGGCGGGTTGCATTTGCCTACGGCAAGTTACAAGTTGCTTCGGGAATCTTTTCAATCACTCAATCTAAAATCTAAAATCAGCAAGTTCCTTTATCATCATCTCCGCGAACCGCTCCGACGCACCGGGTTCTCCCAACCGTCCGTTCACTTCACGATAACCGGACAGCATCCGCTCGCGGTTTTCCCCGTTGGGCAGGATAGCGGAAAGTTCCCGCAGGATATTGCGTTCGTTCAGCTTTTGCATAAGCAACTCGGGCACCACCTCCCTCCCCGCGATCAGATTCACGAGAGAGATATATTTCACTTTCACGAAAGTCTTGAACAGGAAATAACTGAGAGCACCACCTTCCCCACTATAACAAACCACTTGCGGAGTTCCGAGGATAGCGGTTTCCAGCGTCGCCGTGCCGGACGTGACCAGCGCGGCACGGGCTTGCTTCACGAGGCGATAAGTCTGCCCGTAAACAATCCGCACGTTCTTCCCTTGAATATAAGGAGCGTAATCGGCATCCATCATCGAGGGCGCCCCCGCGATCACGAACTCGTGGTCGGGGAAATGAGGCATCATCAGCAACATCTTCGGCAGCACGTGCTTCAACTCCTGCGCACGGCTACCCGCCACGAGAGCGATAATCGGTTTGCCCGACAACCCGTTCACGCGGGTAAACTCCTCGAATGATTCATTCTTGTGATCCCGATCGTGGATAGCATCCACCAGCGGGTTGCCCGCGTAATAAACCGGGTAACCGTACCGGGCGTAGAAATCCACCTCGAAAGGGAAAATCACGAACATCCGATCGACCAATCGTTTGATCTTCTTCACCCGTCCCGTGTTCCACGCCCATATCTTCGGCGATATATAATAATAGACAGGGATACCCGCCTCCTTGATAAACTTCGCCACGCGCAAGTTAAAGCCACCGTAATCGACGAGAATCACGACATCCGGTCGCCACGCGAGAATATCCCGGCGACACTCGTCGATATTCGCCTTAATCTTGTCGAGATTCTTCAACACGGTAAGAAACCCCATGATAGCGGTATCCTTGTAATGACGCACGATGTCACACCCGGCGGCACGCATCAAATCCCCACCCCACCCGCGCACCTCGGCGGCAGAGTCATGGTGTCTTAATCCCTTGATCAAATTCGAGGCGTGCAAATCACCCGATGCCTCCCCGGCTATAACGTAATATCTCATCTCTTCCAATATATTATTGACGCGGCAAGTTACAAATTATTTCATCATCGCGCAAAACCGTCCCACCTCGTCATTTTCAATTTTCAACTTTCAATTTTCAATTGCATATCGTATCTTTGCCCCCCTAAGATGTAAAAAACAATCACGCATGAATATAGCAGGGAAGAGAGTGGCGTACGTCACTTTAGGATGCAAACTGAATTTCTCGGAAACCTCCACGATCAAGCACAGCCTCGAACAGGCGGGAGCGGTGACCGCGGGAGAAAAAGAGGGAGCGGACATCTTCGTCATCAACACGTGCAGCGTCACCGACATAGCGGAGAAAAAGGGACGGCAACTGATACGGAAAATCGTGCACCGGAACCCCGGCGCCTACATAGTCGTGGTAGGATGCTACGCGCAGTTGCGGGCACGGGAAATCATGGCTATCGAGGGAGTGAACCTCGTGCTCGGCGCGCGGGACAAATTCAACGTGGCACATTACCTCACCCACCTCGAAGAACAGGAAAAACAAGAACCGCACTCGTGCGACATCTTTAAAGTGGGCAACTTCGACCTCGCTTACTCCTATGGCGACCGCACCCGCAGCTTCCTCAAGATACAGGACGGTTGCGACTATTTCTGCACCTATTGCACCATTCCTTTCGCTCGCGGGCGAAGCCGCAGCGCCACCATCCGCGCCGTACTCGATGCTGCACGGGATGCCGCCGCGCGAGGCATACGGGAAATCATCCTCACGGGCGTGAACACGGGCGACTTCGGGCGGGGCACGGGCGAAACCTTCTTCCAGCTCCTGCAAGCCTTGGACGAGGTGGAAGAAGTCGAGCGTTTCCGGGTATCGTCCATCGAGCCGAACCTATTGACGGACGAAATCATCCGCTTCGTGGCATCGTCGCGCCGTTTTATGCCGCACTTCCACGTGCCGCTGCAATCGGGCAGCAACGAGGTGTTGCACCTCATGAAGCGCCGCTACGACCGGGAACTGTTCGCCGCCAAGGTACGGGAAATCAAAACCCTTCGCCCCGACGCCTTCATCGGCGTGGACGTGATAGCGGGAGCGCGGGGAGAAACGCCCGAGGCATTCGAGGACGCGCGGGAATTTATCGCGGGACTCGACGTGTCGCAACTGCACGTGTTCCCTTACTCGGAACGCGCCGGAACCAAAGCACTCGAAATCCCGTATATCGTGTCGCAAGCGGAAAAACACCGCCGGGTAAACGTCCTGCTCGACATATCCGAACAGAAACTGCGCTCGTTCTACACGGCACACGAGAACGAAACGCGCCCCGTGCTGTTCGAGGACAGCGAAACGGACGGGTCTATACTCGGGTTCACGGATAACTACATCCGGGTGGAACTGCCTTACGACCGGACACTGGCCAACCGCGTCGTGCCCGTCAAGTTAGGCACGATAAACGCGAACGACAACATGAACGGAACAATAAACTAAAACGACAAGCAACATGAATATCCTAGTAACGGGAACAGCGGGTTTCATCGGTTTCTACTTAGCGCGGAAACTACTGGCATCGGGACATACCGTGTATGGTATCGACTCTATCAACCATTATTACGACGTATCACTCAAACTCGACCGCCTGCACGAGTGCGGGATAGACCATCCCGCACCGAAAAAAGAAATCGTGTCCGCGCGATACCCCGCTTACACCTTTTGCCAGATAGACCTCTGCGACGCGGAAGCCGTGAACCAGCTGATGGAAACCCGCCACTTCGACGCCGTGGTGAACCTCGCGGCGCAGGCAGGCGTGCGCTACAGCCTGACGAACCCGGAGAGCTACGTGCAAAGTAACGTGGTAGGCTTCCTCAACCTATTGGAAACGAGCAAAAAAGCAAACTGCAAGAAATTCATATACGCCTCGTCATCGTCCGTGTACGGGAACAACCCATCCGTACCCTTCAAGGAAACGGACAACGTAGACCACCCTATCAGCATCTATGCCGCCACGAAGAAGGGCAACGAACTGATGGCGTTCACCTACGCCCATCTCTACAAGCTGCAAACCATCGGGCTGCGCTTCTTCACGGTATACGGGCCGTTCGGTCGCCCGGACATGGCGCCCATGCTCTTCGCCAACGCCATACGGAACGACGAAACCATACGCGTCTTTAACAACGGCGACCTGTCGCGCGACTTCACCTATATCGACGATATCGTCACGGGAATCGAGAAAATCGTCACCACTCCCGGCGTAATTCGGGAAGATGTACCCGGCGTACCCGCTACCATATATAACATAGGGCACGGCTCCCCCGTGCAACTCATGGATTTCGTCCACCTGCTGGAAGAAAACATGGGACGCGTTGCCCGCAAAGAATTCGTGGGGATGCAGGCGGGTGACGTCTACCGGACATGGGCGGACACCACCCGGTTGAAAGAAGACTACGATTACACGCCCTACACCTCACTGGAAACGGGTATCGCCCGCTTCGCGCGATGGTTCAAAGAATACTACAAGAAATGAGAACGATAAAACGAGTGCGGGCGGTCTACTTCAGCCCGACGGGAACCACGCGGAAAGTGGTCGCCACCGTGGCAAAGCACATCGCGCGGGCGTTGAACGCCACTCCCGGCGAGTATGATTTCACCTTGCCCGAGGCAAGAACCGCCCCGTTGACCTTCGCCGACGACGAACTCGTCGTTTTCGGTACCCCCGTCTATGCCGGACGAGTACCCAACGTGCTACTCCCCTACCTCGCCACCATAGCGGGTAACGGGGCTTTGGCAGTACCCGTCACCGTGTTCGGAAACCGGAATTACGACGATGCCCTCGTCGAACTTCGGGACATCCTCGCCCGCGGCGGGCTCAACCCCGTCGCCGCCGCCGCTTTCGTCGGGGAACACTCGTTCTCCCGCGTCCTCGCGAAAGACCGTCCCGACACGCGCGACCTCGACACCGCCGCCGCCTTCGCGCTTGACGTTGCCGCCACGTGCAACACGCTCCCCACGGAACCGCCCCTCGTCGAAGTACCCGGCACCCCTTATCCCTATCGCGGGTATTACACACCCCGCGACCGTCACGGCAACCCGATAGACATACGCAAGGTGAAACCCCTTACCAACGACCGCTGCAATGACTGCGGACTGTGCGCCAAAGTCTGCCCCATGGGCTCGATTAACCCCGACAATGTGAAAGAAATCACGGGTATCTGTATCAAATGCGGTGCCTGCATCAAGAAATGCCCCCGGGATGCCAAATATTACGATGACGCCGGATACCTCTATCACCAGCACGAACTGGAAGAAACGTACCCGGGAAGAGCCGCGGTCGGCCTTTTCTATTCGGGGACTTATGATTTATGATTTATGATTTTAGATTGAAGGATTTATGAGAGTCGCCTTCGGCGACTCCCCCACGCTTACTTATCTGTAACTTACCTGTAACTTATCTATAACTTATCTGCAAATTCAGATAAATACTTGATAAAGTAAATATTTTTTACTAATTTTAAGTCGTTGAGGAACGTGGGAGGATATGTTACACCTTAAAATCGGCTACCATGAAAACAGAAGACGAATCAAACGAACGACCGCGCAAGTACCGGGTAAACGGAATCACGTTCTACTACCGCAACGGGAAACTATGCGCCATGCCAAGTACCCGGGAAAAAACGAAAAAACCGCCGACGGAAAAACAAATCGAATCGAGGGAAGCCCTCGAAATCGCGACAGATTGCGCGATTAACTTTTTCAGAACCAACGGTATACTGTGCATAGCGTGGGACGCTTACGCGAAGCTATTCCGAAAAAACCGCCTCGATATCTTCAAGATGATTAACTACCCCGTGCTTGACGCTAAATTGCTAGGCGTGGACTACTTCCCCGATTTCTTTTTCTGCAAGGGCAAACTCGTGCCCCCGCGGGAAACACGGGTAAACCGCGAAGACCTGTTGCTCTTTCCCACGTGGGAACATCCCGACAGGGAATACGGCTTATCAAACCCGGACGACCTGCTGATGATGGGGTATTTCTACGAATCGCGCCCCGACATACCGTTGCTCGTCATGACGGATGTCACCCGCGGCGAACGTTTCGCCCAAATCCAACTGCCCGACCTCGGCTACCCGTCGACGGAGACGCTCCACCTCTACCTCTTTTTCTGCTCGCCAGACTGGACGACATTCTCGGACAGCAGGTACGTGAAAGCATGATAATTCTAAATTCTAAATTTTATTTATTAGATTCGCGACGAATTAAATTTCATAAACCGCATGTAAAATGGTCAAAGAAACTTTCAAGTTTTCCATTAGAAGACTGATACAAACCAAGATTAACGGGGGTATTATTCTTCTATTCGTGGCAGTGGCGGCAATGCTTATCGCTAATTCCCCCCTGCAAGAGCATTATGCCTCCCTCTTGTCGAAAAACATTTCCCTCACTATCGGGAATTTCAACCTTTTTGACCGCCATGACGGCAATCCGATGACGTTACTCGACTTCATCAACGATGCTCTCATGGCTATTTTCTTTTTCTCCGTGGGACTGGAAATCAAACGGGAACTACTCGTCGGCGAACTTTCCACCCCGCGCAAAGCCCTGCTCCCGGTGGTAGCAGCCTGCGGGGGTATGATTATGCCCGTTCTCCTGTTCTGCCTCATCGGGCAACCCGGTCTTGCCATGCGGGGAGCCGCCATACCTATGGCGACCGACATCGCGTTCTCGCTCGGGGTGCTTTCCCTGTTGGGTAAGAAAGTCCCCCTCAGCCTCAAGATATTCCTGACCGCTTTCGCCGTGGTGGACGATATCGGGGGTATCATCATCATTGCCCTGTTCTACAGTTCCCACCTCGTGATGAACTACATTATCGCCGCCGCCGCGGTGGTGGCACTCCTTTACATCGGGGGACGGCAAGGCATACACAACAAGTTGTTTTTTATCTTTTTCGGTATTGTCGTCTGGTGCCTGTTCATCAACGCGGGGATACACCCCACCATCGCGGGGGTTATCGTGGCGTTCACCGTGCCCGCCCGCCCGAAACTGCATATATACAAATACGTCAACAACATCCGGGAGAGCCTCAAACGCCTCCCCGAAGACTCGAACGAAATCATTCTCAGCAACTCGGAATTATCCATACTGAAAAGTATCGAGTCGGCGTCCGACAAAGTGGTCAGCCCGCTACAAGCCATGGATGACGACCTGCGCACGCTTGTCAACTATATCATCATGCCGCTTTTCGCTTTCGCCAACGCCAGCATTTCGTTCGAGGGAGTCACGCTCGCCTCGCTGCAAGGCGTGTCGGTAACAATCTTCATATCGCTCGTCGTCGGCAAACTGGTCGGCATCTTCTCGTTCACCTACCTCAGCATCAAGGCGGGGTGGCTCACGATGCCCGACAAAATGAACACTCACACGCTTTTCGGCATCTCCCTGCTCGGGGGTATCGGCTTCACGGTTTCCCTGTTTATCGCCAACCTCTCGTATTCCGGCATAGGCGACGAAGGAGCCATGTTGCTCAATCAAGCCAAGATCGGGATCATCGGTGCCTCTTTATTCGCAGGAGTATGCGGTTACTTTTACTTGAAATACGCGCTGAATAAAAAAACACGAAAATAATTTTGAAAGCCCGATAAAGTCTTTATATTTGCATCCGCATCTGGAGAGGTGGCAGAGTGGTCGATTGCGGCGGTCTTGAAAACCGTTGTACCGCGAGGTACCGGGGGTTCGAATCCCTCCCTCTCCGCTGAACTTACTGGACAGAAATGGTCAGTAAACGGACAAAAAGCTACAAATCAATGATTTGTGGCTTTTTTTATTGCCCGAAAGTCCTGCTTCCAAGACTTCAAAAGTACGGTAAAAGACAAAGTTTCGTTACTAAATCGTTACCTATTCCCTACCGGACAAAAACGGTAACGATTTGTCCTCAAATGACCTGATAATGACTTGATTAGTCCATAGTCTGCATAACTCGAAAACGAGAGGTAAAAATTAATTTTGCAACTAAAAAAAGTGAGTTATGAAATCGACATTCAAGGTTCTTTTTTATTTGAAGAAAGGTTCTGAAAAGAAAAACGGCGAGGTTATGATTATGGCACGCATCACCATAGACGGCAAACTTTGCCAGTTCAGCACGAAACAGAGCATCCAGCCCGACAACTGGAACACGGCTGCGGGCAAAGCCAAAGGCAGGGATGCCGGGAGGATAAACGCCCTTTTGGACGACATACGTTCTTCCCTGAATACCATTTACCACGAAATGCAGCGGCGTGACAACTATGTGACCGCCGAGAAAGTGAAGAACGAGTTCTTGGGACACAGCGAGAGCCACGAAACAATCCTTTCATTGTTCCAAAAGCACAATGACGATGTGAAGCAGCTTGTGGGCATATCCAAGACGATAGCGACCTACCGCAAGTATGAAGTGACCCGCCGCCACCTCGCCGAGTTCATCCGCAGCAAGTACAACGTATCGGACATATCCATAAAGGAGATAAGCCCGATGTTCATTACCGATTTTGAGTTGTATTTGCGTACAGCCTGCAAGTGCGGCTACAACACCACCGCCAAGTTCATGCAGTTCTTCAAGCGCATCATCATCATTGCCCGCAACAACGGCATACTGGTGGGCGACCCGTTCGCCAGCTACAAAATCCGGCTGGAGAAAGTGGACAGGGGTTATCTGACAGAGGACGAAATAAAAATCATCCTTAAAAAGAAAATGGTTTCCGAGCGGCTGGAACACGTCAGGGACTTGTTCGTCTTTGCCTGCTTCACCGGGCTTGCCTATATAGATGTAGCCGGGCTTACGCAAGATAATATATGCAAATCCTTTGACGGCAACCTTTGGATAATGACAAAGCGGCAAAAGACGAATACGGACGTTAATGTTCCCCTGCTGGATATTCCCAAGATGATTTTGAAGAAGTACAAGGGCAAGTTACCGAACGGCAAGATACTTCCCGTAATCAGCAATCAGAAACTAAATGCGTACCTGAAAGAGATTGCCGATGTGTGCGGTATTAAAAAGAACCTGACATTTCACCTTGCCCGCCACACTTTCGCAACGACTACCACGTTGTCAAAGGGCGTACCTATTGAAACGGTGTCCAAGATGCTGGGACACACAAACATAGAAACTACGCAAATTTACGCCCGCATCACCAATAGCAAGATAGGCAGCGATATGCAGGGGCTTGACAAGAAGTTTGTCGGCATCGAAAAGATTTACAAGGAAGTCGCCATGTAATCTTGATTATTGGGAACTGGTCACAATTTGTGACCAGTCCTTACTATTATTCCAACATTGCTAAATCTCCTAAAATATACGATTATGGATTTGCAGATTATCCAAAACAAGATTTTTGAGGTCAGAGGTTGCCGGGTGATGCTCGATTATCATTTGGCAGAACTCTACCAAGTGGAAACACGAGCCTTGAAACAGGCGGTCAAGCGCAATATCAAGCGTTTTCCCAGTGATTTTATGTTTGTTCTCACCAAAGAGGAAGCTAACTTACTGTTATCCATAGGGGTATCACAAAATGTGATACCTCCTGATTATAACTTCGGTGTAGCCATGCCTATGGCTTTCACCGAACAGGGCGTAGCCATGCTTTCTTCGGTTCTCCGTTCCAAAGTAGCCATAGAAGTAAACATTTCAATCATGCGGGCTTTTGTCCTCATGCGCCAAATGGTAATCGGTTACGAGGAACTGTTAAAGCGTATCGAGGAACTGGAGGTAAGCACCGATGTGCAGTTCAACGAGCTGTACCAAGCCCTTACCCAGCTTCTAAGCCAGTCAAAGCAGCAGAAAGAACGCCGTCCGGTAGGTTTCGTTACCTATAACCGTAGCAAAAACGAATAGGTAACGATTTTGGTAACGAAATTCCACCTAACAAACTATATCCCAGTATTGTACATTCTTTCACCTTGCGGGCAGTCCACCGACTACCCGCATTTTTTATATCCTTTTCCACTGGCACATTCCCCGAAACGCCAGCCGTGCGTGGCATGGCTGACTGTATTTCGTGAAAAGAGCCGTTGGAAACCCGCACAAGCGTACCGCAAGGTGAACTTGCCATACCCTTGCCTTTCCCGCCCGCATGGAGTGTTCCCTAAAGGATGAAAGGGAACAAGCACTTTTCCCCTGTTTCCCTATCTGTAAATCTTCCTCATTATGCAGTCCCCCAGCCGGGACAGTCGTTTTTATCATTTCAATAGGCAAAGGTAGCTACGGGGGCTTTTGGCTCTGCAAATTGGGTTTCATCGAAAAAAATTGTTCCAGCTTCCCGTTGGTCGGAAAAAATTTTTGTCGGAAAAATTTGCATAGCAAGACCCCTTCACAAACCAGCCTATGTGAAACGAAAACGACCGACCCGACCGGAAGACGCATAAAAAAAAAGTCGGATTTACGGGAAACAGGAAAAAAGTTCAGTGAAACTTCAACTCCCTCACCTCTCAAATCCGCATAAAATCAAAAACTTAAAAATTACAGCAATATGGAAGCAAAGGTATTATCGGAAGCAAAAGTTTATGTAGGCACTTACGCCAAGTATAACAACGGTTCATTGTTTGGGGCATGGCTCGACCTTTCGGACTATTCGGACAAGGAAGAATTTTACGAAGCCTGCCGGGAACTGCACAAGGACGAGGAAGATGCGGAATATATGTTTCAGGATTACGAGAATATCCCGGAAGCCCTGATTTCTGAAAGCTGGATTTCTGAAAACTTCTTCACCCTGCGTGATGCGGTGGAGGATTTGAGCGACACCGAGCAGGAAGCCTTTTTCGTGTGGTGCAACTACAAAAGCCATGATTTGAGCGAGGAAGATGCGGACGACCTTGTACGTGATTTCCGGGACGAGTATCGGGGACAATATGACGATGAAGAAGATTTCGCCTATGAAATTATCGAGGAATGTTACGACCTGCCGGAGTTCGCAAAGACCTATTTCGATTATGAAAAGTTCGCCCGTGACCTGTTTATGTGCGATTACTGGTTTGATGACGGTTTTGTGTTCCGTGCGGCATAGCCGAATACCAATCCGGGCGGGGTGTCAAAGCCCTGCCCGCTAAAAACGACCAAGCGATGAAACGGAAAAGCATTTGTAAAATCCTTTGGCGGGTGTTCCTGCTCTGCCTTGCATGGCGGTTCACCAGTGTAGCCGGAGCAGGCACGGCGATAACGGCGTATATCGTATTTCGTGCCGCCTGTTTCCTGCTCCGTGTCTGCCTTTCAGTCGTTTATGCGCTGGGCGTAGCTCTGCTTTTCCTGTCGTTGCTTTTCTTACTGATATTATAACCATAAAAAAATAGAACATCATGCAGTCACTTAACAAAAACGGGGTAAGCATTACCCAAACACCGGGAGAAGAAAAGTTCGTGAAATGCTGTTTAGGGGCTTTCAGGGGACAGATTTATTTTCAATATGACTACCGCCACACGGACGGCGAACTTTTCAGCACGGTAGCCAAAACGCTGGACGAGTGCCGCCGCAGGCGTGACGGGTGGATAGCGAAGAAGAACGGAGTAATAAATAAGTAAATTTCAGGGACATGAAAACGACAGAAGTAAACAAGGAGCTTATCGGCAGGCGTTGCGAGTGCATTTTTACGGGCTTAATGGTAACGGGGGTTATTGAGGGCATCCAAGACGACCCGCATTCCACAGCGGTCAAAGTCCGTTTCGACCACCCGCACCAGTGGGGCGATGATTTGTATAATGATGTGTGGGCGTGGGGGCGCAAAACTGACGAGTTCGGCACGCTGCACCATTTGCAACTGTTAGAGGACAAACCGGACTTTCAGATAATGACGGTAGTTTTCGGCGAGCCAATCAGCCGGATAGACCGCAGTGTTTTTGAAGATGTGGAAACGTGGGGTGTCTGTTCCCTGCAAGGCTGGGTAAATAGCTACGAGAGTGTCCGGTTTGTAGCCATAAACGACCATACGGCAATCATTACGGGCGAATACAACATGGAACAGGTAAAGGTGTGGTTAGAGAAGTATGTACCCATAAAGAGCTTAAAAATTAGTTGAGAGAGAACGGCGGCTGTTTGCCGCCGCCACTTTCTTTCGTGAGTGCCGGGAAATAAAGTGGCAAAGAAACCCGCCCTGTTCCCTAACATGAAAAGTCCACCCGCCGAACTGTCAGCGGGTGGACTGCCATAACATACGCCTTGCGTATCATTCCCTATTTGGTGTTCCCTGCCTATCGTTGCTTTTCACGTATATATGCAACCGATAAGGAAATAAAACCTATAAATCTTCATGTTGGAAGAATTTTACACCAAGTATGCACACGGTTTCTTCTTCCTCGATGTCATATTTCCATGTTCGTTTATAGACAAGCATTTCCGTGTCGCAGTCGAACCATTCCATTACAGGCGCATCATCTTCTTCGTCCGCCCATTTGAAAACCTGATTGGACGGCGTTTTCCACAATTCAGCCCTGTCACGTGCTGAAATGCAGTCCTTATCCACAATGATAATGTCACCTACTGCCGGAACTGTATCTGTTTCCAACGTGGTTTCTATGTACCACGAGATACCTTTTATATCCAATTCTATTTTTACCATGTCATTTTATTGTTTAGGGGTCGTTATTGTTTCCGTTTCTTCCTTGCCGTTGTCATTATTGAACGATAGCGAAAGTTGCTGCACCTGTCCAAAGCTATCAATCACATAAATGTCTATCGTCTGCTGGTCTGTCGATGCCGAGGTGTAGTAGAGCCTGAACGTTTCTTTCTCCAGCGGGTACAGGTCATTGGGCAGGAACACCGTGCCGTTATCCATTTCCAGCTTCCCTTTGCCGTCCGGCTGGAAATACCGTATCTGATAGGTAGTCGGCTGGTAATAGCCGCCACGCACCAGTCGGCAGCGTATTTCGGCTGTTTCCCCGACTTTCAGCCTTTTGGGTACTGGCAGCGTTTCGATGCTGAACGGGTACGCCTGCTGAATATCCAAGTTGTCATTACAGGCGGTGACAAGCACAAGGGCGGCCACGATGTAGCAGCCCATGATGATTTTATACATTACATTCTTCATATACATTGTTATATAGCGGTCAGTTGATAATGAATTTCAGTCCCAAAGATACCTGCGAGTGGAATTTGCCTATGTCCGAGCCGAACAACGCCCGTTCCCTTGCGCTGACAAGCAAGGCTATCCGGTCGGTCAGGTAGGCTTCCAGTTCCAGCGTCAGCGCACCGCCGTAAATGAAGCAGTCCTTATCCAGCAGCGTAGAGCCGTCCGGCAACAGCTTTTCGCTTCGGTTGCTTGTTTCATACCCGGCGAGTGCCGACAGTCCCAGCGAGAGAAAAAAGGTCTTTCGCCTGTCCGATAGGAATTTCAGGTAATAGCCGCCCTCTGCGGTGAACTGTTCGACTGGTATTCTCATATCCTTGTAGTCATACTTCTTGTGCAAGTACTCCCCGCCAATCACCCAGCGGTTTGCGTTCTTGGTATAAACGCTGTACGCCGCCCCGATATGGTAGGCAAAATCCGTGTTATCATTCCAGTGTACCCCGTCCGCCATGCCTGCCGTGACCTGCAAGCCTTTCATGCCCGGCAGGTATCTTTGTGCGTGTGCCTGAAACGAGGTCAGGCACAGCGCAAAGAGCATCATTATAAAGATGTGTTTTTTCATTCCCTACTTGATTTTGAGTTCGTTAATCACTTCGGCGGTCACGATGTCGGCGTTCTCCACCCGGATAACCTGATGCCGCCCGCCGTTCTTCTCGTAGAGTTCCACCAACAGCAGCTTGTCGTCAGGAATGGTGAACTTCGGCAGGGCGTACACCGTGCGCACGGTTGTTTTCCCGGCAATCTCTATAACCTCGTTGTAACTTCTGACTGCATCCAGTACCGTTTCCTGAATAGCCGTGCGCTTGGGTACTTTCTTATCGACTATCTTAAACTTGATGAAGTCGGTATCGAAAGGCACGTTGGAACTGTTCTTTGTCTGCGTGTGTACATAGAGCATTCCGTTATAGGTGTAAATCCCCTTGATTAAGAACTGTATGCCGAAACGCTTGCTACCCAAGTGGCGCACTTTCCGGTCGTTGTTCTTGTAGATGCTCTGCATTATCAGCTTCACCAGCAGCGGGCTTTCATTACCCAATTCCCGGAAATAGATGTTCATGCGGGTATGCGAAAAGTCGCTGGTGTCCTCGTTCTCCAAGAAGTCTTTCATTTCGATGTTGAGCATTTCCGGTTCACGGGCGTACTTGGCGTTGAATGAAAAGAAACTCCCGTCCTCGCAGATAACGGAGAAGTTCGTTTCGCCCGGAAAGCCCTCTGTCGTGGCTTTCACCCGGATTACGTTCTCCGCACCGTCCGCCTTGCCCGCTATGATGTGGTTGCTTCCCAAATCCACGTAGCGGACGGCGGCGGGGAAGATGATATGCACCGTCTTGGCAAAGGTCACTTCCACGCCGTAGGGCGTAACCATTTGGCGGTACGGGAGTTTCCGGGTGATGCCCCGGTACAAGTCGTTGCCAGCCGCATACTTCACGGTGTCAGTGGTTTGTGCGTCTGCTGCACACACGCCCAGCAAGAGGGCGAAAAATACAAAAATCTGTTTCATTGTTAATTGAAATTTTAACGGTTGATAAAATGGTTATTGTTGTTTGGCGTAAAGCATCACCTTGTACCCGGCTTTCAGCTTTACTTTTACGGTTCGGAACTTTTTCGCAAGATAGCCGGACGTTCCTTGCAGCAAGCCCCTTGTCACGTCCATAGCCACCTGCTGCCCGGCACTCCGTGCAAAGGAAATGCTTGTACCCAGCCCGCTGCCGATATTCGCCATAGCTTCGTTGAACGCTTCCTGCTCCATAGAGGACGGCACAGATAATCCCTTTTGCCCGTCCGTATCGAACACTGCAAGTTCCACCGGGATGATGTTGCCCGCATACTCAATCGAGGACACCAGTATGTCGAGCCGTTCACCCTGCACCTTTGCCGTCCCCGCCACAAGGGTATTCTTCGGCACAACGATGTTTCCCGCCTGCATGGGTTCGAGCAGCCGGAGTTTCACCGCCTGCCCGTCCGTCAGGGTTTGGTCTTGGTGGATGCAGGCGGCTACCGTGTTCTTTCCCATAGCGTAGCCTGTTCCTACCGCCGTGTTGAAGCCGTAGTTTCGTGGCTGGCTGTAAGCACGGATGAAGTCGGCATCGCTCATGGGCTGCTGCAATCCCGATACGGTTGTTTCCCGGATTGCCTGCACGGGCTGGGCTTGCGGCATTTGGGTGACAGTCCCGGCAACAGGCACTTGTGCCGTTTGCCCGTTCTGCCCGCCGTCATTCATGTATTTTGCCGCCAGCTCGTAGGACTTTTCCAAGAGTGCCATTTGGTCGTCAGCGGTGGGTGTGGCGTTCTGCTGCTGTTGCAGTCGGTCGGTCAGTTCCGCCACCTGCCGCTTCAAGTCCTCTTTTTCCTCGTCCACTGGGGGCGTTTCGTAGAACGTGCTTAACTGGCGATTGATGTCCCGGTAAGCGTTTGCCGAATAAGAAGCACCGCCGCCCCTTTGTGGCTTCGGATCTTCTTCCGGCATCAGGTCAATTTCCGCTTGCGGTTCTTCAGTTTCATCGTCCCCCGTGAAACCGAAGTCCTGCAAGGATTGTATCTTGTCCTGCTGTTTGCGGTTCAGCATCGCCTGCTCGTAAGCCTTTTGCTTGTCGGCTATAATCCCGTCCTCTGCGGGCAGGGGGATGTCGGCGTTGAAACCGCCCACGCTTTCCACATTCACGTCCTCTTTGCCGGAGGGGGCGAATATCAGGTATATGCACCCGGCAAAGGCAAGGAACATCAGCGGGAAGACTATCATTTTCCTGCGCTGCTGCACCTGCTGCGGAGTAAGTTCCCGTTTGGACTTCTTTTCCTTTTCAGGCTTCCCGTCCGTCTGTGGTACGGTCGTGCCGTTCTCATTCTTCTGTACTTCTTCCATATTCCGGTCTGTTTAAGGGGTTGATACTGTTGATTGTGTCATTGCCCTGCAATGGCAGTTGTTTGATATGTTCTATTTGCAGCCGCCTGCCGTCCCGTTTCCCGATATTGTAGATTGATGAAACGGTGATGTAGATAGACAAGCCGCCGAAAAAGAAGAACATCACGAGGATAACCGCCAGCCTTTTGCCCGGCGTAATCCGTCCGCACATTCGGTGCAGGCAGTCGTCCGCCCAGTCCTGCACCTGTTCGATATAGTTTCGTTTCCTTTCCATACGGCTATCTCTTAACGGTTTGCAAATCCTTGTTCTCGGTAATGGTGAACGCTTCGATGATGAAGCCGTGCGGGTTGTTGTCGCTCCGTGTGGCGTTGAGCAGGCGGCACGAGGTCACAAGGCTTCGCACCGTCAGGCTGCTTTCCCGGACAATCAACTGGCGGGCATACGTGTTCACCTTGTAGGGGTACTGGTCGAAGTCGCATTTCACGCTGTCAATCTCCACCGTCTGCGTGACGTTTCCGGAAATCACCCGATTGTAGTAGCCCTTTTCCGCCAAGTCCTTGTAATAGTTGAAAGCGGTCTTGTCGGCGAGGAACAGCGAGCGTTTGATGTTGCTTTCGATAGCCCCCTTGTCGGGTGATAAGGTGAAGAAAAGCTCGTGGAAACGCCGCACGTGCGATTTGGCTTCCACGGGTCTGTTCTGTGCCATGTCCTGCGAGAGTGCCAGCATCAGGCTTTTGCCGTTGTCGAGGACGTATATCTTCTGCCGCTGCTTTTCGGCGAAGCTGTACGAGTTCCACACGGCAAAGCCCGTCACCAGTGCGCACAGGCAGATGAATACCAGCGCAAAGAGCCGGATTTGCCGGAAACTCGTTTCGATGTTCGTTAATGATTTAAATTCCATATACTAAATTTTGATGTTGGTTATTTGAGTAGTTTTCCGGCTACTTTCCCGGTTGCCGCACCCGTCACAGCCCCGGCGATTGCTCCTGCCCTTGTCACGTTGCGGCTGTAAGCCGATGTACCGCCAGCAGATACCACCCAGCCAGCCACCGAGGGAATAGTGAAGTAGCCCACGATACCGATTATCATAAAGATTACATACACGGTGCTGCTCCCGTCAGGTATGAAATTCGGGTCTGAAAGTTCCTGAATGTCCTTTTGGAGCATCAGCGTTTGTATGCGTGCCAGCACGCTGCTGAACAAGTCCGATACGGGCAACCACAGGTAAATGGAGATATAGCGTGAAATCCACCGGGTCAGCGTGCTTTGGAAACCGTCATAGACGGAAATCGCAAACGCCAGCGGACCCAGTATCGAAAGCACAATCAGGAAGAACGTGCGTAGCGTGTCTATAATCAGCCCTGCCGCCTGAAAGAGCATTTCCAGCAACTCCCTGAACCAGTCCCGGACGGACTTCTTGATATTGTAAGCCGCCCTGTCCATGTACATACCCGTCATAGTCACCATGTCGGAGGGCGACCAGCCCAGTTCTTCCAGTTGTCGGTCAAATTCCTCGTCCGATGCGAGGTAAGCCGTTTCAGGGCTTCATATTCCAGTCGGTCTTTCTGCGCCCGGTACTCGTTCATGTCGAAAGTCTGCGTTTCCATAAGCTGGTTGCACCCTTTCACCACTGGCGACAGTACCGTGTTGATAGTCCCTAATACGAACGTGGGAAAGAACATGATGCACAGCCCCAGCGCAAAGAGGCGCAGAAGCGGGTACACGTCTATGGGTTCGGCACGTGCGAGCGACTGCCATACTTTTGCCGCCACGTAGAACAAAGCCCCCAATCCGGCAATACCTTTCGCTACCCCCGTCATGTTGCTGCACAAGGGCATCATTTCATTGTACAGCACCCGCAACACCTGGTGCAGGTTGTCAAAATCCACTGCTGCTAATAACATAGGCATACCGATTTATATGTTACCAGTAGCGTTCATCCGCCGAGCCGTAGAGAGCCAGCACCCGGTCGGTGTCGTTCTTCTTCTTTGCCCGCAGGTAGGACACGGATATGTTCTTGCGGGTGTAGTAGTTCACGAGGTTGCGGTAATTCAATAGGCTTCGGTAGGCATTATCAATAATAGCCAGCCGTTCGGCATCCGTCAGCGACATACCCGTGATGTTCACTACATTCTTCAAGTCCTGCAACACGTCCGAGCTTTCCGACATCAGCTTGGCATAGCCGAACGAGATTGCCGACAGTTCGTCAGGCGTGAAATTCGGGTCTGCCAGCATACTTTGGAAGTTGCGCACGTAGATTTCGGATATTTCCGCCACCAGTTCAATGGACTTCTTCACCTTGATGCCGCCCTTGACAACATCGTGTACCGCTTTGAGCGCATCGTAATAGACTTTTCCCTGCTGGAAAATCTTCTGCGCTTCCATGAAGCCGTCCAGCGTGTTTTTAGCTGTGGTGGAAGTCTGCACTATCTGTTTGGTGGTGTTGATGATGCCCTGCGCCAAGTTGCCGGGGTCTGACACCACCCACTGGGCGGATGCCTTGCCGATGAAGCAAAGGCATACCGCCATAAGGAGAATTGTTTTCTTCATGTTCCTGATTTTTAAGTTGTTGATGATTGTGGACTGCGTTTGCTTTCCGCAAGCCGCTTGATAGCCAGTTCAAGGTTGCCGCCCAGCTTCTCGGCAAGAGCGAACAGTTCCATTTTCTCGCTTTCCTCTGTCGTGAACGTGTAATATTCTTCCAACGAAACTTCTGTGGCGTACACCGCCGACTGCGTGCCGTCCAGCGAGAAGAAAACTTCCTTGTACTTCCGTCCGGGGTGGTTTGCCATGTTGATAGACAATATCTGCGAACGCTCCTTGTCGGTCAGTCCAAGCAGGTTTTGTATGCTGTCGAACTTATTCAAGTATTTTCTTTGGTCTAACAAAATCTTGCAGTCCGAGTTATTGATGATACTCTCTTTCACTATGGGCGAGGAAATAATATCTTCCACTTCCTGCGTTACCACAATCGCTTCCCCGAAATACTTTCGGACGGTTTTGTACAGATATTTTATGTAGTCCGCCATGTTCGCCGATGCAATCGCTTTCCACGCTTCCTCGATTAGTATTAACTTCCTTATACCCTTTAACTTGCGCATCTTGTTTATAAAGGCTTCCATGATGATGATAGTCGTTATCGGGAATAAAATCTTATGGTCTTTGATATTGTCCAATTCAAAGACTATGAAGCGTTTATGCAGCAAATCCAGCTCCTTGTCGGAGTTCAGCAGGTAATCGTACTCACCACCACGATAGTACGGTTCAAGCACGTTCAGGAAGTTGTCTATATCAAAATCCTTTTCCCTGACGTTCTTCTGTTCAAGCTGTCGGCGGTAATCATCCCGGACAAACTCGTAGAACGTGTTGAAGCAGGGCGTTACCGATTTATCCCCCGTGATACGTTCGATATAGGCACTTACTGCATTGGACAACGCCACTTCTTCCGACCGCTTGGGGGCTTCATCGTCCCGCTTCCACAGGGTGAGTATAAGGGTTTTTATACTCTCTTTCTTCTCAATGTCGAATACCCCGTCCTCGACATAGAACGGGTTGAACGCTATCGGGTTCTCGTTGGTGTAGGTGAAATAAATCCCGTCCTCGCCGTGCGTGCGGTTGTGGATAAGCTGGGACAGCCCCAAGTAGCTGTTACCCGTATCGACCAGCAGCACGTGCGCGCCCTGCTCGTAATACTGGCGCACCATGTGGTTGGTGAAGAAAGACTTCCCGCTACCGCTCGGCCCAAGTATGAACTTGTTGCGGTTCGCTATAATTAATGTGTATAATTTTCTATCTATTTAATACTGAATATCATGGATTTATAGCGTAGAATATATCAATATTAACATTTTACAAACATGCAATTTGCATACAAATAGAGTGGTTATAAGAAAACAGAAAAGGATATTTGTTGTTAATGGGTAAATGTGGTAGGAGATGTTTTTATATCTGTTTTCCCTCGTTTTTCAGTGAAAAATAGACATGATACAGGCGAAAAGAAGAATACTGTTTTTCTTTTCGCCTGTATATATATTTTGCTGTCTATAAAAGTAGGTTTAGTTCGTTTTGGATATATAGACAAAGGGATAAACTAAACTTGCAATGTATAGGAAAGCCTTTTCTTGAATATTAAAAGTTAATTTGTTCAAACTTAATAAGAAAAAAATAGCTTAACAAGCTGTTCTATTATTAACTTTCCCTATATTTGAGTGTTGTTTATATAACTGGTTATGAAACATTTTCTACCCATATTATTTATATTTTCTTTCAATCTTGTCAGCCCACTTTTAGCACAAGACAAGAATTGTGCAGATATGTCTGCTTTATTAGAGAACAAAATATGGAAAGTGCAACTTCCTAAAGACAAACAATATGCAATGGAAATGGAATTTCGTAGTGCCGGATGGAGAACTACGTTTCTATATGATGAAAAACAAACCAAAACATTTTATTCCTATTCTTTGCATGGAGATACTATCAAAGTTTTTGAATCGGGTAAAAATTGTATCATTCAAGAACTTACAGATAGTACTCTGACATTCCTTTATCTACCGGAAAGTTTGACAATCGGAGTTGCGCCTGTCAGATGTACAACAGATAACAGTATTCAAGGGCTACGAGAGAACGAAAAACGATTGGATAGTATTTGGCGCAAAGAAGATATTTGGAACAAGGGTACTGCTCCTATCAATAAAACTCAGGCTATCAAAGAATATCCCCGATGGGCTGTATGGGATTATGACTTGGAAAAGTATTTCGTTTCTCAAATGAAATACCCCAAAGAGTTACTGAAAAAGAATGTGGCAGGTCATTCTGTTGTGATGTTTTCCATCGACACACTGGGTTTACCTCGTGAAATCAATATTCTGACTACTATCCATAAAGAGTTTGACAAAGAAATAATTAGATTAACAAAAGAACTTCCACACTGTCTGCCTTGCAGGGATAAGAACGGTAAACGAATAGAATGCTTCCATACAGTATATGTACCATTCTTACCACAACATTATAGAGATAGAGTAAAATCGGACAGCATTGCAGAGGAAGAATTGAAACAAAGTTTTGTGGAATGGGAAACTGTGTCTTATTTTGAAAAAGCAAATCCGTATGCAGTTACCAACTACATCAATGAACGCCTAACATACGACCCCAAGCTATTGAACGGCAAAAAAGAAGCCAAAGGGATTTATACGATACGAATTGATTCTTACGGAGAAATAATAAAGGTAGAAACCTTACGAAGTTGTGGCATACCTGAATGGGATAAGCAAGTATTGCAAATCATAAAAGGTATGCCACGGTGGACTCCTACCATCAATTATTACGGGAAAGGTGAATATCACAACTCCGTTTGGACTGTACCTGTTTTATTTAAAAATGATAATCGGTAAATCCTTGAATGAACATCGTGATTATAATTGAATTATCAAAACAGAAATTAAATTTAAACTAAAAAATGGGAACATTAGGCTGTATAAATGATATGCTACAACGGGACAAAGAGAACCGTGAGCTTCGCAAATTGAATAAAGAAAGGATGAAAGAACATCATAAATACCTCGTAAACAAGGGAAAAAATATTAATTTATCCAACATTTCCATTGAAACGATAGAGGAAATCCGTAAAAATACCATAGCAAAAGAACAGTCAGACCAAATTTATCTATTCAAGGCATATATAATTTTTGCAATATGCCTTTTAGGATTATTTTTATTGGGCATACTTTGTTATAAATTATTCTTCTGAATACCTAACGACATGCTGTCCGAAGAAAAATAAATGAATTTGAAAAGCCGGGCGATAAACATGATTCATCACTCCGGCTTTACTCCACTTATGGCTTACCTAGTTTATCGGCTTCCTTTCTCAACAGCTCGGCTTGTTCATTGAGTAGCCTTGCACGCTCCAACGCTTCCGCCTGCTTCCTGCTGCGATACTCAAAATCTATCACAGAATCGGTTAGACTTTGGATAAAACCGTTATCCCTCTGCCAATTGAATTTGGTTTCCAGTATATCAAAGACTTCCCCGTCTGCCTGTCCTTGCATCAGCAAATAGCGGTATTTCATATCGTTGTCCTGCAACTGCTGCATACGTTCAGCCAAACGGACATTCAAGAATATGGAAACGGAACAGACAACCAGCACTGCCGAAAAAACAAACAATTCCGGACGAATCCAAGAAGCGACCTTGTTGTAAATCCGTTGATAGAACGGTAAGGGCGTAGCTTCCTCTTTATCCGTCCTGCAAGAGCCCAAAGTATCAATCATCACCTTGAAACAACGGTAGGTTTCCAATGTTATTTTCTTGGTGTCCTCTATGTTCTTCTGCTGACCTTGCATCCTGCTCCTTATGTCGTCAAGTTGGCTTTGAATAACCTGCAACTTTTCTTCGGGAACAGCCGAATTACTGTGCAGTTCCGACAACGCTTGTTCGATTGTTCCCAGCCGTTCGAGAGTTTCCTCCCGGCTGGCTGGCGTTACCTGTGCTTCCAGCTTCTCTTTCAGTTCCGTAACCATAGAGAGAAGCCCCTCTAAAATCAAATTGTCTTCCATGTCTTTACAATTTAAGTTGTTTTTTCTTTTTCTTCTTCTTTCTCAAATTAAAATTAGGTTCTTCATCCACTGGGGGAGAAGAAGCGGAAAACAGACCGAGTGAACCTGTTATCAACGGGCTGTCAGCCTTGCTCGGTGCAGGTGCCTGCTCCCGAACGGGTGCGAAAGTTGTTTGCCGTTGGCTTTCGGCAACATTCATTCCTGCATCCCCGAAACATTTATCCAGTTTGGAAAAACTGAAACTGCGGTCTATCTCCGAACCCTTGAACGTGTATTCGCCTTTGGAAATGGATATGCCCTGTATCTCGCTTGTCTGTCCCTTATACTTGAACTGGATAGCAATACCCATTTCCGCTAACCGCTGCTGTAACTGCTGCCAGTTACGGGATTTGCCGATTTCATTCTTCACAGCCGTGTAAATCTCGTATTTCGACTTGTCCGGCTCTTTCAATCGGTGCTGCTTCACCTGCTCTTTCCCCTTGGCGAAATAAAGCCCGTGTTTGGCTTTCAGCTTCTTGCATACCTGTTCGTTACGGTACATGTCGTTCCTGTCCGAAATGCTCTTGCCGTTGTTGTCTATGCGGTTGAACACGATATGCACATGTGGATGTTCCCGGTCTTGGTGGCGCACGATGATATACTGCGTATCGGTGATTTTCATTTCACGCATATACTCCTGCGCAAGCTGTATCATCTTCCCGTCCGTCAATTTAGGTGCATCCACTGCCGAATAGCTTAACGCAATATGTCCTACCGGCTTTTTCAAGTCGGGATTCATCCCGGTCTGCATACAGAAGCTGCGGATTATATCGCTCCGGCTTTCCGTCAGAACCCCGTCCGCATGAAGCAAAACCGCCTGCTCCTTGCCAAGCACATAGTTCACACAGCCCTTAAAACCGCTTCCCTTTTTTATTTTTCCAATCATCCGACAAATGGTTTATGATTTCAACAATCCTATCTTTGAGCTTCAAAAGTTCCACCGCAACCAGTGCGAAACCTCCGGCATTCGCCCGGTGCGCCAACTGATTGATGTTGTTGGCTTCCCCTGCCAGCTTGCGGATGGTGTCCGCATCCTGCCTGTTCAGCCGGGGGATGACCTCTGCCGAAACAACCGCCTGCCGGACATACTCACTGATACGTAACCCGGCTTCCCCGGCTCGCTTTCTGATGGCGTAATACTGCAACTCGGTCAGTTTCGTACTGACTACTTTTTTCTGCTTGTCCGTCCGTTTTTTTGCCGGACGACCGCCCGGCTTGTCCTGTATCTTCTTCATGTCTTTTTACTTTTAGGTGGTATATTAGAAATTGCGACCAACGGGAGCGATTTCCTTTGCGGTGAGCAAAGCAAGATGGTTTCGGTATACCGAAACATAACCTTGCTCTCCAAATAAACCGCCAGCCGTTGGTAGTCCTGCCGGATTAAATGCCCCTGCCTCTCTTTTGTCTTGGGGCGGCACGTTGTCCGGTTTCCTGCTTCGTTTCCTGCACTTGGCTGGCTGCGTTTTTCCGTTCCTGCTTCCTGCCGCACAGGTAATCGTTCAAGTCCGAATATCCCCTGTAATTGTGTGAGAAGTCACGTACACGGTAGGAGTATTCCAACTCGATATCCCGTGTCGCTTCATATCCAGCCTTGTCATTGTCAAGCATACAGTGGATGCGTTCATACGGGGACATCACGTCAAGGGCTTTCGACACATTGGCGGTAGAGTTAAGAATGACATAATCCTGCCTGTCAAGGTCGGGCATGGTCGGACAGTTCCTCATGCGGAGCGTAAGGAAAGAGAGGTAGTCCATGAAACCCTCGAACACCAGACATTTCTCTCTCGGCTCTCCCTGCTGCCGTATATGGGTGATGTCTTTCGGGGCGATGCAGCCTTTGAAAAAAGAGTTGCGCACCTCATAACCTCCTGTCATGTTCGGGAAACCGATAGCGAAGAACGGTCTGCCGTTATTGGTAAAATGGAGTTCCTTACATTCTCTTTTTGCCAGTTCGATATTGATACCCCGTCCCTGCAAGTAACGGAGCAATGCCGGATGGGTAAGGTCACGGACTTCCAAATGCTGGAAACTCGGTTCTTTCCTACGCTGGGGAAAAGAAAAACTGACCGGACGGATGTGCGGTGTCTGTTCCGCTATCCGGTTTAAAAGGTATGGCAAGCTGTCGGAACAATAGAGTTCCTTTGCCAGTGCGATGATGTTGCCGCCCTTGCCTGCGCCAAAGTCATACCAAAGGTTGCGGTCAGTGTTCACCTTGAAAGACGGTTCGTGTTCCTCCCTTAACGGTGATTTGTACCATAAGCCGTTACCCTGCTGCTTGACAGGAGAGTAACCTAAACTATGCAGATAGTCTGCGATGGGTATTTGTTTTACATCTTCGATGTTCATAACATTTTCTTTTTTGGGGATTAAAAAATAGTTGAAAAATGCGCCAGTCCTGTTTAGTTCGTTATATATATACCCGTACCATACTAAACCTGCTTGTTCCGATACAGGGAAATAGTAAGTCCGTTCCTCTTATATATACACCCGGACTAAACCAAACTGACTTTTAATAATGGAAATCGGGATTATAGCGGTAACCCTTGCCCTCTTTCACAATCATGCGCTTGTTCACAAGGAACTTGTTCAGTTCCACATGGATATTGCGCCCACGCTCGTAGCCGATACTTGCATAGCCTTGTTTCAAGGTCTTTAGGACATTCTCGTAACCATATATAACCTGTTTGCCAAAACCGTTTTCCAAAGCCGTCCTGTGCTGTTGCTCCGTCAGTTCTGCCAGTGGAAAGCCCCTGTCTTGGCTGGGCTGCTTGAATACATAACCGTCCACAGCTTCCGGCAATGCGCTGTCGTTGATACGGAATGCGAACGGGTCAAACTCCCGGTCACGTATGTGCATCGCCTTTACCTCGCTTATGTTACCGTCCTGCTGGCTTTTCGTGATTTGCAGGACGGTTTCAGCCTTGTTGTTCAACTCCGTACCGATATGCCCCCTTGTGTTGTCATCCCCCTTGTTCAAATGCAGTACGGTATGGATATGCAGGTTATATCCGCTTGACCAGCGCATTAAGAGGTTGATTAGGTCTGTCGATTCGCTGGGGCTGTTGATGTCGTACATCAAATCACGGATTCCGTCAATGATGAGCAACCCCACATCGGGCATATTTTCCAGCATATAGCCGATAATCTGCTTCCGCTTGTCGGGTGTCTGCTCCCTTAGCACGATGAAAACAAAATCCTCCCTGTCCTTGTCGGTAGGCAGTCCTGCAAGCCGCAAAATACGCTCCATTACCTTATGGCAATGGTATTTGCTCTGCTCGGTATCTACATAGAGGATTTTCCGTTTGTTCGGTGGCAGGCATGCCGAATACTTCAGTACCTCGTCATTCTTCAACGCTGCCGCAACGATAGCGGAGATGTTGAATGTCTTTTTGCTCTTGGCTTTACCCGTGGATGCGCTGAAATTACCCAGCGTGCCAATGGTAGAGCCGTTCACCCAAAGTATTTCGGGCGGCACTTCATAAGTGTCCGTCACTTTCAGATGAATGGTTTTCCAAAGGGCTGCGAAATCCTCTTTCTGCATGGTGACATCCTGCCCGGCTTCTTCTTTCCTCTTATTTTCCATAATTACGGATTTTCCGGTTTGCGCTCTTGGCGATGGCGAGTGCCGCCTCGTCCTTGTCGTTTACCCTTTTTGCAAGGTTTTCCGCCCACGTGAGAAGCTCTTTCCGTGAGAAAAGCAATTTGTTCCCGTATTTGCGGAACGGCACTTCCTTTTTGGCGGTCAGCTTGTAGAGCCGTGCCTTTGAAATCAGAAAACCGTGTCGTTCCAGCACCTCTACCGCCACATCGGGCGTGAGGTTGTCGGGTTCGTTCCTCGGCTGGGTGAATCCAGCCAATGACTGGGAAACGGTTTCGCTCACGATAGCCCGGAGTTCTTCGGGCGTTGTCAAAATAATGTTTGTCATATTTTCTTCCTTTTTTAGTTATTACTTGGCTACCGTCATAGCCGTTGCAACCGGTTGATGCCGCAAAGGAAGAATAAAAGAAACCGATTATTCAATTACTAATCACTTGACACAGACCGGACAACTTGGGACAATGCAGGACATCCGGCAAGATTGGAACGGGATAAAAAAGGGACAAACGATGTATTGGCGATTTTTGTCCTTCCAACACACCGTTTGTCCTATGTATGTTAAGTGATTATGCGAATGCCGCTATTTTACATCCTTTAACCTTTCAAGTTGGGAAACGACTTCTTTTATTACGAAATATTTGCTTCCCGACAGCCCTATGTCCGAACGGGATATGAAACCGAGTTCCTCCCACCGGGCTACGGTCTGCCTGCTCACGCCCGCCATTTTCGCCAATGTCTTTTGGTCTATCAGTTCCCTGCCCTCGAATACGGGGTACTTGTATTTACGGGTGGCATGGCTGAACCTTATTTTCTCTATCGCCTTGTCCACGTCTTTGACGGCGGGGGGAATATATGATTTTACTTGCAGTACGGCTTCTTCTATTTCGTAGCCTGCATATTCGGGATTCTGCGCCAGTTCCCCGTAAATGGCACTGAAACATTCAAGGTGTCTAATCTTCACCGTCTTGGTTTTCTTGTTCGGCATGGCTCAATCGAATTTGGTTAATAACTGCGCATTCCTTATCCGCTCCTCCTGCTCGAAACTGGCGAGGTAGTTCTCCGTGATGGCAAGGCTTGAATGCCCCAAACTCTCGGATATGTAAGCGATGTTCGTTCCGCTACGTTTTAAGACAGTCGCATAGGAATGCCGGGCGGAATAGGTCGTGAAACGGGGGACACCGACAGCTTGGGCTATTTTAGCCAAAGCGATGTTGCAACGGTGCGTTACCCGTCTGACAATATTGGAAATGACAAATTCGTCCTCCGTGTCTTTGGCATACTTGAAAAGGAAAGTATCGGGATTCCCTTCGTCCGGGTTTCCCCACCGTTTTATAATATCCCGCATTTCGGGAGTGAGCACCGCCCTTATTTCCCGTATATGGTTGGACGTGTGCGATGTCTTGGAGCGTACAAAGCAGATTTCACCGTCCACGATGTTCCCATACCGCAAGAAAAGCATATCCCTGAAATTGATTCCGTTGCACAGGTAGGAGAAAAACCAAAAGTCCCGGTACTTTTCAACGGTCTTGCTGCCCTTGTATGTCACGACTTTTTTTATCTGTTCCATCGTCAAGGCTAACTTTCGGCTGTTACCGCTCGGAATCTCGTACTTTCCCCTGCCGAACGGGTATTGGGCTTCTTTCAAAATCCCGTTGCGCCTTGCGTCATTCACCACGCATTTAAGGGCTTTCATATAGAAATTTATGGTGGTGACGGTCTTGCCCTCGTTCCGCAGGAACTTGTCAAGGCGTGACAGCCAGTCCGCAGAAACCGCAGAGAACGGCACGCTGCCGCCTGCGAACCGTTCTATGCTTTTCAACGTGCTGCGATAGTTATAATAGGAATTTACCTGCCCGTTGAGTTTGAATGCGTCTATTTTCCCCTGTATGGCTGTGTTAAGGGTTGTACCAGTACATCTGCCCAACCTCATGCTGAGCGCATCGAAACAGAAGTCCCCACGTTCCGCAAGGGCTTCCACTTGGCTTTTTATGATGGAGAAACTGTTTTCCACGCTTGCCCGTATCTCAATCAGTCTGCGGCTCTTGCTTTCGGCAAGGATTTCCCAGTCCTCTTTGGACAATTCCTTTCCGGTGGAATAATATTTCTGCTTGCGGTTGTGTATCACTTGTATCTTGACAGGGAACAGACCGCTTTTCTTCGCCCTGCGTGCATCCAGTACCGACAGTACGGATATGCCATCTTTTGAATACTTGAACATAGGCTGCCTTGTTTATTGTTATATGTCTATTTTGTACATACGATTTGCATACAAAAATAGAGATTATCGGAAAAAATAGCAAATCAAAAGCCAAATCATTTTCCTAACAATCTCTAAATATCAGCTATTTATATATAAATTCAAACAATATAAAAACGGCAAAAATATAGGGTATTATTACGGTTGGTGGTGATGCCTTTCTTCATGGGCAAATCCGATATGTCGATGTGCAGCGGGCGACCGCTCACCCTGTCCACCATTTTGATGCCGAACGGCGAAAGCGAACTCTTGTAGTTAGTTTCTTCCACGAACAGGCAGAGAGCCTGCCCCAAGAACGTGTAGAAACTTTCCTCTGCCGGGAAATCGGCTTCGTTGCCGGGTATGCCCGCCCAAAAGAGCGTGGGCGTGTCGGTGGTGTTGTGGCGTGGCTTGCACTCCATTAGTGCAAGCTGGCTTCCCACATCGTTGCGTATGCGTTTGAGTTCGTCCCTATCGTCACTCCATGCCATGACGTTGCAGTGGCAGCGCACCGAGATAAGCCCCTTGCTGTGGGCTTCGTTCAGGTACTCGTCTATCCACTCCTTGTTCACTTGGTTGGCACGGGAGTAGCGGGAGAGCGATTGCATATTCCGGGCGGTCTGCTCGAAGTTCTTCAGGTTTTCGGCGTGGTCGTCTATGAAGATGAACTGGTTATAGACGTGGTTACACGACAACAGCACGCCCACCGGGGCGGCAAAACTTAACCTGCAATCGCTTCTGTCTGTGGACAGCTTCTCAAATCGGCAGTCCGTCCCGACCTTTCCGGGCAAATCTTCCACGTCCGAAAGCGTGTGCAGGCACAGAATATCGTCCCCGACACGCATTTCTTCCGGGTACAGCCCGATGTCTTTCAGGCAAGTAGTGTCGGTTTGCGAGAGCGAGAAGTATTTCTCGATGATGCCCGCCTTTCCGTCCTGCCCGGTGATTTCCGATGCCGCCAGCCGGGTAAGTGTGACAAAACCGCTGTCGTTCATAATCCTTTCAAACTGCCCGACCGCTTCGATGAACTTTGCCGCCGCTTCCCTGTCGGCTATCTCCTGCGGGACAATCCTGCCCCGGCAGAGGGTGGAGAAGTCGCTCTGTCGGCGGCTTCTCTCCCTTGTCGTTTTCGTCAGGAACAGGTAGCAGTAATGGTTCAGGAACGGGCGTTCATTGAAGTGCCGTTCAAAACTCCGGGACAGGAAACTAAGCTCGTCCCTTTCCGTGTCGGGCTGGTAGTTCTCCTTGATGAAGAAGTCCTGCTTGTGTACTATGGAGTAGTCGGGCAGCACCTTGATTGCCTTGTACCATGCCGAGTGTATGGCTTCGTACTCGGCACTGGTGACGGTGAACAGTTCGGGCAGTTCCACCCTGAAAGCCACCGTTATGTCTGCATCTTTTGAAATGATGCAGCCGTTCTCCACCGCCAAAAGTGGAAATTTCCTTTCCAGCGTGGTAGCCTTTAATGTATTCCTCATGTTCTTTCTTCCTTTCTTCTTTTGTAGTTGAACAGCCGGGGTATCGCCTTTCGGCTGATAATGAAGCGTGGGTGTCTTTTGCGTGCGGCTGCTTTCATCAGCCCGTGCGTGCCGTACCGTGCGTTGAGCCGGAACGTCTGCCACACGAGCAGCAGCGAAGCCGACACGATGAAACCGATACATAGCCACTGGTTCACGCCTGCCATGAACAGGACGATGAACACCACGAACACGGCGAGCAAGCCGCCGCAAAAGACAAAGAGGTACTGGCTTTTTAAGCCCTTGAATTCCACTGGCTTCCCGATACCCCTGTTTACCGGATATTCAGACATAGCCGCTGGTTTAGAGGAAGAACGACCGCAGGATAGTGGCGGCGACAATCAGGAAGATGCACGCCCCGAACCAACTGGCGGCGGTCTTTGAGGTGTCGGGGTCGCCGCTCGAAAATTTGTTATATACTTTTACCCCGCCAATCAAGCCGCAGACCGCCCCGATTGCGTACACCAGTTTTGTGTCGAGTAGGTCAGCCCCATTGCTGGGGCTTTCCCCTCTAAGAACCGTGCATGAGAGTTTCCCCTCACACGGCTCAAGCAACGCATTGCCATTCTTACTGAAGGAATAGTTCTGCCTCATTTCCTACTAATATTATCAGGGTTAAACTTCTTGTTCTTACATGAGCTGTGTATGAGAATCTTAAACGGTTTTCCGTTGACAGTCTTCTTGATAGTCGTCCATCTTCGTTCATCGTCAATAATCTCTCCACAGATTGGACAGCGCATTTCTTGATGAATCCAAATCATACGCAACAGGTCGTCAATCTCACGTAGTTGGTTCTCCGTGTTCTTTGACTTACGCCGTGCATAGTAAGGAGCATCGGCAGGGTCGTATGGATTAGTATTGGTTCTAACACGCACGTACTTCAATATGGGAGTGTCCGCCAGCCTTTTAAGACTTAAAGTCGTTTCCTTGCCCGACTTCTTGTTCTTGGTTATAGTGGCGAAACACCACTCACGTCCATGCAGTTGTTTGAAATACCTGTCTTTAATCCAGTGCATACCCTTTTTCGGATGCCTGCGTTTTGCCCATTGCCAAAGTGTTTTGTACACCTCGTAGTCCACACGTGAGAATGCTTTCGATGATGCCCCGTAACGGTAATAATTTGTCCATCCGGGAATCATGTGGTTGAGCATCCTTATAAGTGAGGAAGCCTTTGCCGACTTGTTGCCCTTAATCTTCGTGCGAACCTTATCGCAGAATTGCTTCATCGCATCCTTGGACGGTTTGGTCAGAAGTTTGCCGTTGGACTTGTATTCTCGGATGTTGAAGCCAAGAAAATCGAAACCCTCACTGATGTGGGTTATCTTTGTCTTTTCTTCCGATAGCATCAGTCCACGTTCTGCCATAAACTGCCGTATAAGGGGCAGGATAACATTCTCAATTGTTTCCTTATCCTTTGCAGTGACAATAAAATCATCAGCATAGCGCACGAGATTGATTTTAGGTTCAATCCACTTGCGTCCATAAGCAGTAGGCACTGGTTGCCAGTAAGGCTTGACCGCCTTTTGGACGAGGGATTGAAGCCCGTCAAGAGTCATATTGGCAAGAGTGGGAGAAATTATGCCGCCTTGTGGAGTTCCCTCCTCGGTCGGAAAAAGACTTCCATTGAATACATAACCGCTTTTGAGCCATTTTCTTAATACTTCCTTATCCATAGGGATATTGTTAAGAAGCCATTCATGGCTGATGTGGTCGAAGCATCCTTTGATGTCTCCCTCCAGAATCCATTTAGGGGCAACATCCCTTGAAAGGACATTGTGACATTGGGCTATTGCATCTTGGCAACTGCGATACTTACGGAAACCGTAGGAATGTTGGTCGCCTGTCGTTTCCGCAATAGGGTCGAGAGCCATCAGATAGAGAGCCTGCATCGCGCGGTCTTTCATCGTAGGGATTCCCAAGGGGCGTTTCTTCCCGTTCTTCTTCGGTATTTCCACACGACGCAGGGGCATCGGTTGATAGCCACGGCGTTTGAGTGTGTCAATAGCTTTGACTTTTGCCGCATCGGATGACCATCTTACATGGTCAACTCCTGCGGTGTTTTTACCCTTATTAGTAGTAACCCGAACTACGGCAAGATAGCGACCGTAGAACGAGTGGGTCAACAGCCATTGCAAGGATTTGACCTTGCCGTGTCTGCCTTCCCTTTGAGCCTTTACAATACGTGCTTGCAGCTTCCGAACATACTCCTCTGCCTTGTGTCGGTCAATGCTTTTCCAACGTTCGGTATCAGAGAGGACCATATTTTCAGGCGCACACTTTTCTTTCGATTTGTTCATTTGCATTCCTTTCTTTAGAAGTTCTATAAGTTTATTGTAAAGAGTTACCTTGTGGAAGTGGGCACACTTTCGTGTCGGATGATGTGACTCTCTGCCATACATGGCAATGAGGTCAATCCGTATCCGCTCCATTACAGAACGGCATTCGCTTTTTCCACGTTCCTATACCCGCACCCCATATAGGCTTGCCTTGCGGCTTGCTTACCTCCTCAAAGAGGGGGAGAGATACGGGCTTACCACGTTCCATGCAAGTGACGATAATGGGTTAGGTCTGTCCTATCCACCGGCAGTCATTATGTCCGTGCAACCCCACCTGGACAGGGAGTTGACCGACTGCACACCTTTTGGTTCAAGCCTACAGCCTCGCTTTTGGAGCGAAGCCCTCATCATCATTTGGCTTGTTCTTCGTAACGATGTTTATCAGACATTCACATTGGTTGACCATACCATCAAGTCTCGCCCCTCGGCAGAACGATGTTATCTGCCTTAACCTCCACTCACGCTTCGGTCTATTCCTTTCGGAAAGGGTACTTTGTCAGAGCAGCTTCGCACAAAGAGATTACTCGCAATGCACGTACTCTCAGACTACTGCAAACGGAATTGCAGGTGTAATCAATAAATTAAATCATAGTTACACAATCACTTACACGGCTTTCACGTGTCACACTCCGGGGTCGAAATACCCTGTGATTAGGTTCGTGGCTTCGGTGATACCCGCCTGCCCGTTGCCCTGTGCGTAGACACTTACCGCTGCGGCAAGGATAGCCGCCGACAAAAAGATTTTCTTTCTCATTGTGATTTGTTTTTAATGCCGGGCGGCGGGTGGGAAGTCCGCCTTTCCCGGCTGGTGAATAATTTGAAATTTTAGTGGTCGGGAGCAGTCCCGTTTGTCTGTTTGGTTTTCAGGTTGCCAATCAACCGTAGTCACGTTGCTTCATATTGTTACACATTATTATATTACAGGAAATCGTTCATGTCGAACGCTTCGTGTTCCTCGCTTATGTTACCAGTTCCGGCAGGGACAGCAGCCGTAGCCAGTTCCGCTTCGTTGCGCCCCAGCAGTTCCGCCACCTTTGCCAGCCCGCCGTTGATGTTCTCCACCACCGCATCGTAGAGGTTCGTTCCCTCAATAATTGCCAGTGTCCCGGCGGTTTGCCGTTTCTCCGCTTCGGTGGGGTTGTCGGCGTTCGACGTGCGTACAGCTTCGCCCAGTTCGTCAAAGCTCACGCCCGTAGCCCACCCGGTATCATCGTCACCGTCCATGTACCCGGCTATTTCCTCGTCCTCGTAGTCGGGTTCGTCATTCTCGTAACCGGGCGTTTCTTCCGGCTGTCCGTCAGCTTGCGGCGCAAAAATAGTATCATTTTCAGCCGCTTGCGGGAGGTGTCCCGATTTGTCCTGCGCTGTCCCGATTAGTCCGCCCTTGTATCGGCTTTCACCTATCAGCGTGTAGCCTGAAACCCCGTTTCGTGGAAACGGCGTATCATCCGTTCTGCCCGGTGATGTCCGGCTGTCCGTGTAGCGATACCACAGCCATAAGGCGATATAGTACACCAAAAGCCCGGTAAGTATGCAATAGATTACCATAGTCAGACAGGCTTTTGAAAATTACTTTCGTACAGGGTGTTTATCTCGTCTTGGTATTGCTCGAAGTGGCGCAGAAGAATGTTTTCCACGTAGCTGCTTACAGTTACCTTTCGACCGCCTATCACCGTCACGATACGCATCAGCTTCTCGTGCGTGGTACGGCTCACGTACAAGGGCTGTCGGTCTGCCAGTTCCACTTTCTGAAAGTAGGTTTCCCGGTAGTCACCCGAACCGCCCTTGCGTTTGCGGTTTGTCGTTTTCTCCACCCGCACCGTTTCAGTCTGCCGTCCCTCGTGGGCGGTTCCCGTTTCGCCGCCGGGCTGCGGTGCATCATCCGGCTGGCTCTCCCGCTTGGCGGGTACGCCCTGCGAGATAAGTTCTTTCATGAAATCCTCGTCTATCTTCGGCATCCCGCCGCTTTGCTTTGCCATATCATTGTAATTTGATGTAGTACACTATTTCCGTTATCAGTTCTTCCAAGTTGCTTCCCCTTACCAGCGGGCGGCTGGCGGGAAAGAGCGTGGAGCGGAACACCGCCTTTTTATCCGCCACCAGTTCCTTTTTGTAGCGTTTGGTATCGGGGATAAAGGTTTTCATCAGCGGTAGTTCCAGTTCCTTAATGGTCTTGTCATAGGCGGTGTAAAGGTCTGTTTTCTCCCGCCCGTCCACCATGTTCCAAAAGAGGTACAGCCCGGCAAGTCGGCAGGCTTCATTCCTCACCAATAGCTTTTGGATAGCCATTGCGAACGACAGGCTGCTTTCCAGCACCACCTTGTCGGCTGAAATGGGGGTGAAGATATAGTCCATGCCCGCAAGGGAGTTTATCACGCCCTCGCTGTTCACCGTGCCGGGCAGGTCGAAAAACACAATATCCGGCACGTGTCCGGCGGCTATATGTTCGTCAGCCGTTGCAATCGCTTTTTCAGGTGAACTGCACAATACCGGGTAGGCTTTCTTCCCCAGCCGGGTAAACTGTTCATATGCCATTCGCTTGTAATCTTCATCCGCACCGACCTGTTCGGCATCCCGTTTTCGCATTCCGGCAATGGAGTGTTGCGGGTAGTCGCAATCGACCACCGCCACATCGTAGCCTTTGAGGTAGTAGAGGTAACTCGCCGCCAGCACGGTAAAGGTGGTTTTTCCGACCCCGCCCTTTTGGGTGGAAAAGGCGACATAAAGGGGTGTTTTCTCGTTTTCCATATTGCTTTCGTTCATTATTGGTTGATAGATTTATTTATTGCTTTCAATCAATCCAGCCATATGGCTTTCTTTGTTTCCATATTGCAATCTTGAAATATTGAAAGACTGTTTTATTTCAATCTTGTTTTCTTGCTTTCATTCTTTCTTGAAATATTGAAATCCTGCAATCACGTTTTCTTGAAATCATGCTTTCAATCATTCTTTCCTGATTGGAATATTTCTTTCAATCTTGCTTTCAATCTTGAAATCCGATGCAAAAAAAGGGAGAAAAAACGTCCCCTGAAAACCTTGTCCCGATTTGTCCTGCGCTGTCCCGATTTGTCCACCAACTGCCTATTTTACAGCATTATAAATCACCGTTACTTTGCAGCGGAGTAACGAACCGCCGGGGGCGCAGGTGTAAAACCGGGCTGGTGAACGGCAGGGCTTACCGCTTCACGCTAACCCCAATCCGTCCGTGACGGATTTCGATTTTCGTCAGAAAATTCCGATTAAGCGAGAGCAAAGCGAGCTTGCTTGTTTTGCCGAGCGTGAGGAATTTATACAAAATAGCAAGGTGTGTTTTGTAGCATACAAAACCGTTTTCCGTGCCTGAAAACGCCTTGCCCCTTGCGGGGGTAAAAATCACTCCGAAGTCGTAATTTTTTAATTCAAAGAAGTATGGAAACAAGAAGAACCAACAAGGGCGGTCGCCCCGCCCTCGCAGACCCGGCGAAGCATCGCCATGTCCTTTACCTGAATGACCGGGAGAACGCCCGCTTCCTCTCGCAATGGGAACAGTCGGGCGTCACGAGCAAGTCCCGTTTCATCGCCGCCCGGCTGTTCGGCGAGCCGTTCCGGGTGGTGAAAGTGGACAAGTCGGCAGTAGAATATTGCGCCCGGCTGACCGAATTTTATGCCCAGTTCAGAGCCGTGGCGGTCAATTACAACCAAGTTGTTAAGGTGTTGCACGGCAATTTTTCGGAGAAAAAGGCGCTGGCTTTTCTCTATAAACTGGAAAAAGCAACCACCGAATTATCTATGTTAAACCGTCAGGTTATCGACCTGACAAACGAGTGCAAGGAACTATGGTTGCCAAAATAAGCACGGGCGGCAATATGTTCGGCGCACTGGCTTACAACCAAAACAAGGTGGACAGCGAGGAAGCAAAGGTGCTTTTCTCCAACCGGATGCTGTTGAGCGAGGACGGGAATTTCTCTATCGGCGGGTGTATGCGCAGCTTTGAAATGCAGATGCCCGTCCAGCTTTCCACCAAGAAGCCGATACTTCATATTTCCATAAACCCGCACCCGGAAGACGTGCTGACAGACCAGCAGCTTTCCGACATCGCCAAAGAGTATATGCGGAAGTTGGGCTATGGCGACCAGCCTTATTTGGTGTACAAGCATACCGACATCGACCGCCACCATATCCACATCGTGGGGTTGCGGGTGGACGAGAACGGCAAGCCGCTGAATGACAGGTTCGAGCATCGGCGCAGCAAGCAAATCACCCGTGAACTGGAAAAGAAATACGGGCTGCACCCGGCAGAGCGAAAGGAACGTGCCGAACGCCCGGAACTTAAAAAGGTGGACTATGCCGCCGGGGACGTGAAGCACCAAATCGGCAATACCGTGAAAGCGGCTTGCCACGGCTACCGCTTCCAGTCGTTCGGGGAGTACAAGGCTTTGCTTGCCACTTACAACGTGTGCGCCGAGGAAGTCAAGGGGGAGATAAACGGCAAGCCCTATCAGGGCATTGTCTATTCCGCCATGAATGACAAGGGCGAAAAGGTGGGCAACCCGGTAAAGGCTTCCCGCATCGGCAAGTCGGTAGGTTATGAAGCGGTGCAGCGCAGAATGGAAAAATCGGGCGAAGCAATCAAGAACGGGAAACTGAAAGAGCGCACCCGGAAGATTGTAGCCACTGCCATGCAGACCGCCCGCAGCCGTAAGGAACTGGAACAACAGCTAAGGAAGCGGGGTATTGACGTGGTATTCCGTCAGAATGACAGCGGGCGCATCTATGGCGTTACGTTCATCGACCACGACAGCCGGGTGGTGCTGAACGGTTCACGCTTGGGCAAGGAGTATTCGGCGAACGTGTTCAACGAACGTTTTTCGGGCGAAACCGGAAATATACACCAGCCCGAAGTGGCAGCACCACAGCAAGACCAGCCCACGCATCAGGAACAGCCGGGCTTCACGCCGAAAGCCGACATCGTTCCGGGCGTGGCTTCCGTGCTGGGTGCTTTCGGCGGTTTGCTGGGCGGCGGTGCATCAGGCGGTGACGAGCCGCAGGACATCGCCCGCCAAAAGAGAAAGAAGAAAAAGAAGCGCACGAGGCGCATTGACTAACTTAAAAAACATTACAATCATGCAACAGGAAGATGATTTGAGAGGGCTTGCACGGGTCATGGACTTTATGCGGGCAATCAGCATTTTATTCGTGGGAATAAACGTGTACTGGTTCTGTTACTCCACCCTGAAAGAGTGGGGAGTGACCTTTGAAGTGATAGACAAGATACTGTGGAACTTCCAGCGCACCACCGGGTTGTTCTCGTCCGTCCTTTGGACGAAACTTTTTGCGGTGGTGTTCCTCGCCCTGTCGTGCATCGGCACTAAGGGCGTGAAAGAGGAAAAGATAACGTGGACGAAGATACATTGCAGCCTTGCGGCGGGTGTCGTGTTGTTTTTCCTGAACTGGTGGCTGCTGGAACTTCCGCTGCCACACACGGTGGATGCCGTGTTTTATATCGCCACGTTGTCGGTGGGCTATATCTGTATGCTCATGGCAGGTACATGGATGTCCCGGTTGTTGAAAAACAACCTCATGGATGATGTCTTTAATACCGAGAACGAAAGTTTCCAGCAGGAAACAAGGCTTATCGAGAACGAGTATTCGGTAAATCTGCCTACCCGGTTTTACTATAAGAAGAAGTGGAACAACGGCTATATTAACGTTGTAAACGTTTTTCGTGCGAGCATCGTGTTAGGAACGCCGGGCAGTGGGAAATCATACGCAGTAGTAAATAATTACATAAAACAGCAAATCGAAAAAGGTTTTGCGCTCTACCTGTATGATTATAAGTTCCCCGACCTTTCGGAAATCGCTTACAATCATTTACTTAACCACTTGGACGGCTACAAGGTCAAGCCGAAATTTTACGTTATCAATTTTGACGACCCCCGCAAGAGCCACCGATGCAACCCTATAAACGCCAGCTTTATGTCGGACATTGCAGATGCTTATGAAGCCAGTTATACGATTATGCTTAACCTCAATCGCTCTTGGATAAGCAAGCAGGGTGACTTCTTCGTGGAAAGCCCGATTATCCTGCTTGCAGCCATTATTTGGTACTTGCGCATCTATCAGGGCGGCAGGTATTGCACCTTCCCGCACGCCATTGAACTGTTGAACAAGAAATACGCCGATGTTTTCACTATTTTGCGTAGTTATCCCGAACTGGAAAATTATCTTTCTCCATTCGTAGATGCTTGGGAATCAGATGCCCAAGAGCAGTTGCAGGGGCAGATTGCCAGTGCGAAAATCCCACTTTCAAGGATGATTTCACCCGCCCTTTACTGGGTAATGACGGGCGATGATTTTTCGCTGGATATAAACAACCCGAAAGAGCCTAAAATACTGGTAGTCGGCAACAATCCCGACCGTCAGAACATCTATTCAGCGGCACTGGGATTATATAACAGTAGAATAGTGAAGCTGATAAACAAGAAAGGTCAGCTTAAAAGTTCGGTGATAATAGATGAATTACCGACCATATATTTTCGTGGGCTTGACAATTTGATTGCCACCGCCCGAAGCAACAAGGTTGCTGTTTTGCTGGGCTTTCAGGATTACAGCCAGCTTACCCGTGACTACGGGGATAAGGAAAGTAAAGTAATCCAAAATACTGTGGGTAACGTGTTTAGCGGTCAGGTAGTCGGTGAAACAGCGAAAATCCTTTCCGAGCGTTTCGGAAAGGTGTTGCAGAAACGGCAGAGCATGACAATCAACCAGCGGGAGAAATCCACCTCGATAAGCACCCAAATGGACAGCCTGATACCCGCCAGCAAAATATCCAACCTCACGCAAGGTATGTTCGTGGGTGCTGTGGCGGACAATTTCGATGAACGGATAGAGCAGAAGATTTTCCACTGTGAAATCGTGGTGGATAATGAAAAGGTGAAACGGGAAACCGCTCGCTACGTGAAGTTACCGCAGATTATCGACTTCACCGACAAGGACGGCAACGACCGGATGCAGGAAGAGATACAAGCCAACTATGACCGCATCCGTCAGGAAGTCCGGCAGATTGTCGAGGACGAGATAACCCGGATTAAGAACGACCCGGAGCTATGCCACCTTATAAAAGAGGAAGAATAACCGATATTCTTTCCTGACAGACAGTATTTTTACTAATTTTGTAGACAAAGAAATGATTATGAACGAAAACCAAAATACGGAATGGAAAGAAAGCTGGCGTGACGAGTATCTGAAATGGATATGCGGCTTTGCCAACGCCACAGGCGGCAAGATATATATAGGTATGAATGACAACGGTAAGGTAGTCGGCGTTGCCGATGCCGACAAACTGCTGGAGGACATACCGAACAAAGTACGTGACGTGCTGGGTATCATCGTGGACGTGAACCTGCTGGAAGAAAACGGGCTGAAATATATCGAGATTGACGTGCCGCCTTATTCCAATCCTATCAATTATAAAGGTCAGTACCACTATCGCAGCGGCAGCACGAAACAGGAGTTGAAAGGTGCGGCGTTGAACCGTTTTATCCTGCAACGCACTGGTAGGCATTGGGACGAGTTTCCCATAGAGTGGGCAGGCATAGAGGAACTTTCCCCCAGTGCATTAGACCGTTTCCGCAAGGAAGCGGCGAGAAGCGGGCGTGTGGACGAAGATGTGTTGAAAGATACTACCGAAAATTTGCTGCGCGATTTGAGGCTGATTGACACCCAAACCAACCGCCCTACCCGTGCCGCCTTGCTGTTGTTCCACCCCGACCCGGAACGCTTTGTAACCGGGGCTTATATCAAGATAGGTTTCTTCCGGGATGATAAGGGTAACTTAGAGTTTCAGGACGAGGTTCACGGCTCTTTAATGGAGCAGGTGGATAAGGCAATGGATTTGATAAAGACCAAATACCTGATTTACCGCATTTCATACGAGGGCATTTCCCGGCGTGAAACACCGCAGTTCCCGGTGGAAGCTATCAGGGAATCACTGATGAATTGTGTGGCACATAAAGACTATGCCAGTGCCGTACCCATTCAGATTAGCGTGTTCCCCGACCATATCACCTTTTGGAACGCCGGACAGTTACCGGAAAGCTGGACGACCGAAAAACTTTTTGAAAGCCACCCGTCCTCTCCCTATAACCCGCTAATCGCCAACGCCTTTTTCAGAAGCGGGGATATTGAAAGCTGGGGACGTGGCTACAAGCGTATCTTGGAAGCTGTCAGCGCATACAAGTTGTTGCCGCCCAAACTTGAAATGTTAAGCGGTCTGATGATTACCTATTATACCGATATACGTTCGCAGCTATTGGCGCAGCGGGTGGATGAAAGGTATATACCCATTATTGAGTATGCCGCCCAAAATGGGAGTATAAATAATTCAGATGTGCAGAATTTGTTAAATACCAGTAAAACTACTGCTTATCGAATTTTGTCGCAACTGGATAACTGGCTGGAAATACAAGGAACAACAGGAAAAGGCACTCATTATACACTTAAAGGGTTCACAAAGGGTTCATAATTGAATGTTTTTGCTTTTATAAAATGCGAAACTTCCTGTTTAACAAGTATTTGAAAACCATTAAAAGGGTTCACAAAGGGTTCATCGAAAGAGAGTGAAATCAATCACTCTCTTTTTTTATGCCCTTTTCAATTCTGCAACCAATGGTTGCGGAATTTCATCCCACCCGGACAATTTCAGACATCGCAGGACAAATGCGGACACTCTTTTCTGCCTATCCAAATATAGCATATTTAGTCGCTACCTTTGGGCGGGACTATTCCCGTAACCGCTAAAATTTCAATTATTTATGGCAAACAGAATGACCCCGCCCGCAGAGGGGCAGGAAAAAGACGTGCTGCTGGTCTTGGATAAACAGCAGGGCAAGGTGAGTGCCGTCAAGGGTATCGACAAGGAGGGCAATTTGCAGACCGTGCCGCCGACACACGGCGGCGAGTTCATGCAGGTGGACAAGAACAGCGATGTGTTCAGCAACTTCATTTCCAATTTCTTCCGCAAGTTTCAGGACACTTCCGGGCTGGAACTGTTCAGCGTCAGGGCTTCCCAAGCGGAGCAGGACGCAAAGGCAATCGAGGACAACCACCGCAACCCGACACCGGAGGGCGACAAGCGGGCTGAAATGCTTCGAGTACCGAAGCCCGACTTCCACGAGTTCAAGCAGGGCTACCGCTTCGACCCGGCAAAAATCGACTGGGAGAACCTGAAAAAAGTCGGCATCACCGCCGACACCCTGAAAAACACGAATGACTTCGACCGGGTGATGCGTGGCTACAAGTCCCGCAACACCTATACCGTTTCGGGGACGGTGGGCGGCTTCTACCTCAAACCTACCGATGTCAAGCTTTCTTTCTATCAGGCAAAGGACGGCACGGTAGTACCCAAGCTGCACGGCGTGCAGCAGGACGAGAAACTGTTGCAACGCCCGTTCCACGAACACGGGTTCACCAAGCAGGAACAGGGCAACTTGCAAGGCACTGGCAACTTGGGCGGCATCGCCCGAATCAAAGACCCGAAAAGCGGCGAGCAAATCCCCGTGTTCGTCAGCCGGGACAGGTACACGCACGAACTGGAATATATGCGGGCTGACAAGTGGAAATGCCCCGACACCATTTGCGGCGTGCAAGTCAGCCCGGAGCAGAAAGCCGCCTTTGAAGCCGGGCAAGCGGTGAAAATGGAAAACCTGCAATTCAGGGACGGCACACGGCGCAGTGCCTATTTGCAGGTCAGCGCAGTAGAGCGTGGCTTGGAGTTCCTGCCGAAGTCTGCCGTCCAGTTCTTGCAGCCGGGGCAACAGCCCGCAGAGCAGCAGGTAGCCGGGTTAAAGGACGGAAAGGGTGTTGAGTTCAACGGTCATGTGCAGCCCGGCGCACAAGGCAAATCCCCCGACAAGGTGCAGCCGAAAGACGTTACCCCCGCCGCCGAGAGCCGGACGCAGGTAGCGGTCAATTCGGAGGGCAAGACCAACGAAGCCACCAAGCAGGGCAAAGAGCCGTTGAAACAGGGTCAGGACAAGCCCACCGCCAAGCAGAAAGAGAAGCAGGACAAGAGCCTGAAAGCGGACAAGCCCAAGAAGTCCAAAGGAATAAAAATGTAATATCCACCATTAAAAAGTAGAGAATTATGATTGCATTGATAGCAGAAAAGCCCAGCGTGGCAAAGGACATCGCCCGCATCATCGGGGCGACCCAGCGTAATGACGGTTATCTTTCCGGCAATGGGTATATGGTGACATGGGCGTTCGGCCACTTAATCCAGCTTGCCATGCCGGAAGCCTACGGCGTGGCGAACTTCCGCAGGGAGAGCCTGCCCATACTGCCGCCCGATTTCCAGCTAATCCCCCGTCAGGTGAAAGCCGAGAAAGGCTACAAGGCAGACCCCGGCGTTCTGAAACAGTTGAAAGTGATAAAGGAAGTTTTCGACCAATGCGACAAGATTATTGTCGCCACCGATGCCGGGCGTGAGGGTGAATTGATACACCGCTACATCTATAACTATTTGGGCTGTACCAAGCCCTTTGTGCGCCTGTGGATAAGCAGCCTTACCGACAAGGCAATCCGTGAGGGGCTGGATAACTTACAGCCGGGAGAGCGTTACGATAACCTCTACCTCTCCGCCAAGTCCCGCAGCGAAGCGGACTGGCTGGTAGGGATAAACGCCACCCAAGCGTTGAGCGTAGCCGCCGGGCAGGGCGTGTTCTCGCTGGGCAGGGTGCAGACACCCACGCTCGTGATGATATGCAGCCGCTATTTGGAGAACAAGAATTTCGTACCCGCCAAGTTTTGGCAACTCAAAGCGGCGACCGCCAGCGGGGGAATAGTTTTCACCGTCCAATCTACCGCCAAATGGGAGCAACAGCCCGAAGCCATAGCCGCCCTGCAACGGGTAAAGGATGCCGGGCGGCTTTCCGTGAAATCCGTTGAGAGGAAAGAAGTCAGCCAAGAACCGCCGCTTTTGTACGACCTTACCACGCTGCAAAAGGAAGCGAACACGAAGCTGAACTTTTCGGCTGACAAGACGCTTTCCATAGCACAAAGCCTGTATGAAAAGAAAGTGATGTCCTACCCGAGAACCGGAAGCCGCTATATATCGGAGGACGTTTTCGATGAAATGCCGGAGCGTGTCGCCCTGCTGGGGCAATACCCCCGCTTTGCCGGGTATGCCGCCGGGCTGGATGGTGCAGCACTGAACCGCCGCAGCGTAAACGACAGCAAAGTGACCGACCACCACGCCTTAATCATTACCGAGAACCTGCCCGGCGAACTCTCCAAAGACGAGCGGGCGGTTTACGAGCTGGTAGCCGGGCGTATGCTGGAAGCCTTTTCGGGCAAGTGCGTGAAAGACGTTACCACCGCCGTGCTATCGGCGGGAGATACCGATTTCACGGTGAAAGGGTCTGTGATGAAAGTAGCAGGCTGGCGTGCCGTGTTCGGCGAGCAGGAAACGGGCGGGGATGAAGACGCCGCCAGCCTGCCGCCACTCCGAGAGGGCGAAAGCCTGCCGATTTCCAACGTGGAACTGTTGGAGAAGCAGACCAAGCCGAAACCGCTGCACACGGAAAGCAGCCTGCTTGCGGCAATGGAGAACGCCGGAAAGGAACTGGAGGATGCCGAACTGAAAGCCAGCCTGAAAGATGCCGGGATAGGCACGCCCGCCACCCGTGCGGCGATTATCGAAACGCTGTTCGCCCGCCAGTACATCGTGCGTGAGAAGAAGAACCTTGTGCCTACCGACAAGGGGCTTGCCGTTTACAAGATAGTTAAGGACAAGAAGATTGCCAATGTCGAAATGACGGGCATGTGGGAAACCGCCCTTGCCAAGATAGAAGCGGGAAGCATGGATGCCGACACGTTCCGAAAGGGCATCGAGGTGTACGCAACGCAAATCACCGCAGAACTGCTATCGGTGCAGCTATCTGTCGCTACTGGTGAAACCTGTCCCTGCCCCAAATGCAATAACGGGCGCATCCTGTTCTACCCGAAAGTGGCGAAGTGTTCCAACGTGGACTGCACGCTTACCATATTCCGCAACAAGTGCGACAAGCAGCTTTCCGACAAGCAGATTGTCGAACTGGTGACGAAACGCAAGACCGGGCTAATCAAGGGCTTCAAGGGCAAGAACGGCAAGGCTTTCGATGCCTCGCTTGTGCTGGACGAGCAGTTCAATGTCGGTTTTTCATTCCCCGAAAAGAAAGCGAAACCGAAGAAATAGCCTATCTTTGCCACTGAAATTTCATTGTGATAGGTTTTACAACTTATAATAATTGAAATTTTAGTGGTTGCGCCCGGCGGGAACCGGGCGCATTTTCAAAAAACTTTTCAATTTTTTTCTGTTATAACTTCCTAATATACAAAAAGAGTTACCTTTTTGTAACTATCTTACTGTCTTGTAACTTCTTTTTTTATACTAAGTATATTTATATCTTTGCAATCGAAAAAGATACTTAATATATCATGTTTACCACATTGGTATATTTGTTTGGTGTCTTAACAATACATTATTAACTAATAAAAAAAGAATTATGCACTACACTGGAACTATTTGGCGACCGCCTTACGAAGCATACTCAATGCTCATTCAAGTAACAGCTGGATGTACTCACCATTCCTGCAAATTTTGTACTTTATACGAGGATTTACCTTTCAAATTTAGGCTATCACCAATTGAAGAGGTAAAATCGGATTTAAAGGAAGCAAGTTATTATTATAGACACGCACAAAGGGTGTTTTTCACAGGTGCAAACCCATTTGTGCTTAGTGTGAATAAGCTTAAAACACTTGCGAAAATGGTACATCAATACTTCCCTGCTTGTCAGAGTATAGGGTGTTTTGCACGAATTACGGACATTACCCCTAAATCTGTTACAGAATTAAAAGAATTGCGAGAACTTGGATATGATGGAATTACAATCGGAGTTGAAACTGGATATGATGAATCTTTGATTTTCATGAGAAAGGGATTTCTATCAAAGGACATCATTGAGCAATGTAAGAAATTGGAAGAAGCAAATATTACCTATAACTTCTTTTATTTGACAGGAATTTATGGTAGTGGAAAAGGCAAGATGGGTGCAAAGGTAACAGCAGAAATTTTCAATCAGCTTCATCCGCAAATAATTGAATCTTCAATGCTAACAATTTATCCGACTTCGGAACTGTATAAGGAAATACAGGCTGGTAATTGGAAAGAAGAAACTGAAATTGAGAAGTTGGAGGAAATGAAGACTTTGATTGAAAATCTTAAAATTGATGCTCGATTTGTAACGGATGGGGCGTCCAACTTAATTCAGGTTAGAGGCAATTTGAAAACAGATAAACAAAAAATGATTGCTTTTCTAAAACAACAAATAGCAGAGCAAGACGAAGCTTATTTGAGAAGCTATCGTGAAAATCTGCCACATTTATAAAATCTATCTAATGAAAGCGGATATTAGAGTTATAGTAAAAGGTGTTCAACAATATGCTGATTATATTGACGAGATAGTGACTAATGCTATTGGAAAATATTCTATTGTTAATGGTCTGCATATTGTTGAATATCGAGAACTATGTAAAGGTGGACATATCATTGAAAACAAATTGGTAATCAGTAATAAATCTGTTTGTTTATACCGAAGTGGGAGTTTGTTCTCTGAAATGTCTTTCATAGAGGGAGAATGTACGGAATCTGATTATATTAATACAGATGGAGAACTCAATGTAAAAATCAAAACATTGTCTTACCATCCTACAATTGGTGATAACAATATTCATATTGAGTTGAATTATGACTTATTCATAAATAACCAGTTCCTCTCGAATAACTCCCTTACCATATTTATTAATGAAATGGCATTGTAAACTATAATATTATGACTTTATGAAAATAAGAATAATTGATTTGTTGAAAACAACTACCTATAATATTAATGTAAGCGTAAACGGCTGGGTACGAACGCATAGACAAAGTAAAAACATTAGTTTCATTGCAATAAATGATGGTTCAACTGTTCATAATCTGCAAATTGTGGCTGAACATGAAAAGATAAAAAAAGATTTTCTTAAATTGGTAACTACCGGAAGTGCCATTCGGGTAGATGGTATGTTTGTACTATCTACTGGAAATCAGCAGCATGGAGAAATAATAGCCCAAAATATAGTTTTATATGGCACTGCCGACCCACAGGAATATCCTTTACAAAAGAAAGAACACTCGTTAGATTTTTTGCGGAATATTGCTCATTTGCGGATGCGAACAAATATTTTTGGAGCGATATTTAGAGTTCGTCATAATTTAGCTTTTGCTATACATAAATACTTTCATGAAAAAGGTTTTTTCTATTTTAATACTCCCATAATAACTACATCTGATGCAGAAGGAGCAGGAAAATTGTTTGAAGTAACAACGGGTGATAATCAAGATTTTTTTGGTGTCCCGGCGAATCTAACTGTATCAGGGCAATTGGAGGGTGAACTGGGGGCTTTGGGATTAGGGGCTATTTACACATTCGGACCAACTTTTAGGGCTGAAAACTCGAATACTTATCGCCATTTAGCTGAATTTTGGATGGTGGAACCCGAAATGGCGTTTATTGACATCAACGATAACATGGATTTAGCGGAGGACTTCTTGAAATATGTAATTCGCTATGCTATTGAAGCGTGTGAAAGTGATTTGATTTTTTTGAATAATACAGTAAATAGTGGTTTAATCGAAAGGTTACATTCAGTAGTAAATAACAAATTTGTTCGATTGCCATATTCACAAGCAATAGAAATATTGAAACAATCAAACAGAGAATTTGAAATTCCAATAGTGCAAGGCATGGATTTAAGCTCTGAACATGAACGTTTTTTAGTTGAAGAATATTTTTGTTGCCCTATCATTGTTACGGACTATCCTAAAGAAATAAAAGCTTTTTATATGAAGTTGAATGAAGACGGTAAAACTGTACGAGCAATGGATATTTTATTTCCACAGATAGGAGAGATAATAGGAGGTTCCGAGCGTGAATCAGATTACCTGAAATTACGCCAGCGAATGGAAGAATTGGGTATGAATATGAAACAATTATGGTGGTATCTTGAAACACGAAAGTTCGGAACTGTTCCTCATGCAGGATTTGGGTTAGGATTTGAAAGATTAGTGTTATTTGTTACAGGAATGTCAAATATTCGTGATGTGATACCATTTCCACGTACACCGAAAAATGCCAATTTTTAAATCTTTTAAGTTTGAACGGTGCAAAAATACATCAATGAAATATTACTTCGCATTAATGAAGAAATGGAATTGCGTGGTATTGATGAGAATGTCAATACAGAAGATGCATTATATATGATAGACGTTATACGTCCATTGTTTGAAAAATTGCGAGAAATGACTATCGCATACGAATTTCAGAGTGAACAAGAAGAAATTCACTTTTTCAAAGAAATAAAGCCAGATATTCTTGGTAGGTACATATTCTTTCATAAAGTTGTTAGAATTGAAATGAAACGTCCTATTGGCAGTGATGATGTACAGAGAGAATATCTTCATAGCCAATTAAATAGTCTGAAATATTTTTTTGACCAAAATCTTGATTTTTACCAGTATTACCGTTCAAGAGCAACGCATTTAGATACTTATTACTTTGTTCGATATAAAAGTAACTTTCGGTTATGTTTAGATTGCAATTTTTTGGATAAAGACCCTGCTTTTTCAACCGGGTTTGACTATAAAGTGGCAAAAATATTATCTAATGAAATGTTGCGCATATATTTAAATCGCCAGTTACAGTTATTAGATAGAAAAACGCAGATTGCGGAAATACGAACTTCGCTTTCAGATTTTAGTTTAAAATGGACTGGCTCGAAATCTGAAGCAATAGAATGGGGATATGGATTGTTTGCTGCAAAATCCTTGAATTATGGAAATGCTACGATAAAAGAAATTATGGCGTTTATCGAAGCAGCATTTGGCATTGAACTGGGAGATTACTACCGAACCTATTTAAGCCTTAAAAATCGAAAGAAAGACAGAACTGCTTTTTTCACATTCATAGTAGAGCAACTGCAAAAGCGTATGGATGATGATAATCTGTAGATAAGATATTTAGCCAATTAGAAAACTACCATATTATTACCAACTTGGTAGTTTTTCTTTTTATACAGATTAGCAATATGAATAGGACTAAAATATGTAATTTCCCTCTAAAATTCACTCCAAAAGACATTGAGAAAATTTCAACCAAGTTGATATAATCTTGTATTTTTTATCTTAAAGAAAGATGCAATTTTGCGGCAAATCAATTAGTTATCATTTATGGAAATAATAACATTCGAGTCCAAAGCCTATAAAGAACTGGACAATAAGATTACCGCTATTGCCGATTACATCTTCAACCATGCGGAAACGGCAAAACAAAGTGAAGAAGATATGTGGGTGGACAGCTATGAGGTCTGCACGTTCCTGAAAATAAGCGAAAAGACCCTGCAACGCCTGCGGGTATCGGGAACTATCGCCTATTCCAATATCAGGGGACGCTATTTTTACAAGGTCAGCGAGATACGCCGGATGCTGGAAGAACGCCTGATAAGGAGCAACAAGGAGAACATCGACAACTTGATAACCAACCACCAGTTGTATGCTAAGGAAAGAGGAAATCTTAGAAAGAACAAGTAACGGGCTGGCGGTGTTCAAACACTACCTGCCCGGAAACTGGCGCATAGGTCGCAACTTTCTTAACCCGCTGTACGAGGACAGCAAGGCTTCTTGCAACATCTATTTCGACCGCCGGGGTGGCATCTACAAGATGAAAGATTTCGGCAACGACAGTTACAGCGGTGACTGTTTCTTCCTCGTGGGGCAGTTAAAGGGGCTGGACTGCAATAGGGCGGCAGACTTCGTGGAGATACTGGAAATCATCGACCGAGATTTGGGCTTGGGGCTGGCTTCCGGCACTCCAGTTTCCATTCCCCCGGCAACCGTCCGCCGGGCAGTGCCGAACAAACCCGAAGAAAAGCCAGTCAAGCCCTACCACTTCCGGGAACAAAAGTTCCCGCTTGCCGAACTGGTGTACTGGCAACAGTATGGCATCACGCCCGAATTACTGGAACATTACAAGGTCTGTTCACTTCGGGAATATAGCAGCGAAACGGCAGAGGGCAAACCGTACACATACACTTCATCGGTGGCAGAACCTATTTACGGCTACAAGGGGAAACAGCACATCAAGCTGTACCGCCCGTTCTCCACGCCCCGCTTCCTCTACGGCGGCAGCTTCGGCGAAAACTACTGTTTCGGGCTGGAACAACTGCCAGCCAAAGGCGACACGCTATTCATCACGGGCGGCGAGAAAGACGTGCTTTCGCTGGCGGCGCACGGTTTTCACGCTATCTGCTTCAACAGCGAAACGGTGACGATACCGCCCACGCTGGTTTATCGGCTGACGTTTCGCTTCAAGCACATCGTCCTGCTCTTTGACATGGACAAGACGGGCAGGGAAAGCTCACGCAAGCAAGAAAAGCTGTTAGAAGAATTTGGCGTGAAACGCCTGCTGCTGCCGCTTCTGGGAACGAAAGAGGAAAAGGACATATCCGACTACTTCAAAGCCGGGAACACCCGTGAAGATTTCCTGAAACTGTTTATCGAATTTTTAGACAACCTGTATAGCGACACATTGATTATGCTAAAATCATGCGAGATAGATTTCAACAACCCGCCCGCCAAAGCGCAAGAGATTATTTCGGCGGGTGACGTTCCGCTGGGGACACAAGGCAACCTGTTCGGTATCACCGGAGGCGAGGGAACGGGCAAGAGCAATTATGTAGCTGCAATTGTGGCGGGCTGCATCTGTCCGGCTGGTGCGGAAGTAGATACGCTGGGCGTACAGATAACCGCCAACGGCAGGCACAAGGCGGTTTTGCTCTATGATACCGAACAGTCAGAAGTACAACTGTTCAAGAATGTAAGCAACCTGCTGACACGTGCCAAACAGCCGGACAAACCCGATGAACTGAAAGCATTCTGCCTGACGGGTATGTCACGTAAGGAACGCTTACACGCCATAGTACAGAGCATGGATAAATTCTACTACCAGTACGGCGGTATCCAGTTGGTCGTCATCGACGGCATCGCAGACCTTGTAAAGAGTGCTAACGATGAAGCGGAAAGCGTGGCGGTGATAGATGAACTTTATCGGCTGGCGGGTATCTACAACACCTGTATTCTTTGTGTGCTGCACTTCGTTCCGAACGGCTTGAAGTTACGGGGACATTTGGGTAGTGAGTTGCAGCGTAAGGCGGCTACAATCCTTTCGATAGAGAAAGACGAAGAACCCGCCCAGTCGGTGGTAAAAGCTCTGAAAGTAAGGGACGGAAGCCCGTTGGACGTTCCTTTGATGCTCTTTGCATGGGACAAGGAAGCCGGGATGCACGTGTACAAGGGCGAGAAACCACGTGAGGAAAAGGAGAAGCGTAAGGAAAGGGAACTGGTGAATGTCGCACGTGACATCTTCGGTCGGCAGACACGCATCACCTATATAGACCTTTGCGAACAGTTGCAGCAGGTCTTGGACATCAAGGAACGTACTGCAAAGAGTTATATCCGATTCATGCGGGAAAGGGACATCATCACCAAAGACACGGCAAACCAAAGTTTCTTTGTTATAGGTTCATATAATCTTCAATAGAACATAACAAACCATAAACGTATGGACGAAACTTGTGTGGTTCATGTGCTTGTGTCCTGCCATGTTGTGATAACACGGCAGGATTTCTATTATTTGCAAGGTTATTCCAGTGATTTTTACTACTTTTGCAAAAGTAACATAAGAAAATAACGGCGATTGAACAGCTTCGGCTGTGATTTCGTCTTTATATATAACATATACGTTCGCCGAACGTCCCAATGCGAAAACTGGCACTTTTCAAAACGAGGGGATATTCAGCGCAGGATATGCTATGTTTTATCATAGCGTGGTCTTGCCTGTTCCTCGTTTGGGTATTGCCAGTACCTCGCATTGAAGCAGTGTAAGAGCCACGCTTCTTTTTGGGGGTATTGGCGGGCAGTTATCAAAGATTATTAACTGTTAAAACCAATATTTATGGGGCAGATAAAATCATTTATAGCACTATCTCTTGACGGTTTTATTGCGTCTGTCGATGGAGAATTGGATTGGATTCCACAAAGCGTAAGGGCGATACCTAAAAGTTTATTCGAAAATGCTTCTTGCTTATTACTCGGTGCTAATACATACAATTATCTTTTTGAGCATTTAGATGGGCAGGTTTATAAAACAAAGCCTATTTATGTCGTTTCACATTCCGATTATAATATACTCCCCAATAGCAATATTTCATTTCTTACTGAAAAGCCATTGGATGCAATAAGAGGATTAAAGCAGCACCATGAAATATTAGTTATAGGAAGTGCTAAATTATTAACGGAATTAATTCAATTAGAATTATTGGATGAAATAACTATTTGCCATATTCCGGTTTTTGTAGGAAAAGGAATAGGCTTTATCGGAGAAACATTTGGTTCTTATTGGCAGTTAGTAAAATGTCAATCGAATAAGGACGCAATATTTGCGACCTACAACTATAAGAAAAAGCAGGATAGTTAATCATCCTGCTTTTTCTTAATTGATTCCATTTTATTACGATGTTTCAAGATTTCATCGGAATGTTCCAATGCCCATTGGATAATCCCATCTAAAGGCAACATAAGACTTTCACCAAGTGGTGTAAGGCTATACTCTACTTTGGGAGGTATTTCGGGGTATAATTTACGATTTACCAACATATCCGCTTCTAATTTTTTCAATGCTGTAGTCAGCATCTTTTGAGATATGTTAGGAACATTGCGCATTAATTCATTAAAACGCATTGTCCCATTTTTTTGCAATAAGACCAGTATTCTTAAAGACCATTTATCACCAAAACGGTCTATAATACCACACGCTGGACATACCGCTTCTCTATAATGATTTTCTTCCATATTTTTTATCTTTAAATAATTGTCAATCAACAAGAGTTACCTTGTGGTAAGCATCTTACCTTTATGTAAGTTCTTTTTTTATACTAAGTAACTTTATATCTTTGTTTGCGCAAAAGTAACTAAATATATTGGAAATACAAAATTTGGTGTGATTATAAAATGGATAAATCAATGGAATTAAAAAGAATGCAATTTACTGGTTCTGTTTGGAGACCGCCTTACGAAGCAAATTCACTATTGCTTCAAGCCACTATAGGATGTTCACATCATAGGTGTAAATTCTGTAGTTTGTATAAAGACACGCAGTTTAGAGTTGCTTCCCGTGAGGAAGTTGAAAGGAATTTAGAAATAGCCCAGCTATATCAACCAAAGGCACGAAGAGTATTTTTAACTGGTGCAAATCCGTTTGTACTTAGCTTTGAAAAGCTGAAAATACTTGCCACTTTAATAAAGATATATCTTCCGGAAGTGCAAAATATCGGCTGTTTCGCTCGAATTAGCGATATAAAACAAAAGACAATAGAGCAATTGATGGAATTACGTCAATTAGGATATGACCGGATTTCTATCGGGACAGAAAGTGGAGATAATATTACGCTGTCACAAATGAATAAAGGGTATTCTGTTATGGATATTGTTGAACAATGTCGAAAATTGGAGAATGCTGGCATTGAATATAATTTCACGTATTTGATTGGGCTTGCAGGAAAGGGACAAGGGGAACGCAATGCTATTAATACGGCTGATACCTTTAGTTTGTTGCATCCGTATATTATCAATGTACTTTCTTTAACCGTATTTCCCGATACAGTTCTTTATGAGGAAATAGGAACGGGGACATTTGTTGATGCATCGGAATATGAACGGATAGAAGAAATGGAAATGTTTATTGAACGATTCCAACCGTCTAATTGTGTTCATCTTTTAGCAAACACTGTATCTAATCCCATACCTTTTATTGGAGTTCTACCCAAAGAAAGAGAACGGATATTAAAAGAAATACAGTCCATTAAAAATAATTTCCGGGAAGAGGATTTAAGAGATTATCGTAAACACATAAAATCGTTATAATGGCAAAATTAGAAACAAAAATAAGTGGTATTGATTTTAAAAATCCTGTAACAGTTGCATCGGGAACTTTTGGATATGGAACGGAGTTTTCAGATTTCTTTGATGTGTCTTTATTAGGAGGAATATTTGTAAAAGGAACAACACTGTATGCGCAAGAGGGTAATCCGTACCCTCGAATGGCGGAAACTCCATCAGGAATGTTGAATGCAGTTGGGCTTCAAAATAAAGGTGTAGATTATTTTGTGAATAATATATATCCAACAATAAAAGACATAGATACAAATATGATTGTAAATGTTGGAGGAACGACCATCGAATCTTATGTAAAATGTGCCGAAACAGTAGCTACATTAGATAAAATTCCGGCAATAGAGTTAAATATAAGTTGTCCGAATGTAAAACATGGAGGTATGGAGTTTGGAGTAACAACTAAAGGTGCAGCATCCGTTGTTAATGCAGTCAGACAGGTTTACAATAAGCCGTTGATTGTTAAGCTATCCCCAAATGTAACAAATATTGCAGATATTGCTAAAGCAGTAGAAGATGCAGGGGCAGACGCTATTTCTATGATAAATACAATTATGGGGATGGCTATTGACATAAATTCTCGTAAACCTATCTTATCTACTGTAACTGGTGGGTTGTCCGGCTCTTGCATCAAACCTGTTGCATTACGAATGGTTTGGCAAACATATAAGGCTGTTAAAGTTCCGATTATAGGTTTAGGTGGAATATCGTCATGGCAAGATGCAATAGAATTTTTCCTTGCTGGTGCTACCGCTATTCAAATAGGGACATATAATTTTATAGACCCGACTATAAGCCTAAAAGTAATAAACGGCATCAATTCATATCTTGACGAAAATGGTTTTTCTGATATACAGGATTTGACAGGTGCATTAGGAGAGATTTAAGCCAAAATCTTAGTGCAAGGTGCAAGTATATATTTATATATATAGCTTGCACCTTGCACTAACCGCAGAATATTTATTTTCAATGATTTGCATATTTCAAAAGAAAGCCATATCTTTGAATCCGAAAGTTAGGCAGACAAACAGCGGTCAAAGTTGGACAGGCTTAACGGTTGAAAATCGTTACTGTTTCGTTACCTATTTGAAATTTTGAAAGCAAAGTAGCTGACACATAAGCGGTTAGAGTTATAGGTTCAAAATCCTCTCTCTCCGCGAAAGCAAGTCACTGAAAGAGAGTTAGTACACGAAAACTGACTCTCTTTTTGTATCTAAAGGGATTCGAACCCTTTCTAATTCATACATTATCTTTCCGGCAAATGCAATCCGTCAGGTGGTCGTTGATAAACCCCGAAGCCTGCAAGTGGGCGTAACAAATCGTCGTTCCGAAGAATTTGAAGCCGCGCTTTTTCATATCCTTGCTCATCGCGTCGGACACGGGAGAAGATGCCGGGATATCACTCAATGACCGCACGGTGTTGATAATCGGTTTTCTGTCGGGAAAGAAAGAGAGCGTATAGTCGTAGAAACTCCCGAACTCCTTTTGCAACGCAAGGAACAATCTCGCGTTGGTGATTGTCGATTTGATTTTCAGGCGGTTTTTCACGATGCCGTCAAACTGCATCAACCGCTCGACATCTTCATCAGTCATTCGTGCCACCCGCCCGGCATCGAAATCACAAAAAGCCTCACGATATCCTTCCCGCTTCCGAAGAATGGTTATCCAACTCAACCCGGCTTGGGCACTCTCCAGTACAAGAAACTCGAATAGCTTCTTGTCATCGGTTACTAACCTTCCCCATTCCTCGTCATGGTATTTCACGTACAACTCATCGGTTCCGCACCAACCACAGCGTTCGTTTACTATATCTTGCATAATCATATTACATGTTTTCGAGTTTAATTATCCGGTAAATATAGCGTATATTTACCGGATAGTAAAAACAATTACCGAATAGCGAGTAATTTCCCTACCTTTGTCCTCAAACTTATAAATAATCAACGTCAGGCAAACATGGAAAATATAAGTATTCAAAGAGTGACTTCCGGTGATATCCGTCGGTTACAGGAAATCGGCAGGCAGACTTTCTCCGAAACATTTGCCGAGGTAAATACTGCCGAAGACATGGAGAAATACCTGCAAGAGAGCTTCTCTTCAGAAAAATTGTCGGAAGAACTTCATGACCGGAACTCGGAGTTCTACTTCGCGGCTGTTGACGACCATATTATCGGTTATTTGAAACTGAACTTCGGGGCGTCCCAAACGGAACTGAAAGACTGCAAGGCGCTGGAGATAGAACGGATTTACGTGCTACGGGAATTTCACGGGAAAAAAGTCGGGCAACTACTTTACGAAAAAGCCATACAAGTGGCAAAGCAGATGAACGTCGATTATATCTGGCTGGGAGTCTGGGAAGAGAACCCGAGAGCCATAAAATTTTACAAGAAAAACGGCTTTGTCGCATTCGACAAACATATTTTCAAGTTGGGTAACGACGAACAAACCGATATTATGATGAAACTGCAATTGGAAAAACACTGAACGCGAAAAACTGTCGGACTACAGCCTCGCTAAAAAACGATAACTTGCCGAAGACAAAATTCGTCCATTCGTCGATAAAATCAGCCTATTCGTTGATTATATTTTGAAGATCGGGTATTCGGTTATACTTTTACTACACAACTAAAAATAGAAACAAGAGAATAGTGTTTATCATTAAACTTAGACGGCAATAAAGTTTGCAACCACCAGAGGCGGGCGGCACACACAACCCCTCCAATTGATATTCATCCCAACACAAAATTGGTACCTGTGCCACCGCCTCATTTCTTTTCAAAATAACACGGCGAGCCGGGAGGAAGTTCTTTGATTAGGTGATTTAATAAAGCGTTGCTCGTGCGGCAGGAATCATTCAATCTAAAATCTCTAAATCTAAAATTAATAAACTCCTCCGTCTGCTTCGCAGCCACCTCCTCTATAAACAGAGGAGGTGCTGGAATACAGTCTTAAACGCCAGAGAAGCAACTTGTAACTTGCCGAAGGCGCCCCCCTAAATGGCGTCCTTCTTCGCGTATTCGGAGAATTCACAACCGAAGGTGTCGGCGAGGTAATTATCCAATTCGTCGGCTTTGAAAGCCATATTTGTCAAGTTTTTCTGAACTTCCTCGCCGTATTCGGAGAACACATCCGAGATATGTACCCGATAGGAAATGTAAATCTGATTACCGTCCAAACCGAATTGATAAGGACGCACGTCCGCGTTGAGCAAGTATGAAAGCACGGGTTCGAGATTCTTTTTCGGCAACACGTTGAGCGGTGAAGTGCAGAACAGGTATTGGCGATTGTAAACAAACATACGGATCTCGGAACTTCCTTTATGGAATACCCAACTCTCGTATCCCACGCGGGCAAGCACGGGATTAATGCCCATCGCCCCGATGGCTTCCTCGCAGAACACGGCAAGGTCGGTCAACGTTCTTTCCTTGAACACGTTTTCCGGCAATTTGTCACCGCAAGAGGGGCAATATTCTTCCTCCTCGGATATGAACTCGTCGCAACTGTTACACTGCACGTTAAATATCGAGGTATCGAGGTCGGCAATCTGCTCGAGCAACTCGCGCAAAGAGGCAACCGGAATACCGAATCCCATGTTATCGGCATTATTGAGTTTACTTACCGTGATAGCCACCAGCTCGTTGCTGTCGTTGAACATCGGTCCCCCGCTGTTACCGGGATTCACTGCCGCGTCGGTCTGGATATAGTAACTGTCATTCATCAACTGACGGGGCGAAGATACAGTACCCTCGGTAACCGTGAAAGGCATACCGAAAGGATATCCAGCCACGTTGATTCTCTGCCCGATAGAAACTTCGTCGAGGGCGGATAACGCGATCTCGGGAAGCGCGGAGAAATCACCGTCCGCTTTCAGTAAAGCGATATCGCGCGCGGGATTGACCAATACCACACGGGCGTAAAATCTGTTTTTGTCGTTATCTTGCAGAGCCACTTCACGGAACCCTTCCACGACATGATAATTTGTTACAAATAAATCATAGTTTTTCAGGTAGAAACAACTGCCTGATCCGCCGGCATGGTTTACTTTATAGACGGCTTTAAATATATTCTGTTCCATAATGTCAAAATTTCATCCTTGTTATTGATTGTTTCCCAACCCGGCAGCCAGTTCCTGTACTCTACGCGTGTATTCCTCCACGCTAATCTGCCCTTGCATCATCTGCATCTGCAAAGTCTGCACGTTGGCCAGATATTCCTGCATACCGCCCTGCATGGCTTGTTGCATTGCCTGTTGCATATTCTGGGCTACCTGATTCATATCCACGTTAGCGAAAGCGTTGTTCACCATCGTTCCGAAATCCACGTCCTCGTCATCATCATCCGCGTCGAGTTCTCCTTCCATGATGTTATCCATTGCCTCGTGAAGAATCCGCGCCGCCTCATCCCACGGCATGGCCGAAGTCTTCGTCAACGCTCTCGTTACAACAGTATTCACGTCGTCCTGCACGTCATTGTAGAAATACATCTCGTAGAACTTGTACACGATCATCAAGCAACACGTCTGGTAATCCCTCGCCTCGAACGCTTGGGTGGCGCGGTCGTATGTTCCCTCGAAATTCTCCTGTATATTCTTTAGATTGGAACGACGTTTCGGAGAGATAAAAGTTTCCACGAAATACAAGTCTTCCGCCAATTCTTCTTTCGTCATTGCTTGGACACGGGCAACCACGGACTTACCGTAATTCACCACTTCCGGCAGCGGGATGTCCTCCCGGTCCATTTCCCTAACCGCTTTATTCAAGTCATTGAGTAACTGTCCTTGCGGGTGAGCGTAGTAAAGGATTTTCAACAGGGTAGTGTCGAGCACGTTCCACGCGAAACCGTATTTACGGTCAGCCTCGAAGCCTTTCACCGCGTCCATACATTCCCGACAACTCAACTGAATGACCTCGTACACGTTATCAAGCGTTTCCGCGTCGAAAGGCGTTACCTTGGGTTCATAAATACGTACTGCCCCGAACTTCGTTTCGAACTCGTCGTCGTATTTATCTCCCGTGCGGCATATCTCTTCCAACACGTAATACATCTTGTAAGGCTGTGCTAACGCAAGCGGGCAGCTGTATTTGAAGAACAGTTTTTCATCCCGCAACTCAATCTGTGCCAGATCCATGTCATTAAAATTCAAGCCTGCTACCTGACGCAACAAAGGTACTCTGCCTTTGTCCGGCAATGCAAGGAACGGTGCCATAACGTTTACTTGCCCGTCCTCGATCTTTATCGATACCACGATCGAACCGTGCGGAACGTTAAACTCTGTTCCTGCCGAATTACCGTATTTCTCCCGCAAGTCCGGGTTCACGTAATCGAGCAAGGTATGGAAAGCTTTCAGGTAATCTCCGTTCTCGAAGGCTTCCAAGCTTTCGTCGAAGGCATCGACGTTGATTTTACTTTCCGTTGATGTTATCGTGGAAAGATTAAATGTCAAGGTTTGTTTCATGACTTATAAGGTATTAAATAATTAATAACAACTTCACGCACTCATCCACGCCATACACGCGGAAAGTGCGATAAAAGTAGGGAAAAATCTTTTCCCTTCACAGACTGGCGAAAGTTTTTTTTGTTTTCTCTGTAAATATCATCATATTTGATTCGTCCGCAGGACAGGGCAAAACACGGAAGATTAATAAAAGCCTTTTCACAACTAAATAGTGGTATTTTGAGATTAATTATTTACTTTTGCCGGGAAATAGATTGGCAAAATAGAATAGATCCCATTTCCAAAAGACGTGATTATGTCAAAAACAGGTAATACCACTATCTCGAATAGCGAATTAGAGAGTTTGCGAGAAAAAGAACTTATACTCCAAGAACTGCAAAAAACAGCCAAGATCGGGTGGTGGAAAGTGAATTTCGAAACACATGAAATCCAATGCTCGGATTACGTGGTGGATATACTGGGACTTAAAGGGAACACGCTAACAACAAATCAAGTTCTGAACTTGATTAACGAGAAATACCGTCAACGGGTGAGCGCAAACCTCCCGCACTTGAGAAACCAAAACTTCTACGATGAAATATTCCCTATTATGACAAGATTCGGGGAAATGTGGATACATTCCAAAATCGGGAATAGAGTCATTGAAGAGGACGGGACGGTCACGGCTACCGGTTATTCCAAGATTCTGGAAGAAGAAGAGAATATTCTCATATCAAAAGCAAGAGAAGAGAACCAGTTGAAAGAACTGATGTTACGCCAGTATTCCCTGTCACAATCCTTATCCAAATTTCTTAAAAACCCGGATTCAGACCAAGTGATTACCGATACGTTGAAAGAGGTTCTTAAACAATTTGACGGGGATAGAACCTATATTTTCAAGTACGATAAAAAAAAGGACACGCAAAGTTGTATATACGAGGCGACAAAACCCGGCGTGCAACCGGAAATAGATACATTACAAGACATGGATTCCAATCATATCGGGTGGTGGAGCAAACAGATACTCAATAATATCCCGATTATTATCAATCATCTCGACGAGTTGCCCCCCGAGGCAGAAACGGACAGACAAGTACTGGCACGTCAGAATATTGCCTCCCTGTTGGTCATTCCCCTCGCCTCCAGCGACGGGATATGGGGATACATGGGCATCGACATCGTCAATCGTCCCCGCTTGTGGACTCACATCGATAAAGAATGGTTTTTCGCCATATCGAATATCATCAATATTTGTATAGAATTACGCACCTCGGAGAGAGAAGCACGGGAACAACAACAATATTTACAAAAACTATACGATCACATACCTATCGGCTATCTCCGTTTGCAACTGATTTATGACGAGAACGGACAACCGTGCGATTTTAAATACCTTGACTCCAATCCCGCTTTCAACAGAATATCAGGAACACCCCCGAATTATTTCGACGGTAAAAATGCCAAAGATTTCGGAATAGAAGATCCAGAGAGCTTGCTCCGCCTGCATAATATCGTTTTGCAAAAGCAAGCAACGGAAAGCACCCGATTCATGGAAAAAACAGGTTTACAATACCGCCTGACTCTTTATTCGCCGGGAGAAAACGAGGTTGTGGCCTTATTCACGGATATCACGGAGCAACAAAAAGCGATCAAAGCACTCCGGCACAGCGAGGAAGCCCTGCGCAATATATATAAAAACATCCCCGTGGGTATCGAAATATATGACAAGAACGGTGATCTGCTCGACTTGAACGACATAGAAGCCGAGATGTTCGGTTTCAACCGGAAAGAAGACGTGCTCGGGGTGAACTTGTTCGAAAACCCCAATCTTCCGGCAGATAAACTGGAAGAACTACGGCAGGGTAAAGAGATCATGTTTCCGCTTATATACAAATTCTCGAAGATCGACAAGGTATATTACAGCACAAAATACACGGGAAGCAAGAACTTGACCGTGAAAGGTACCTGCCTTTATGACACAAACCATAACGTTGAGAATTACTTGCTTATCGTGATAGACAACACGGAAGCGTTCGAGAACTACCGGAAGATCGAAGAATTTGAAACCTTATTCAACAATATCGCTGAATTTTCCAAAGTGGGTATATGCAGGTGGAACCCGTTACAAAAGACATTCTTCGGCTCGGATGTCTGGTTTTACAACCTCAACCAACAACCCCGTCATGTTCAGGATATCGAGGATGTCCACGAGTTCGTATGCCCCGAGGACACCGTGAAATTGCAAGGGTTTCACCAGCAAGTACTGGAAGGGAAAAGCCGGGAATTCGCGGACGAGGTGAGAGTGCGGGTCGGGCAAGAATGGCGCTGGTTACGTGTCCGCTTTAAAGTCAAAGAATACAACCCGCAAAACGAGATAATCGAAGTGATCGGGTTGAATATAGATATTACCGAATCGAAAGAAACGGAACAGCACCTTCTGAAAGCCAAGTTACGGGCGGAAGAATCCGACCGGTTGAAGTCCGCGTTTCTCGCTAACATGAGTCATGAAATACGTACCCCGTTGAATGCCATCGTGGGGTTCTCGGCTCTCGTCGCGGAAACGGAAAGTATAGAAGAACGGGAACAATATCTTTCCGTTATCCAGAAAAACAATGAACTGCTCCTGCAATTGATTTCCGATATATTGGATCTCTCGAAGATCGAAGCCGGGACATTTGATATTTCTCTCGCTGTTTTTGATGTCAATAACCTGTGCAAGGAAGTCGTTTGCCTGCACACGATGAAATTAACGACAGAGGACGTGACACTCTCGTTTGAGGAGCATATTCCCCGATGTTTTATTTATAGTGACAGAAACCGGATCGCTCAAATCTTATCCAACTTTATCAATAACGCGATCAAATTCACGGAAAAGGGAAGCATCCGCCTCGGGTACCATGTCACGGGCGAACGCATCGAATTTCACGTGCAGGACACGGGAATCGGCATCCCAAAAGAAAATATCGGGCACGTGTTCGAACGTTTCGTGAAACTCAACTCGTTTATACGAGGCACGGGGTTGGGGCTGCCTATCTGCAAAAGCATTATCGAGAAGTTGGGCGGAGAAATCGGGGTGGAATCAACCGTGGGCAAAGGATCTCGTTTCTGGTTCAGCTTACCCTATAATCCGACAATGGAACCCAAAGAAATTGATGAGCAAGCGTTGTTTTTACCGGATTAATTTCCCTATTTTTGCACGAGTAAAAAACAATGTCCGACACGATGCTATTGTCTTCCGAAATACTTGACTTCGTCAGGGAACATCTCGATGATGAGCCCGCTCGATTGCAATTTCAAAGAAAGAACTACCCGGATAACCGGGTGGATATAGCTGTCGAACAAATCCATGCCCGTGCAAGAATCAAAGACAAGCTTCCCTCGTGGTTCGCTCATCCCGGTATATTTTACCCCTCGGCATTAGCAACGGAACAATGTTCGTCGGAACTTACTGCCGGCTACAAGGCATGCTTGATATCGGGCAACACGCTCTGTGACCTCACGGGGGGAATGGGTGTCGATTCTTATTTCTTTTCCCGTTCGACGGGTAAAGTAACCTACGTGGAACAGAATCCCTCGTATTGTGAAGCTGCACGTTATAATTTCAGCATACTGGGAGCGAATAACATAGAAGTAATACACGGGAATGGCACACAAGTAGCGGGGACTCTCGCGGCAGACACGTATTATATAGACCCCTCCCGCCGGACTCATGATAACAAGCGTATCTTCGCTCTTGCCGATTACGAACCTAACGTACTGGAAATAAAAGAGAACATACTCTCCCGCGGCAGCCGCTTGATCGTGAAAATATCTCCCATGGCCGATATCACGGCAGTCCTGCGCCTCCTGCCGGAGACGACCGAGGTACATGCGTTGTCGGTGAAAAACGAGTGCAAGGAGCTTTTGTTTGTACTGGACACGACGCCGGAGCAACACGCGTTAACGATACACGCCGTCAACTTTCCCGCTTCACGAATCGTGCAGAGATTCACTTTCACGCCGGAAGACGAGAGAGAAGCGCAACCCGACATGACGGATACGGTGGGTCAATACCTTTATGAACCCAATAGTTCCATATTAAAAAGCGGTGCGTTCAAGATTCCGGCAAATCGTTATGGGCTAAAGAAATTACATCGGCACAGCCATTTATATACCGGAGATACGTTAATCCATGATTTCCCCGGTAGAATATTTCAAGTGGAAGAAGTCTTCGACTTCTCCAGCAAATGGCTGAAACAGATAGCTAGAACAATCCCGAAAGCAAACATCACTACCCGAAATTTCAAAATATCGGCAAACGAAATCCGTTCCCGAAGCAAGATGAAAGAAGGTGGAGATATATTCCTACTAGCCACGACATTGAATAATGAAAAGGCGGTCGTCATTCGATGCCGCAAACCCGAGAATTGACGATTTCTCGATTTATGATTAGCACAAATAAACGGAGCAAGCGGGGAGAAATCTAATATTTAAAATCTAAAATTAATAATCTTTTCCTTCTCTCTCCCGTATAGGGACTAGAACTAAACGATACCAAAATGAAGATACAAACAGGTCATGGTACGATCACGCTGACTGCGCTTCTTGCCATTTATTCTATTTCTATGGTTACTTCCCTGCCGGGATTAGCCATATCCCCTATCTTGGGCGATCTCGAACATATTTTCAAAGGAGCAAGCGATTTGGAATTACAAATGCTGGAATCCCTTCCCTCGTTTATTATTGTACCCTTTATCCTGCTGGCGGGACGACTTTCCCTACATGTGAACAAAAAACGGATTCTCATTATCGGGTTAGCTATCTTCTTCGGGTGTAGTGTCGTGTACCCTTTCAGCAATTCTCTCGCGCTATTACTTGTTATCAGCGCATTGTTGGGAATTGGTGCCGGAATGATCATTCCTTTTTCCACGGGACTTATCGCGGATAACTTTTCCAAACGCTATCGTACCCGGCAATTGGGTATTGCCTCATCAATCACGAACTTAACGCTCGTATTGGCGACATTCCTCGCCGGAGTCCTTGCCGATATCAACTGGCATTACGCCTTTCTGGTATATTGCCTGTCGGGGATTTCTCTGTTATTCGCCTTTAAACTGGACTCCACACCACATACTGTTGCACCCAAAACGACGACCGCCTCCACTACCCCATCCGCATCAAGCACGAAACACAATTGGCCTGTTTCTTTGATGCTTCTTTATTATTTCATCACCTTTTTGGTTTTAACCGTACCGTTCAATCTCTCCATTTACATGGAAACAATGAAACACTACAAGGATCCGGACATTGCCGGTACGCTTATTTCCGTGTTCTTCCTCGCCATGACAATACCGGGATTTTTTATCAACAACATTATTTCAGTTTTGAAAACATACACGAACTTTATCGCCCTTTGCGCTATTGCCGTCGGTTTTATTTTATTCATACTGAAAGCAGGTCCCGTTATACTGACGATAGGCATTATACTCATCGGGTTAGGTTACGGAGCCATGCAACCGATCATATACGACAAAACTTCCTCAAGCACGGTGGAATCACACGCGACATTTGCCCTTGCACTCGTTATGTCAATGAATTACGTCGCGATTATCACCTATCCGTTCATCACCCAATGGCTGCAAGACCTCTTCTCCACGGACGCCTCCTACTTCCCGTTCCTGCTAAGCATGATACTGGGTGGAGCCTTTACCGTGTACGCTTATTTCAGAAGAAACAGTGCCGCCCTCGGTATGCAAACTCAAAGTTAAATATTGTGAGTAGAACAACCTTCATTTCCCTACTCCCGTATTTATCCCATGCAAGAGAGCAAAATGAACTAACCATCATATTAAATATAACATTCTAAACTAAATTAATTTAAGATGACAACAAATTCAAACACGAAAAGTACCGCGATGAAACTCGGCGTAATGACCTTGGCGATCATGAACGTCGCGGCGGTAGTGAGTCTCCGTGGACTTCCGGCAGAAGCCGTCTACGGATTGAGTTCCGCGTTCTACTACTTGTTCGCGGCCATCGTATTCTTAGTTCCAACAGCACTGGTAGCGGCAGAACTTGCCGCCATGTTCTCCCAAAAAGAGGGTGGAGTTTTCCGTTGGGTCGGAGAAGCTTACGGGAAAAGAGTAGGATTCCTCGCCATATTCCTACAATGGATCGAGAGTACGATATGGTATCCTACCGTGCTGACTTTCGGTGCCGTGTCTATCGCTTACATCGGTCTGGACACGTCAGAGGATGCTCTGCTTGCTTCAAACAAGCTCTTCACGTTGATAACCGTGTTGGCTATCTACTGGATTGCCACGTTTATCTCCCTGAAAGGTTTGGGCTGGGTTGGTAAAGTTTCCAAAATCGGTGCCATGGTCGGAACCATTATCCCGGCAGGGTTACTGATTATCTTCGGAATCATCTACATCTCCACGGGCGGACACAACAACATGGACATGAGCCAAGGTTTCTTCCCTGACCTGACCAATTTCGACAACCTCGTACTGGCATCGGGAATCTTCCTGTTCTACGCGGGTATGGAGATGATGGGTATCCACGTCATGGACGTGAAAGCACCCGCCTCCAAGAATTACCCGAAAGCCATCTTCATCGGCGCGGGTATCACCGTTATTATCTTCGTGCTCGGTACTTTCGCCTTGGGTTTGATCATTCCGGCAAAAGACATCAATTTGACGCAGAGTTTGCTTGTCGGGTTTGACGGTTATCTGAAATACCTGCACATCAGTTGGGCTTCTCCCGTTATCGCCATCGCTTTGATGTTCGGTGTGCTGGCAGGAGTATTGACATGGGTTGCCGGTCCGTCCAAAGGTATCTTCACCGTGGGTAAAGCCGGGTATCTGCCACCGTTCTTCCAAAGAACCAATAAAATTGGCGTACAAAAGAACATTCTTTTCATACAGGGGGCTGTCGTTACTATTCTGGCTCTCTTGTTCGTGGTTATGCCTTCCGTGCAATCATTCTACCAAATTCTGTCACAGTTGACCGTACTATTGTACCTCATCATGTACCTGTTGATGTTCTCCGGGGCTATCGTACTTCGCTACAAGATGAAAAAAGCCGAGCGTCCCTTCGCTATCGGTAGAAAGAGCAACGTAGGCATTTGGATCATCGGCGGACTCGGTTTCTGCGGTGCTTTGCTGGCATTCGTGTTGAGCTTTATCCCGCCTTCCCAGATCAACGTGGGTAGTAACACGGTTTGGTTCTCCGTATTGATCATCGGTTGTATCGTGGTAGTAGCCACCCCGTTTATCATCTACAGTCTACGTAAACCGTCATGGAAAGACCCGAACGCCCAGATCGCTCCTTTCCACTGGGAAGAACAACCGGTACAAGCCGCAACCACGGCTCAAACCACGACCGGAACCACAACTCAAACAACAAACACAACAAAATAGTCTATAAGGTCCATAAAGTAGTATTCCAGCTCCTCCTCTGTTTATAGAGGAAGAGATAGAATACTATCTTACCAACCACTTTACAAACCTTATAAACTATAATAAATTACAGGTATGAAAAAGACAATTACAATGAATGACCTCAAGAACTTAGTTCAAGAGGCACACGCGCAAGTGAAAGATTTGAAGGGAGGAAAAAACGCGAATTACATACCCTTCCTAGACAAGATTGATTCCAACCTATTCGGTATTTCCGTCTGTCTTCCCTCGGGAGAAGTAATCACGGTTGGCGACACGGACTACGTTTTCGGTATAGAATCTGTGTCCAAGGTCTACACGGCAATACTCGTGCTACGTCAATACGGGGCTCAAGCCGTTCTCGACCAGATCGGGGCTGACGCCACGGGATTACCTTTCAATTCCATCATGGCCATATTACTCGAAAACGATCACCCGAGTACCCCGTTGGTAAATGCCGGGGCTATCTCCGCCGACAGTATGGTGAAACCTATCGGTAATAGCGACGCCAAATGGAAAGCCATCACGGATAACATGAAAGAATTGAGCGGTAGTGACTTGCAACTACTGGACGAACTATACAAGTCCGAATCGGAAACCAATTTCAATAACCGTTCTATCGCGTGGTTGCTGAAGAATTTCAACCGGATATATGATGAGCCGAATATGGCTCTCGACTTGTACACCCGTCAATGTTCCATGGGAGTAACGGCAAAACAATTGTCTATCGCAGCTTGTACCATCGCTAACGGGGGACTGAACCCGGTAACAAAACAACAGGTATTCGATGCCTCTTTAGCCCCGAAAATCACCTCTCTAATCGCCACCGTCGGATTCTACGAGCACACGGGCGATTGGCTGTACACGAGTGGTGTCCCCGCTAAATCGGGTGTCGGCGGTGGAGTCCTTGGAGTCGTTCCGGGCATCTTCGGCATCGCCGCTTTCGCTCCTCCATTGGATGAAGCCGGTAACTCCGTGAAAGCACAAGCCGCTATCAAATATATCGCACAAAAGTTGAATATCAACGTATTCGGCGGTGACTATTTGGAAATAAAATAGAAATTGCCCGCGGCAATTTCTAAGTTTCAAGTTGAATTTGCCTACGGCAAGTTACAAGTTGCATTTGCTTTCAGCAAGTTTAAATGTTCAAGTGAAAAACAACTTATAATTTGCCGCGGGCAAACTTATAAATTCATTTATCATGGAAAGAAGTAAAGTTCTGGAAAAAATCCTCAATGCTCTTGTTTTAATAGGTAGTATGGCTATCATCGTGGTGGCATCTATTGAATTATTAAAAGGCAATAACGCGCTAAGTGAAACATTCATACTAAAATTCCACCTGTGGGTATGTTCCCTGTTCCTCGCCGATTTCTTCGTGAGGTGGCACACGAACGGTTGGACGTCTCGTTTCTTCCGGGATAATTTCCTTTTCTTGCTCGTGTCCATTCCTTATTTGAATATCGTGTACGGTTTATCGACGCATATATCCCATTCGGCATGGATCGCCTTGAGGCTTATCCCGCTTGCCCGGGGCATATACGGTGTATCCCTTATCGTCAGTTGGATGACCCGCAGCAAAATCACGAATTTGCTTATCACTTATCTGACCATTTTATTCACGACAATATACTTTTGCAGTATCATCTTCTACTACATGGAACATGACGTCAATCCACCCGTGAAGACCTACTGGGATGCGTTCGATTGGGCTCTCATGAACGTAACGACCGTGGGTTCCAATATTTTTGGCGTCACGAAACTAGGGCAAGTCCTCGCCGTCGTCCTCGCCGCCGCCGGAATGATCTTTTTCCCCATATTCACTGCCTACGTGACAACCAAGTTCCAGAACAAAAGACAAGGAAAAAACGGGAATCAATAAACCGGACAAAACACATCATGCACAACATGACAACGGATGCCGTGCCACGAAACAAGTTCCTTGTCCCAGATCGAAATTCAATTCGATATTGCCACCAAAGTACCTCATGATCGTCTGGCTGATAGATAACCCCAGTCCAACTCCACCTTTGAATGAATCCGCTTTATAGAAACGTTCAAATATTTTCTTCCGGGATTCTTCCGGGATTCCCGGTCCCGTGTCTTGAACGTACAAGCAAACCTCTTTCCCGTTTCTCGCCATGCGATAACCGAAACTGATATAACCTTCGGCGGTAAATTTGATCGCATTATTAATCAAATTGTTTATCACTTGTTTCAATCTCATCGGATCGGTTCTCAGATAGAAACTATTCTCCGGTATCTCCATCCTAAGCTCCACGTTCGGGGGCATATTCAACACTTGCGCGTGATAAATATCCGTGAACAAATCATTTAATGACTGTTCCGAGTAATGAAATTCCATCGTATTCGCCTCAATCTTCGACAAGTCGAGGATATCCGAAATCAGCAATAACAACTGCTCGCTATTGGTATTGATTAATTTGGCATACTCCTTCTTCTCCTCCGTATCAAGTCCCGCATCAGGATCGGTCAACAAATTGGAAAAACCAACGATAGCGTTCAACGGGGTACGTATCTCGTGACTCATGTTCGCGAGGAAAGCACTCTTCAACTTATCGCTCACCAATGCCTTATCCCGCGCATCCATCAGGTTATTCTCTATCATCTTGTGTTCGTGTATACTTTGGCACACACCCACGATACGGTAAGGCATCCCGTTCACTTCTCCCAAGTAAACCGACTGAGCCTCGAACCATTCCCATGTGCCATCCGCACGATGCAAACGGTAGGTATACGGCTTCTTGTTCAAGCTACCCGCAACTTGCCCCGCCAAGGCTCCAAGTAACGTTTCCCGGTCATCGGGATGCACCATATCCGAAAACTCCGCCGAGGATAGATAATCGCTCGCGGGATACCCCAAGTGTATAAACCAACGGGGATCTATAACCATTTTATTCCGTTCCAAATCAAAGAACCAAGGGAATATCTTCGTTTTCGCCAAAGCAAGGTTCAACAGGTATTCTTGCGTCAGTTCACGCTCGTAATTCCGGAAAAGAAAAATAATCTTTGACAAATATCCATTTTCCCTTAACCCGAGGAATTGCCCGTTTATATAGAACTTATCACACCCGTTTAAAACACGAATATAGGTATTAGGTACAAGTTCTATAAATTTCGTCCCTTGATTCAATCGATGAATAATCTCGGGCAAAACATTCCGCATTTCCGAAAACACACCTAGTATTTCAAAAAGATTCTTACCGATAACCTCTTCCCTCTTCCAATTCAAATCCTCCAAAGCACGGGTATTCATTTGTCTGACAACACCGTCATGATTAAAAATAATACTGCCTACAGATAAGGCACTAAAAATAACATCATTAGCGATCATCTGATCACAAACTTGTGACAAAAACACATTTCCCTCTTTTTCGGAATAATGATCTTCCATTACAACAAACGCATTAAAAAAACTTCACATGAACTGTTTATCAAAAGTATATAAAAAAAACATCCAACTATTGATTTATTTAAATTAACAGTGTTATTTTATATTACACGCTACATACTAACAAAGGGGACTTGTAACAAGTCCCCTTTGTTAGTATCATCGAAATGCCCTGATTAACGAGAGTGGTTGAATACTCTTGGTTTCTGCGGTTCTTTCTTGCTCCACATAATAGCACTGTTGGTCGGTTCTTTCAACGTATCGAGTTGTTTCACGCAACGTTTGATGTCTTCCATCAACAAATCGGCAAGGTCAATACCTGTACCTTGACGAACAACGACACGCATGATAATCACGTCTTCCATCGCTTTCGGCATCGTGTAAGCAGGCACTTGCCATCCTTCCACATGCAGGGCGTCGGATAAATCGTAAAGCGTCCAGTTCCGTTTCTTGTCTTCTTTCAATTTCCAGATAAACAACGGGTTCGGCATATCGTTACTGAAGAACTCGAATATACCCATGTCTTGCAATTGTTTTTTCAAGTACAAGCACACGTTGATACAGTTCTGTTGAACTTTCTTGTATCCCTCCTTACCCAAACGCAGGAATTGATAGTATTGAGCCAATACTTGATTACCCGGACGAGAGAAGTTGATAGAAATACTCGGGATATTGGCACCAAGATAATTCACTGCAAAGTTCATCTCCTCGGGCAAATATTGTTTGTCTTTCCATACCACCCAGCCCACACCGGGATACACCATACCGAATTTGTGACCGGAAGTACTGATAGAAAGTACCCATTTCAGACGGAAATCCCACAACGTGTCGGGATCGATGAACGGGTGAATGAAACCTCCCGTGGCAGCATCCACGTGGATACAAATTTCCCAACCCTTCTCGGCATTCAATTTATCCAACGCATCATTGATCTCTTTCACGTTATCATTCAAACCGGTAATCGTTACACCTTGAATAGGCACGACACAGATCGTGTTCTCGTCACACATCTTCACCACATCCTGCGGGTCAAGCGTGATCTTATCCATCGTCACGGGCACCATACGCATCTCCACGTCCCAGTAGATAGCGAATTTCTCCCATACCACCTGCATACAAGTTGAAATAATGAAATTCGGTTTATCGGTGGGAAGCCCTTTTGCCCGACGTCTTTTTTGCCAACGTTTCAACGCAGAGATTCCACCCAACATACAAGCCTCGGAAGAACCGACGGTACTCGTACCCGTGCAATACGGTTTCTCCGGGGAGTTCCATAATTTAGCAAGGATATTCACGCAACGACGCTCGATTTCAGCGGTCTGCGGGTATTCCGTCTTATCGATCATGTTTTTATCCATGTTCTCGGTCATCACTCTACGGGCGTAATCATCCATCCAAGTGGTTACAAATGTCGCCAAATTCAAACGTGAATTCCCGTCAAGCATGGCCTCGTCATGAACCATTTGATAAGCCACTTCGCCCGGCATCATTCCCTCAGGCATCTCGTACTTAGGCGCTACTCGTGCCTCTTCATCCGTCCCAAAAACCGGTGTGATAGGATTTTCTGTCTTCATAATTTAATTAGTTTAGTTTATTTTATAACGAAAAATAAATCGTCGTTCTTTCCGACGGTCGCTAATAATTACGTGATGAAAGCCCGAAGGTTTCAGCCTCGCACCACATTTAACACCCCTTGTTATTTATTGATTCTACTCGTCCTTCACGACAAGCCCTAACAAACGGGACAAATCCAACGCCTGCAATGAAGTAACAACGACTCCCCGCAAATCCTCCGGGTTCAATCGGATTCCCGCCAACTGTGAAGAACGAAAATCCATCCCCTGCAACGTGGCACGGGAAAACTCCGCCTCGGTCAAGTTGCACGTGTCAAAATTCGCCGGGGAAAAAGAACAACGCTCGAAACTGCCGCTCTGCATATCACTATGGGCGAATAACACCTGCTTCATCTTCCCCATGGAAAAATTCACGTACCGGGCATTACAATGATGCAAAAGCACGTGATTTAGACTGCACTCCCCAAAATTCGTCCCCAATAATTTGCAAGCAACAAATTCCACCCGATAAAAGGAACTCTCGAAAAAAGAGACATTCGACAAATCACAATTCTCGAAACGCACGTCACTCACCTGCGCCCCCCGGAACTGGCAACCACTGAACGTCACCCCGTTAAACACACAGTGATTTATTTCCAAATCTCCCGCGTTCGCCCCCTCTACAATTTCTTTCCTGAATATCCGGTCACAAACCTCTTCTTCCGCCAATAACTCGCCCAACATCTCCCCACTCTCCCTTGCGCTCTGCACCATAGGCGGGGCTATCTTCACTTCTCCTTTTTCTTTACCGTTCTTCTGTCTTAATACCATAACTTCTTCGTTCTACCAAAATTTATTTTCCATGGAACACGTTCCAAAAATACGAATAACAATTGAAAATGGGAAATTGAAGATCATTCAATCTAAAATCAATAAACTCCTCCGGCACTCCGTGCCACCTCCTCTATAAACAGAGGAGGAGCTGGAATACAGTCCCTAACGCTAGAAAAGCAACTTGCAACTTGCCGAAGGCAAATTCAACCTGTAACCTGCAACTTGCCGAAGGCAATCTTTATCACCTCCTCGAACTTTTCCGTGCTATTTTCAGTATAACCAAGGATAACATTCTTAACCGATTAATTAGATTTGTCATGGAACAAAGTTTCTTAAAACTAATAGAACACAGCATAAAAGAACACTGGCACCTCCCCTCTCTCACGGATTATCAAGGTGCGGAACATAACTATAAAGACGTGGCTCGTTGGATCGAAAAATTGCATATCTTGTTCGAAAGAAGCGGCATCCGTCCGGGTGACAAAATCGCCTTGTGCAGCCGCAATACTTCAAACTGGGGAATAACCTTTCTTGCCACGCTGACTTACGGTGCCGTAGCCGTGCCCATATTGAACGAATTCCGACCGGACACCATACACCATATCATTAATCACTCCGAGGCTCGCCTGCTCTTTGTGGGTAAATCCGTGTGGGACAACATCGACCACGAGCAAATGCCTAATCTCACGGGAATAATCGCCATGGCGGACTATTCCGTTATCTCCTCGGAGAATGCCTCTTTGCGGGAAACGGCTCTTATCTTGGAAGAACTGTTCAAGTTAAAGCACCCGGAAGGTCTTCAATTAAAAGACATACACTACCGGGTGGAACGTCCCGGGGAACTGGCAATGATTAACTATACCTCGGGGACAACCAGTTCCCCCAAAGGCGTGATGCTACCTTATCGCAGTATGTGGTCGAATCTTCGCTACGCCCTCGACCAGATGGGATACACACCCGGCGAGAAACTCGTGTCCATCCTTACCATGGCACACATGTACGGGCTTGCTTTCGAGTTTATTTACCCGTTCGCCAGCGGCATACATATCTATTTCTTACAGAAGATGCCCTCCCCGAAGATTCTGGGAGAAGTCTTTGCCGACATCCGTCCGCACCTCATCGTGGCAGTACCGCTGATCATCGAGAAAATCATCAAGAGTCGGGTATTACCCCAATTGGAACGTTTCCATATCAAACTGATGCTGAAAATACCCGTGCTCGGCGGTAAAATCCGTCATAAAATCAAACAACAGATACTTGACGCTTTCGGCGGACGTTTCAAACTACTCGCCGTCGGCGGTGCGGCATTGAATAAAGAAGTGGAAGCCTTCCTCCATTCCGTGAAATTCCCTTACACCGTGGGATACGGCATGACGGAATGTGGTCCGGCAATTGCTTTCGACCATTGGCAAACCTTCCGTCCCACCTCTTGCGGCAAAGCCGTCAACCGGATGGAGATCAAAATTGACTCTGATGATCCTTTTAATAAAGTGGGTGAAATATTCACGAAAGGAGCAAACGTCATGGACGGTTACTATAACAATTCCGAAGCGACAGAAGCCGTACTCGCCCCGGACGGCTGGCTTCATACCGGAGATCTGGGGGTATTGGACGCGGACGGTTATCTCTATATCAAAGGACGTAGCAAAAGCCTTATCCTCGGTCCCAGCGGGCAGAATATCTACCCGGAAGAAATTGAAGACATCTTGAACGCACAACCCTACGTGGCGGAATCACTCGTCATCGAACGGGAAGGCAAACTCGTCGCCCTCGTCTATCCCGATGCGGAAGCGATGAAACAAAACAAAGTCACAAAAGAAACCCTTAACAAGATTATCAATGAAACACGCAAGACTATCAACCAGCAACTCCCTGCATACAGCCAGATTGCCCGCATACAAATCCACGAGGAAGAGTTCGAGAAAACCCCGAAACGAAGTATAAAGAGATTTTTATATCAATAACGGTTTTGCCGAAAGCAAAAACATCATTTGCAAAAAACAAATATATTTCGTAACTTAGCAAAAGTAAATATAAACTTGCCACAGGCAAATGCAACTCGCCGAAGGCGTATGAAACCTGAAACTCGCTGAAAGCGAATGTAACTTTGCCTTCGGCAAAACAAGTAACACCATGAAAACATTGAAAAGAATCATTCCAATAGGAATACTTTTATTCTCCTGCCTTTTCGCAGTAGCAGAGAAAAAACAAAAAGCGGACACGGCCGCGTTGAACAAGATCGAGAAACTGATGAAAAGCCGGATGTTCTACATCGAAGTAGACGCGGCATACCCTAGTGGCAGCGGTAGCATAACCATCAACTCCAAATACGGGCAAAAACGTATCGGTGGTGACGGCTATGTTTCTCTGGCAACCAACCAAGGGCAAATATTCATGCTCGACACGGTGGCCACGGGACGCCTGCCGTTCTTCGGACGGGCATATTCGGTACCTTACGGTGAAGGCGGTGGCGTGGAATTCGAGAAAGCCGAAATAAAAGACGAGTCGTTCAAAGTAATCAACAAGCGGAAAAAGAACTATATCGAGTACAAGTTCAATGTCCGCAATAATAACGATGTCTTCAATTTCTATATCGAGGTATACGGCAACGGGAAATGCACGGTCAACGTGACCAGCAACAACCGGGCATCCATCTCTTACAGCGGCAAATTAACCCCGATACCTGAAGACAAGAAAAAAGCGATGGGGCTATAAGGTTTGTAAGGTTTATAAAGTTTATAAGGTTCATAAAGTGACGGGAGTCCTTCGGACAGTGTTTATCGGTAGCAAACGCTGCCGTAGACAAAGCGTCCCGCAGGGGTCTATGAACCTTATAAACTTTACAAACCTTATGGACTTTACAAACTTATTCGTACCTTTGCTATTTGTTTGAAAGTTACCTGAGAGATGGAAGAAAGTTTTATCTATTATATTGAAAGTAGTATCAAGGAAAACTGGGAACGTCCGGCACTGACGGACTACCAAGGAGTAAATTGCAACTACAAAGACGTTGCCCGTAAGATCGAGAAGTTACATATCTTGTTCGAACACGCGGGCATCAAGAAAGGAGATAAAATCGCATTGTGCGGTAGAAACTCCACGAACTGGGGAATCGCGTTCCTCGCCACGCTTACTTACGGGGCGGTTGCCATTCCTATCCTTAACGAATTTAAACCGGATAATATCCACAACATCGTCAACCACTCGGAAGCCCGTTTGCTTTTCGTGGGCAGTGTCGTGTGGGAAGGTCTGAACGAGGCGTCCATGGAAGCGCTGGAAGGGATCCTTGCCATAGAGGATTATTCGACAATCGTATCACGCAGCCATACATTGACGCACGCGCGGGAACGATTGAACGAACTGTTCGGGAAGAAATATCCCGATCGGTTCCGACCGGAAGACGTTTCGTACACGTATGACAAGCCGGAAGAACTGGCGATCATCAACTACACGTCGGGAACAACCAGTTTCTCAAAAGGAGTTATGCTCCCCTACCGCAGTTTATGGTCGAACTTGGCGTTCGCGTTCGGCGTATTCGGGAAAATGCCCGGCGAACAAGTGATCTCCATGTTGCCCATGGCTCACATGTACGGGCTAGCTTTCGAGTTTATATACGAGTTTGCCAGCGGGGCACACGTGTTCTTCCTGACACGTACCCCTTCCCCCAAGATCATAGCGGATGCGTTCTCGACAATCCGCCCGAACCTGATTATTTCAGTTCCCCTGATTATAGAAAAAATCATCCGGAAGAAAGTATTACCTTCTTTGGAAAAGCCGCTGATCAAACTTATGCTGAATCTGCCGTTACTTGACAAGAAAGTAAAAAACTCCATCCGTCAAAAGGTGATCGATGCATTCGGGGGCAACTTCAAGGAATTGATCATCGGGGGTGCCGCACTCAACAAAGAAGTGGAAGAATTCCTTCGTTCCATCAATTTTCCCTACACCGTGGGTTACGGGATGACGGAATGTGGCCCAATACTCTCCTATGCGGGATGGGAAACCTTCAAAAAAGGCTCCTGCGGACGGGCTGTACCCCGCATGGAATTGAAAATTGATTCTCCCGATCCCGCCCATATTGTCGGTGAGATTCTTGCCAAGGGGGACAACGTGATGCTCGGGTATTACAAAAACGAATCGGCAACACACGCCGCATTCACTCCCGACGGATGGTTACGCACGGGTGACCTCGGGTTAATTGACGAAGAAGGCAACCTCTTTATCAAAGGACGTTCCAAGAACATGATTCTAGGTCCCAGCGGACAGAATATCTACCCGGAAGAGATCGAAGACCAATTGAACAACCTGCCCTACGTCTGCGAATCCATCGTCGTGGAAAAAGACGGAAAACTGACCGCCTTAATCTACCCGGATTTCGAGGCAATCAACGCCGATCACAAAAATTCGGACGAGATGATTGCCGCCATCATGGAAGAGAATAAAAAGCAAGTAAACGAAACACTCCCGGCATACAGCCAAATCACCAACGTGAAAATATACAACGAGGAGTTCGAGAAAACCCCCAAGAAAAGCATAAAACGTTTCTTGTATCAATAAAAATATTAAGGCTGCCCGTGCATGGGCAGCCTTAATATTTTTATTCAAATTCACGAGGTTTGCCTTTGTCGTACACCACGTACAACTTATCACCTTGCATCAAAATCCCCCTTCCTTTACCCGCTTCACGGTTCTTTCGGTTATTCACGTTCACGGCAACGACCTTCCCGTCAAAGAAAGAAGTCACGTCGTCAAATATCGTGTGTCCCACGAATACACGCCCTACACCATATCGAGATAAAATCCGATCAACATCGGCGGGCGTAGACGGGCGGTATTTTTCGTCGTCTTTCACCATGCCCCGGAACCAGAAGGGCCCCCGGTCACAATAAATAGAATCGGATAGCGCGGACAAAACCTTCCGCTCCTCCTTATCCAAGAAAACAGAACGCCCCATCTCCTCGTTTACCTCCATCACGCTATTCCCCATACCGGTAAACTCCTTGCTTAACCCAGCATGCACGAAAAGATTATTGCCCACGATCTGCATCAGGTTGCGGGAACGCAACCAACGCCCCAACTCGCTATTCCCGTGCCATAAATCAGCATACTTCATGCCAAGAGAATCCGCCAGATTCGTATATTTACCACGGGTATATTTCAGATTATTGCGCAACACCATTTCTTCGTGATTCCCCAACATGAAAGTCATCACCCCTCCGGCTTCACGTGCTTCCTGTTCCAGTTTATAGATCAGCCAGAAGATAGGCAACACGTCTTTTCCCCGGTCAAATACATCACCAATGATGATAACCTGATTTTTCCCGAATTTCCAATTATAATCTTTCCCGATCACGCCATTGTTACGTAACACGGAAATAAAACTTTCGAGATCACCGTGAGGATCCGAAATAATCAACGTTTTCTCCTTCTGTCCCGTCTTCCATGCCGGGCGTTCTATCGGATGAAGCGGTACCCGAAAACGATGCCCGCCTTTCTCGGACACCACTTCAAGGGTAAACCCCGCGGGCAGGTCGGCGTACACCGTATCCCGCAAAACTCCCCGTTCGTCTACCCGCACCACACGTACTCCCCCGGTAGAATCATACATCACGTAAGGTCCGTCAACCGACAACCCGTCCTGCTGCTTTTCTTTATCTTGGGCAATACACAACCCACTACATAACAGGAAAAATAAAAAAAATATATATTCTCTAAACCATTTCATAATTCAAGCTTTAAAAAACTACCGGGAATCCTCCGTACCCTAATTCCCGGTAAGATATACAAAAAAACTAATCGGCTTCCAATTTCATCCACTTGTTCGGGTCTGCAATACTTCTGATCCAGAACACCTCTTCCGTATCCCGGATAACCGTGAAACCTTTGCTACTAAAAAATGCATCGTAAATAACTCCCACGTGCTCGTTTTTATCCTTGTCATACAAATCTTTATCCGTGAAACCGGAAGACGTGGAATGACTCTTCTTGCTGTTATCGAACCGCACTTGGTTTATCGCGTTATTCAATAAAGTAAATGTACCGAAATCGTAATTATGGCTCTTCTCCTTTCCGTCCGCACTATTAACAGCCGTCACTCGGAATGATCCCTCGTAACCGGATTTACGATCCATCTCCAGCGTAAATTTAACGAAATTCGGATATTCTTCTTTCAAAGCCTCCCATTCCGCTTTCAAGCCATCGCTCATGTCCGTGATAATATACTCGTCATTATTCTTCAACATATCGACAGAAGCGATATACTTGTTAGGGACAAATGTCGGCACCTGTTCGGGAATCAAGTCCAGAGGAGAAAGATCCATGATAAAGAAACGAATCGCCCCGTCGGCATCGTTAGACACGAACTCCCGATTGGTAACGCCATTGCTCAAATCAATTTCCAACCCGTTGAATTTCACCCCGGCAACTTCCACGTCATTATCGAAGCGGCATCCCTCCGCCGTGATGATATACGGGACAGACACCGTGACGGTATTCCCCTCCCCGTCTTTGTAAGCCATCGTGCAAATATGGAATATATCATCCAGTTCCACGTGTCCGCCAACAACCAGTTCACCGTTTACCATCATACCCAATCCGGCATTTCCCAACACGAAATACCCGGCCATTTCCGCCAACTTCTCCACGGTACTCCAATCCGCGGCAGTGGCTTTCTCCATGTTCAACTCCACCCGTGTCTTTTTCCCGATCAATTCAATCACACCGTCCCCCACGTCTTTTACGATAAACTCGAAATCTCCCTCCAGACCGAACCCTTTATTACCGTCCCGGACGGGAGACGCATACCCCGGGTTCGCCAGACGGTGTATCGGACTGTACGAGTCGAACGTCAGCACCAGCCCCTCCGAGAGATTAAGATTGTAAGAATAATCCCCCACCTCCGTCTCGAAATCACTCGTCATTTCCACCCGGTTTTTCTCCTTGAACCGGAACAGGAAAGTAAAACCGCCATAACTCCCTTTCTGGGGATAATAAACAAACTTCCACCCGTCGGCAGCCCCTCTCAAGGCTGTTTCACATTCCGTCCGAAAAGCCTCTATCCGCTCGCTCGGCAACTCGGAAAACACGTACTCATCATCGTCCGAACAAGCTGTCGCCAGCAACATACCGGCAATCATACATAGATATATCAATTTTTTCATACTCATCAAGGATTAACAATTACACCATTCACCACGTCATTCAAAGCCTGCTCGCATCTCGCCTGTAAAGCGTATAAATCAACATTCCAGTTATCCCGGTAATACACGACCACCATTTCCACCTTCTGTTTCAACTTATCCTTCGCCTCCTGCGAGGAAGGCAAATCCAACATGGCCTCCCAATCCTCCACGCTGTTGGAAAGCATAAACCCTACAATCTCCGCGAAATCCTCTCCCGGTTCACTCATCGCGTAACCGGAAAGAAATCCTTGGTCATAAGCATCCTGATCTTTAATTTTATCCCACTCTTCCACGTAATTGGGCGTGATCGTTTCAAACTCTTTCGGGTACTCGATCGTCTGTGCCGCAATATGGGCAAACTCGTGGTGTACGGTCTTCATGTACCGTTTCAGACGAGTCGCGTTCGTCCGGTCGTACTGGTCTACTTCAAAAATCACGATTTTACGTCCTCCCTCGGCAGTACCCTTGGTCACCGTTCCGCTACTCGTGTAGCGCGAAGAACCGATAAACAACAATTGTTTCGGCGATACGCTCTTGAAAAAGGTTGCTCCGCCGACCTCCATGTAAGGTTCACACCAGATATTCAGCAACACATTTGCCAATCCTTTCGCGTTCTCCTCCTTGGGCGGAGTAAGATTATACCCCATACTGGTCTCGACATCCTTCCACTTGTAAATCACCTCTATGTTATAAGGATCCACAAATTTCTCCTGCAACCAAAGGTCCAACTCTGTCAACTCATCACCGGAAGTATCAAAAATAGAGGGTCCCAGATCATCATCGGAACATGCCGTCGCGAAAGCCAGTAACACGAACAACAACAAGCTAAATATATACTTTTTCATAATCTACTGTTTTTAAATTAATACACTACCGGGGATTAGCCTCTACCCCGAAAGCCTGCGCCTCGGACGGGATCTGTATGGCTCGTCGTAAATCATCTCCCGTGAGCGTGATTGCCGGTTCGCCGGAAACCTCGAACGTGTGAACCACGGGTAAATGAAAACGCTTGATATCGAACCAGCGCAAACCTTCCTGCATAAATTCTTTCCTTCTCCAATCGACCACACACTTCAACATGGACATCTGGTCTTCGGATATCGTACCGGAATAAAAAGGCTGCAGATCGGGATACGCTTCCTGACCGTCGTAAAAAGCCTTAATCTTAGCCAAGTCCACCTTGTAAGGGGTAAAATCGGCATGCGCATCATCATTGTTCACCCGAACCCGTTCTCCAAGATACAAGTTGATATCCTCCAAGGCCAGATCAAACTGATTCTTCATGATATACGCTTCTGCACGGTTCAACAAAGCCTCTTCACTCGATAAAAGAGTGGAAACCGCATATCCAACCCCTGTACTAGCACCGATTGTCGTTCGAATAAACAACTCATCAAACTTATACATACGAGCACAACCAGCTGAATTAGTCGAGATTACAAAAAATGTAGCATATGTCCCGGTCACCGGACTACCTGTCACGTTTTTATCCATGAACAAAGAAGCATGTTCATTCTTCTTCATACCATAATGCAAACTAAAAGACTGTGCATCCCTCGCCCACCAACTTTTGGCAGATATCATTAGGAATGGCGACGGTTGGTCTACTTTAAAGTATTTCGAGGCATACGCATCCTTGTCCCCCCATCGCCCGTTCGCTTGAGCAGGATTCCTCAAATCGCGTAACTTGCTTTTCGGGCTGCTCCCCAAGGCAGCTGTCGTATGCACGATAACACTATCCCATTCCGCCTTATACTGGTAAAAACGAGCCGCAAAAGCGTGAGCCGCCGCCTTCGTGAAATGATACTTCGGCACCTCGTACGATTGATCCTGCAACAAAGGCAAACCCGTTTGCAAATCCTCTTCGATCCGATCGTACACCTCTTTCAAGCTATTCCGTTTATAATGCACGATCGCCTCCGTTTCCGGTTTCACGCAATACGGGATTCCTAACATCTGTTCCGCCTTATCCGGATCATAGTGCTCCGCGAAAAGGTTCACCAAAAGAAAATGGCAGAACGCCCTGCACACCAACGCTTCACCCCTGATGGCAGCGTACTCCTTTGTATCCTCTTCATGTTCCAACGCTTCCAGTGCGATATTGGCTGCCGCTATAGACTCGTAATAATTTGTCCACACGTAAATGGGATTATCCGTTCCCGTCCCTGTGCCGTCCTCCCACATGTACATCTGCCTATTCAACGTGGCACGGCTATGCGTTCCGGTTACGAGACGCTCCGCGACATTGTCACTCATCACCTCGCACACGTGATAATAATGTGCCCTCGGGTACGCCGACACCAGCAACTCCTTCATCGCCTCGGGACTGTCCAATTCAGTACGGTTATCCGGGGTCACGTCCAGAAACGAGTTACACGCCGTTGCTGACAAGGCTAACATCCCGACCGTTAATATTTTATATGCTTTCATCTTATCTATTTTAACGATTTACCAATCTTTTCATCAAAATCCCACTCTCAGGGAGAACGTCACTTGTCGAGGGACAGGCAGCGCCACACCGCCCGAACGGAAGAACTCCGGATCCTGCCCGTGCAATTTCTTGTCACTGTACAACAACGCCACGTTAGACATGATACACTTCAACGACATCGAACTCAACCCGATATTTCTCACCCATTTATCATCGAACTTATACGTCAGGCTGATATCCTTCAACCGGATAAAAGAGCCGTCGGCAATCCGTTCCGTGGAATAATTATAAGCATTATAAACTTCCTTGTACTCACTGTTCTTCCGCTCATTCTGACGAACGGAAAGAATAGCGGGTACCGATGTAATATTCTCGTCGCCCGGAATCATCCACCGGTCGAGAAAATCTTTCGGCATAGCCGACAAATCATTATACTCGCTCTTGAAATAATCGTGTAACCGCACCTTGTTCCCAAACTGATAATTCAAGAAAACGGCAAAAGAGAAATTCCCGTACTTGAACGTGTTTTCAAAACCACCAGAGATCTTCGGGTCTACCGGTCCCTCGTATTTCAAGAAGTCCAACTTATTTGTTTCTTGAAAATTAATATCACCTATACAGGAATTACCGTCGGAATCCATCACAGTGGGAATACCTTCACTCGTCAACCCGAGGAAAGGAACAGAGAAAATAGCCCTCACCGGATATCCCTGCCGGGGAGCTCCCTCCGCCTTTACCAGATCCATCACGCGGGGACGGGACTCCAGATTCGTGATCTTGTTCTTGTTATAAGAGAACGTCCAGTTCGTCGTCCAACTAAAAGAAGAATATACCACATTCTTCGTGTTCAATGTAAATTCAACCCCGTGAGACCTCATATCCGCATAGTTAGCGCTCTTCGACTGCTGTCCGCCGATACCGGAAACTCGTACTTTACCGATTAGATCGAATCCTTTTCTCCAGTAGAAATCGGCACTCAAGCTAATCCGGTTATCGAATACACCCAAATCCATCCCCACGTTCGTCTCGTACTGCTTTTCCCATGTCAGATCCTTGTTTTCCAAGGCTCCGATATAAATACTGTTCTCTTTTTCCTGCTGCGTCGGACGTTGTGTTACATCGTTGTACAACACCACCCGCGAATTACTCGACGGTCCCATGCTTGCCGTCAACCCGTAAGTGGCACGCAAGGTCAAGCGGGAAATCTTCTCCAGCGGCTCCATGAACGCCTCGTTCGATATATGCCATGCCCCGCTGACATTCCACGTCGGCAACCAACGGGCGGAAGGAGATTTTCCCAAACGATTGGAACCGTCATAACGCCCCGTGGCATTGAAAACATAAGTTCCCTTGTAACTATACCCCGCCGTGGCAAAAAACGCCACGAAACGGTCGAACTCCTCTTCCATGCCGTAATAAGAAACTCCGGCTTCAATCTGTTGCTTCAACAAATCCGGGTCAAGAAAAGGTACACCCCCGCGCTCCCACTGGTAACCGAATCCCTGATTACTGGATTTCGTGCGGTTCGTGTAACGCAATTCCTCCCCTCCCATCACATTCAACGTGTGTATTCCTTCATTAAAAGAAGTGTTATAATTCACCATTATCCGTTGGTAATAATTCAGCATCGAATTTTCACTCCGGTTATAAAGTCCCCCCTTGGGCATCACCACCTTGGCAGGATATCCCGGCATATCCGGGTCCTCGTACAAAAGTTTGTTCCCGTCCCGAATCGTGGCATCGCCTGCCGCCCGGTAAGCCTCCGCCGCGTTGGAATTATCATACACCCGGTGTTCCCGTGTCGTCTTCACGTAACGAACAGCCCCCAGCACTTTCACGTCCAACCCTTTCAACGGTCGGAATTCCAATTCCGTCTGGAATTTCGTATCCAACATATCGATCTTCAACTTGTTCGTTTCCAACTCGTGCAGAATACTGAACGGGGCATAATTCATCGTGTAATACTCGTAATTACCGTCATCGTCATAAGCCCGCAGCGTCCGGCTCGTGTTCAACGCGTAACTGAAAGGATTGATATCGAAATCACGTTCCACCTCCCCGCTAACGGCATTCGTTCTACGGCTGTTCGTACCCGGTGCATCCTGCATACGCAGTGAACCATTCGTCAACAGATTCACGGTCAACCATTTCTTTATATCAAAAGAAGCATTCATATTCGCCGTGTACCGTTCCACCTTATCCGCTACCGACCAACCGGCATCGTTGAAATAACTCATGGAAGCGTAGAAACGTGATTTATCCGTACCGGAAGACAAACTCACGGAATGCACCTGTTGCAAAGAATTACGGAAAAGAACATCAAACCAGTCCGTGTTCGCCATTTCATACTTTTGCAGGAAAGCGTTCTTCGCTTGTCGCGTATTCTTCAAGCCGAACTTCCCGCTCGTTTCATCGTACATGGAAACCATATCCGCCATCTTCTTGTAAACACCGCCATTTTTCTTCCGGGACACGTCCGCGTAATTCAACCACCCTTTCTCCTCCATCTCCTTGTACACCATCATCTGCTCCTGCGAGTTCATCAAATTATATTGCTCGTAATCCGGCTTCATCCGTATCGTGAACTCCCCACTATAATTCACCTTCATCGTTCCCTTCTTCCCTCTTTTCGTCGTGATCACCACCACGCCGTTCATCGCCCGCGCCCCGTACAACGCTGTCGCCGAAGCATCCTTCAATATCTGGAAACTCTCGATATCGTCGGCATTCAAACCCGCTATGGCTGAACTGATCAGGGTCTCCGAGTCGCCCGAGGATAAATCGTCGGCAGAAAGCTCCACCACGTCCTCCAGTACCAGACCGTCTATCACCCACAACGGTTTCTGGTTACCGTTGATAGAAGAAGCACCGCGTACCCTCAACTTCGGGGATGCCCCGAAAGTACCCGAAACATTCTGTATCTGCACCCCGGCAGCTTTTCCTTGCAGCATACGGCTGATATCATTCGATCCTTCCACCATTACATCTTCCGCCTTCACGATGGCTGCCGCTCCCGTGAACAACTTGCGGTCGATTCTCTGGTATCCCGTCACGACCACCTCCTCGATGCTCTTCAATTCCTCTTTCAACACCACCCGTTTCAACGCCGTCGTGTCGGAAGCCGCTATCAACTGCGTCACGTAACCCACGAAAGAAAATTCCAGCATGGTTTTCGGATCGGTTACCTTCACCGTAAACTTCCCGTCCGCGTCCGTCACCGTTCCCCGCACAACACCCTGCCCGCCGGTACCGTTCTCTTTCACCTTTACCGTCGCTCCCGGCAAAGGCTCGCCTTCCTCGTCAACGACCTTCCCTTTCACCGTGATCTCTTTCTTTACCTTCTCGTCCGCACCGAACAGGATAATCGTGTTGTCCTTGATCCGGAACGAAATCCCCGTACCCTTCAGGCAAGCCTCCAACACCGTTTCAATAGCCAACTGCTTCACGTGCAGGGTAATATTCTTCACCCCCATGATCATGCCATCGTTAAAGAAAAAGGTAAAATCCGACTGGCGCTTCACCTGCTCCATGAATTGCGCGAAACTCCCGTTATTCAAGCTAATATCCAGCTTGACCTGTTGCGCATGTACCGTTCCGAAAGACTGGTACATCGTGAACAAGAGGAGTAGCATTGTTACTTTCATAATTCTGCACATTTTTTTTAATGACCCGTTTTTAGGAGGGTCATATTCTCCATTTTTTTTCATACCTTTGTTTCGTTTAAGTTATTATTGCTGATTAACTTACTCTTGAAGCAAACCGCGTGCCCGCGCAGTTTGCTTCTTTTCTATTTATTTTAATACAATTACAATCCTGTCCTTCACTTGAAAGTGAGCGGTCCGGGTAGATTCGATTACCTCCAGAATCTCCGTGAAATCCTCGTACTTCTTCACCTCACCCGTGAACGTGACATCCTTCAACGACTCTTCGCTGAACACGACATCCACGTTATACCAACGTGCCAAGCGGCGCAACATATCCTCCAGTCGCACGCTCTTGAACACCAACCGCCCCTTCATCCATGCCGTGTAGATTTCCGTATCCACTTCCCGTTTTGTTATTTTATTCCCGACCAGACAAGCCTGTTCACCGGGTTCCAAGCGCACCCGTTCCTTCGTCCCTTTCACTTTTATCCCCACGGATCCCTTCACGAGTGTTGTCGTGATCTCCCGCTCGTCCTTGTACGCCAGAATATTAAATTCAGTACCGTAAACCCGTATTTCCGCGCTCTCCGTTTGTACCTCGAAGCGTTTCTCCGGATCGCAGCTCACGTCAAAGTAAGCCTCCCCCTCAAGATACACTTTCCGGTGCCTCCCGACGAACTCCTCCGGGAAGCGCAAACGACTCTCCGCATTCAACCACACCCGTGTTCCGTCACTCAATTCCAACGAGAACTCGGCGCCTCTCGGAACCGTGATCGTGTTGAACCGTTCTTTCTGCCTCATCGTGCTACCATCCACTTTATACTTGATAATACCGGAGTCCTGCTTTATCGTCACCCTGTCACCCCGGGCAATATGCCGGGAGGACTCCGGCGTCAATTCCACGACCTTGCCGTCAGCCAGTTGAAGAATCGCCTTACTCTCCCCCGCAGGAAGTTCCACCCGAGCCTCTAACCGCGGTTCTGCCGGCAGTACGCCTCGCCCCGGACGGATGTAGAAATAAAAAACAACTGCCAACGGCAATAATATAGCGGCGGCATAACCGACAACACGTGTTACCCGACGCCGTCGAACGGAGCGCTCCAACTGTTTTTTCCGATTTAACAACTCTTCCAAAGGCTCTTTCCGGTTAATCCGCCCGTAGGCCCGCACTTTCTCCGAGAGCATCTTCTCCCCGACAAGCCTGTCAAACAACTCCTTATTCTCCGGAGATACCCCTACCCACTTTTCCAACCATAACTTCTCCGCATCGGTCAACTCCCCCAGTATACACCGGGAAATCATCTCCGACACGCAAAAAACTTCATCTGCCCTGTTCATATTTCTATAATTACGTTTCTATAGAAGAAACACCTCAGGAAATAAAACGGGGGGATGAAAATCAAAAAAAAATAAAAGAAATTTACAAACTTATTAGAAATCAAAGAAAAACATACACGAACATACCCATTCCCAACGCCTGCAAACGGGCTCCCAGCCGTTTCTTTCCCTCCTTCTTGTACTCTTTCGCCGTATCGAGCGCTATTCCCATCCGCTCCGCCACTTCCGATATCTTGTACCCTTCCAGTGAAAGCGTCATCACGTTCCTGTATTGTTGCGGCAATTCCTCTACCACGTGCATCACCCGTGCGTACACGTCTTCCTCCATCACCCTGTCCCAAAAAAGATCCACATCGTCAAATTCCCGTGTAACCATCGCCTCGTATTCCTCCCTCACCCGTTCGTGCCGGAGATAATTGAGACACCTGTTTTTTACCGAATTATAAAGATAGACTTTCAACGCGATCATGTTCTCGAAACGCTTCTTCTGCCCCAGCATCGAAATAAAAAACTCTTGAACCACATCCTTTGCCGCCTCCTCGTCACGAATATACTTCCCGGCAAAAAGTACCATCGGAACATAAAACTGCTCGTACAATATCGTATAAGCCATGTCATCCTCCTTGGCTAAATGTTCTAATAATATTTTTTGCTCATTCTGCATGATCCCTCTTTCAAACACTCGGTTAACAATAAAATATCCGCCATAAACACACGCTCAAATTTCGAAACCAAATTTAAGAAAAATAACTCATACTCTCCAAACAAAGTTTCCTTTTTTGTCCTATATCCGGATTTATTTACCGTCACTTCAAGATACACGTACCCATGGTTCCCCCGTGGGAACTCCTGACCAGATCCTGACTAAGTCCTGATAGCCGGGAAACACCCGAAGAACTCCCGTTGAGATAAGGGAGTAATAAGGGAACAAAGACGTTTCACCTTCGATACAAAGACGTTTCAAAGACGTTCACGAACGTAAATGAATGGTCTTTGACTGGAGAGTGAAAAGGATGTGAAAAATGATTACCCCGGTTATAGTATCTGATTACACGAGCAAGTAAAGCGTATATGCCGCATAAATGGCAAACAACACGATTCCCTCCCCCCGTCCGATACGGAAACCCGTGCGCATAAAAGGCAAAAGGAGTAAGGAAGAACCCACCATAACCCCCATGTCCAGCCAATTGATCTGGTTCGTTTCCACGGGAGCGATAGTTGCAGTCAATCCAAGTACCGCCAGTAAATTGAAAATATTCGAACCGACCACGTTGCCGATAGCTATATCCGTCCGCCCCTTGACAGCTGCCACCACGGAAGTTGCCAACTCCGGCATACTCGTGCCTGCCGCCACGATCGTCAACCCGATGACCGCCTCACTCCAACCCAAGGTTTTCGCGATAATCACGGCATTATCCACGAGTAATCCCGATCCCCAGACAAGCAATCCCAACCCCGCGACCATAAACACGATATCCAACACCCAACTCTTTGTCGGTCGAATCTCTTCATCGGTTTCAGCCACTTCACCCCGTTTCGCCTTGTAAATACAATACACCATATACGCGCAAATCCCGGCAAAAAACAATATTCCCGCCCATCGGGCAAATACCCCGTTACGGAAAATGACAACGAACAGAACCGTCGCCAATAACATCACCGGCATATCAAACCGGATCAACCGGGGATTCACCCGCAAGGGATAAATCATCGCCGAAATACCGAGTATCACGCATATATTGAAAATATTCGATCCCATGACGTTCCCCACGGCAATCCCCGGCGTACCGTCCAACGCGGACTGCACGCTCACGAGTAACTCCGGGGCACTCGTCCCGAACGCCACGACAGTCAATCCCACCACCAGCGGTGAAATTCCCAAACGAACGGCAAGCGAAGAACTCCCTTTCACCAAAAAGTCCGCCCCGAAATAAAGCACCGCGAGCGAAGCAACTACAAGAAGAACCGGTACAAGCATAAAAGCTAAAAGTTAAAAGTTAAAAACTAAAAGTTCATGTTCACGGAACAATTATTCATCGTTATTCGTACTTTTGAAGTTTCAAAAATAGAAATAAATTTACACTATCAGCTCTTAACTTTTAGTTTTTAGCTTTTAGTTTTTAACTCAATCGGCATGTTAAAGCATTTCAAGGAATTACTCAACACGGCAAAGCATACCCCGAAACTGGGGGGACTGGAAATATTCAAGTATATCGGACCGGGGCTACTCGTCACCGTGGGATTTATCGATCCCGGTAACTGGGCGTCCAATCTTGCCGCAGGAGCTGAATTCGGTTATGCCTTATTGTGGATGGTTACACTCTCGACAGTCATGCTTATCGTCCTGCAACACAACGTGGCGCACCTCGGGATTGCCTCCGGATTGTGCCTTTCGGAAGCCGCCAGCGAACACTTGAAGCCCCGCTATGCTAAGGGGATTCTCTATTCCGCCATGCTCGCCTCCATATCCACCTCGCTCGCCGAGATTCTGGGCGGCGCCATTGCCTTGCAAATGCTATTCGATATTCCCGTACGTGCCGGCTCCTTACTCGTGTTGGTGTTCGTTGTCATCATGCTTTTCACGAATACTTACCGGGTGATCGAGAAATGGATCATCGCTTTCGTGTCAATCATAGGCTTGTCATTCATATACGAACTTTCACTGGTAGACATTGACTGGAACGAGGCACTTCCCGCGTGGGTAACGCCCGCTTTCCCCGAAGGCTCCATGGTCGTGATCATGAGCGTGCTCGGTGCCGTGGTTATGCCTCACAATCTCTTCCTGCACTCGGAAATTATCCAGAGCCGACAATGGAACATACAGGACGATAAAATCATCAAGAAACAACTGCGTTACGAGTATGCCGACACGATACTCTCCATGGTCATCGGTTGGGCAATCAACAGCGCCATGATACTGCTTGCCGCCGCCACGTTTTTCCGTAGCGGAACTCCCGTCACGGAGTTAGAGCAAGCCAACTCATTACTCACGCCGCTGTTGGGTAATAACGCCGCCCTAATCTTTGCCGTGGCACTTCTGTTTGCCGGAATTTCCTCAACCATCACTTCCGGTATGGCTGCAGGATCTATCTTCGCCGGCATATACAAGGAGCCTTATGATATTAAAGACAGTCACTCCAAAATCGGCGTACTGTCTTCCCTTATTCTCGCCTTTGCACTAATCATGTTAATATCCAACCCGTTCCAAGGACTGATTTACTCGCAAATGGCTCTTAGCGTACAACTCCCGATCACGATCTTCACGCAGGTACACCTTACCTCGTCCTCCAAGGTCATGGGAAAATACAAAAACTCCACTTACACGAAATGGCTGCTGTACGTCATCGGGGGAATCGTCACGGCATTGAACGTGATGCTGTTGATCAGTTTCTTTTAAATCATTCAGAGCAGGAACAACAACACGGAATCTTTCAGTTTTTCACGCAAGAATTTAAAACTACGGCTCTTTTGCGTTTTCACCGTGTGGATTGTTATGCCCAGCTTTATAGCGATCTCCGGACCGGTAAACCCTTGAATACTCAACTCCATAATCTCCCTAGCTCCCTCGGGCAACTCTTTCATATAATTGTAAAGCTGACGTAATAACTCGTCCCTCACGGTAACGGCAAACATCTCGTCAGAAAACTCTTCTTCTGTTTCCTGTATGATTTTCTGTTCTATCCCCTTGCGGATTTGTAGATTTCTCAGATAAATCAACGCATTATTGTAACACGCCCGGTAAAAGTAAGAGGTCAACTCTTTCATATCCGGAAAGTGCCTGGAAGATTTCCAAACAGCCACCAACACCTCCTGCACGATATCCTGCGCCTGATCTTTATCCCGTATAATACCGTTCACATACGAACAGAGAACTGAATAATACTTCTCATACAATTCTTCCCATGCCCGTATATTCTTTTTATTAATACCTTCCAGTAAAGAATCAAAATCAAACGACATAAACAGGATTTTTAAGATCGTAACAAAGATATGGATAAAATCAATATCTTCCATTATGCTCTCCACAAATATAAACCAATAAACACGGCTCTTTCATTTAAGAAAGAATTACACAATCTTTCTTGATATTAAATAATTGAACTAATGAAATTTAACTACAAAAAGCAACAAATAAAACTACACTTTCCTTGCTCTCTCGTATCACTCTCTTTTCCCCCTCGTTCCCGAAGGTCTTTAAAAGGACTTTAAAACGTGTTTAAAAGGACTTTGTTCCCTAACTTCAGTGGGAACTCTACGGGAATATCATGGGAATACATCGAAATCACCCCGGTGAAAACTGGGTATGATTCCAAAAAACTTCCCCTTCTGTACAGAGAGTTGGAAGGGGAAGTTTCAACATCAAACTTTAAATTTTGAACTCTAAACTTCTACTATTTGCTAAATGAATAACTCGTATCCAAACTAGTCAGTATATACTCGTAAAGTCCCCTGTCCGCAGGATCAGCTGTTGCAATCTTACTCTTTACCAAAGCATAGATTTTTTTTAACATAGGAACGATCTCGTTTTGCATATTTGCCAGAAACATCGAATTTATATCACCTTGGAAAGGAAATTCATTTTCTCCAAAACGATTCTTTAGTATTGAGCAAGCCACGGTTCCTTTACCTTCACGATTTTCTATCTCTTTCAACTTGTTATAAACCATATCACTCATTCTTATATCACCTATTCCATAGGCACGAATCTCTTCTAACGAGGGGTACAACATCTTGGTAAAGCACGGGTCGCTTTGTGCCGAAGTGACACCCACCATATTGTTACGTACGACACGATAAAACATATTCACATGCATGACCGTCCACTTTTGCATAATTTGCTCCTCTTCCGACAACTTTTTTCCCAGCCGAGTAGAAGCAAATATTCCCGTGTACAAATCATCATAATATTCCCGAAGCGAGTAAGCCTTCTGGTCCCCAGCGATATGTGACGACCGTATCACATTCGATGTGTAAGTCCTTTGTAATAATGTCATAAAATGTCCACAAAACTCGCTTGAAATATTCTCGTGTAAACCGAACTTGCCAGTCAATTCGGGAGCGTTAATCCAACCACAATCACGCAATTGCCCGATTACCCAAGCTACAGCTTTCTTTTGCACCTCTCGGTCTACCGGTTTAACAGCCTCCCCCTTCGTACCATCTTTCACCTGTGTCAATTGAATCCCGCCAATTTGGTAAGCCACGTTCATCAAGTAACGCATATATTGCATAACTATATTCCCGTAAATCTCTTTCCGGTACCTGAAATCCGGGTCATCCGTGATCCACTCGTCGAGATGTGCCAAAATGTATTTCAAATTCTTAATACCGTATTCACTGGCTTTTAAAGGGTCATCCCCCAAATCTTCCTCAAGGGACGAAGGGTCGCACCGAATTATAATCTGCTGGCGACCGTAACGGTAAAAAGGATCGCCCGCCTTCTCGTCTATCCACCGCTCGGCGATTGCCGCCTCTTCCCACTTATCTTTTGCATCGGGAATCGGGGTATAGAGCCACTTGATAACATACTCGTCATACACACCCAACTCGGGAGGTGTCAACTTCACACCCCGGTCCCCCGGTTGCGCCACGTAATTGTAACGGGCGTAATCCATGATAGAAGACGTTGTCCCGTATTTTTGGGTAAAGGAAGCAGAACGCAACGAATCGACCGGGATAGCGGCAGAACCGGCCATATTATGCATCAGTCCCAGCGTGTGCCCGATCTCGTGCGCCACGACGTAAGTCATCGATTCATCAAAGATCTCTTTCGGCATCTTCTTTGTCCTTACCCGGGGATCGACTTGCGCGGTCTGCACGAAACGCCAGTTATTAATCAACTTGACGATATCATTGTAAATAATCACAGAAGCATTGATAATCTCTCCGGTTATAGGATCCACCCAAGAGGGTCCCATAGCGTTCGCTACCGCCGTAGGAGAGTAACGCACGCAGGAATACTTCAAGTTATCCGGGTCAAAAGTCGTATCGGCTACCGGGAAATCCCGTACCTGCACCGCATTCTTGAACCCAATCTTTTCGAAAGCCTTGTTCCAAGTCAAGATACCAGCCTTTATGGGAGCTTTCCACTCTTCCGGAAAAGCATCGTCCACGTACCACACGATTGGCTTCACGGGTTCTACCAACTCCCCCCGTTTCCATGCTTCCATGTTCTTGGGCTCCAAACGCCAGCGGTTGGCAAGATAATAAGGGCGCAATCCATCCTCTTTCTGCGACAACTCGAATTTTGAAAGAGCAATCTCCCCGTATTTATCATTCATGGTTGGGAACACACCGACTCGGGAATCCTGTATCCTTGGTTTCATCTTATCCTCCGGCAGCAGAAGCATCGAAATATTGGAACGCACGGAAATCTTTCCAAGCTGTGCCATATACATTCCTAGACCTAATTCCAACGAAACCCGCTGATTTATCTCCACGGAAACATTATCATCAAAAACTTTTATTTTCCCGAAATAAGGCTTCTCGTTCTCTTTCTCGTTCTCCACTAAAGAAAAATTTCCCAATAGTCCCCCTCCTTGCGGAGAGAGCTCCGGATTATTGTACAACAAATCCGTCACCTCGAACACGATAGCCGTGCTATCGTCATTATAAGTCTTCACGGGGAAACGCTTGTAAAAATCCGACATATAATTCTGTTCCAAGGCTTTCTTCGCCCAAGGCTCGTCAGTCCCTAACGTAACTGCCCGGTTCGGGATATTGAACAACACGGAAGAATCCTGCAACTCAATTTTCAAATGCAAGGGATTGAGGTATTTATACCCCACGTTCACAGCCATTGCGTCTGAAGAAGCCGAGATCGTTCCGCCCAACAGAACTTCCCGCCCCAAGTGCTTTAAAGGATACTCGAAATAAATCTTTTCTCCCACTCTATGGATGGTCATCAGACCGCCCTTCACTTCCACTCTTCCAGGTTCCTGGAGAAATTCCGCATATTTACTTAAAGGTTGCGGACTTTCCGCTTTCTTGTTCTTTTTCCTGTTGCCCGTTCCATCCGCGGCAAGACAAGGGAATCCCAGTGCTACTAAAAGTAGCATCACATACAATCTTTTCATTTTAAACATTTTTAAATTAAACAATGATTATTGCCGCACAAGGCGACGTTTATTCCGTGATTCTATGATTCCTTTAATTGGTAATCGTTAATCCTTTTTATTTTCAATTGTTTTATTTCCGATCTCTCGTAAATCAATTTTGTAATTTTCCAAAATATACTCTCGCAAAATATCGTACTTCTGTTGCACCAACGGGTATTCCAAATCCGACGCCCACTCCTCCGCGGTTCGGCTGACCATGCTATCAATAAAATATCTCAAGTCTTCACTCTTATCCAACATACCTGTCTGCCAATCCACCCGACCGCACCACTCGGTACCGTTACTCATCGCAACAAACCCTCTGGCACGGGCATAATTGGGAGAATCAGGGTTATCAGTGTCCGCCTCGTAAGAATAATCACTTACCGCATAAAACTCGTCCGGTATCGTGATTATTCCCCGGGTAATCCAATCTCTCAACAATACTCTTTGAAGCTCGGATTTAAAAGCCTGCTTCATTTCCCCCGGCATATCGACCAACACGTCCGAACAGCAACCGACCGCAATCTGCCCCTGGGCTACACGAGCGTAAATAGTGCCACTGCCACCCTCCAGCGTTCCTGCGAGAAAGACCTTCCGGGGCATATACTTTTTATGAAATTCCTCCGGGTAAAACCTGAACCAGATTTCATCCAGCAAATCCAGCATATTCCCCGCGTATAGCGGGTCGGGAGCCGTGTAAGAGTAAATCAAACTGCCGCCCCCCTGTCGCCAACTGAAATCAGCCTCCGTGTACTCGTACAAGAAATAAGTCCCGTACTTGTCAAATAAACTCACGATGCGGTCATCCGCCGGGGATTTGCCTTGCGGCAACACGTAACCCTGCTCCAAAGGTTCGACGTCCCCGAGTTGCTTATCCTCGGCACAAGCACCCGTTAAAAGGGCACTCCATAATATCAAATACAATCTTATCGCTTTCATAATATTTTCAATTATCAGTTTTACTCTATGACACCTTTCCTTGCCGGGACATAAGCCGACGGGTTCTGTTTCAACAGGACATTATTACTTATTGCCGTATTGGGAATCGGTATCGTGTAAAGCGGATCCCTCTCCTCCAACGTGTAGACAACCCACGGGTCGTATTCTGTCACTTTGTATTTATGCGATATGGAAGGCATCCCGTAGCGGCGCAAATCAAACCAACGCAGCTCGTCAAAACAGAGTTCCCGGCGACGTTCCAGACGGATTTCATCCAATAGGACAGCCTCATCCGTGATAGACGCATCCTCGTATCCCTCTATCCGGTAACGACGCAATGTATTCAAATCTGACAAGGCTTCCGTTTGCTCTTTCTGCTGCGCATAAGCCTCCGCCCGGTTCAGGTAAGCCTCCGAAAGCCGGATCGTGTTCACCGGGGCTCCCCAGTCCATAACCGTTTTCTTCGTGCACATCCCCCACGGGAACCATAAATCCAGACGCCTGTCCTCACCCGTGAACTTCGACATCAAATCCTCGGACGGAACATATCCATAGGGAATCTCTATCCAAGCATTATACACCCACTCCACCTCGGTATGCTTGTAACTTGCCATCTCGAACTCGGAATACATCCCTACTCGCGTGTAATCCGTCAATCCCGCTCCGGTCTTTATCGCCGCCGTGGCTGCATCTATCGCCTCCTGCCACTCCTCCATATACAGGAACACCCGGGACAGCAGCACCTGTGCCGCGGAAATATTGATCCGGAAACTTCCTCTCTTCTTCGGGTATTTCTCGAACAATTCGATAGATGCCTTCAAATCTTCGACGATCTGCCGGTACACGTCCTCCACCGTACCCCGGTCTATCCCGTTTTCCGTCAGATCGGCAGTCAGCTTCAACGGTACCCCAAGAGCATTTTTATTGTAATTATAAGGCTCGCTGTACAAATTCACCAGCATAAAATAGTAGTACCCACGTAACGCGTAAGCCTCCGCTTTTACCTGTTCCTTCTCTTCCGGGGAACCTATCGCCCCGTCAATCCCATCTAGGGTTGCATTCACACCCACAATCTTTTTGTAAGTCAGCGTGTACGCGTCTACCGCGTAAGACTCTCCACCCCACATACTCGGCTGCCACGTGTAATGACCGAAAAACTGTGTCGCGAAAGTATTCTCTTCGTCGCCCCAATAGTAAGACGGGTCCAATTCCAAATCATCATCAAAATAATAAAGCGCATCATAAGCAACATCCACGTACCCGGAACCCAGCAATAACTGGCTAAAATCAGACACAGTCGTCACGATTACCTCGTCCTGTGACTTTTCCTCTAGGAAATCAGAACACGCCGCCAACAAGAACACGCCCATCCATACTATATCCTTTATAAACTTAAATCTTTTCATGATCTTATCGTTTTCCATTATTCAATCCACTAAAATACCACTTGCAATGACAACGAGGTCACGCGCCGCGCCGGCCAATTCCGTGTTTCCGGATCCAGACCGTCCCATTTCTTGTCCGAAACCCACATGAACGGGTTCGTCATACTCGCTTTTACCTGCATCCGCTGAATGTAAGCCCGTTTTAACCATTCAGGGTTCATCTCGTAAGACAGCGAGAGTGAACGGCAACGAATAAAATCCGTGTTAGCGACCCATACATCAGACATATTATACATCTCGTACAAATTCTTGTTACCATAACCGCCCCGCTCTACCGCCGGCAACAATATCTGCTCTTTGCCCGCACCCGGGAGGGAAGGGATGCTCGTGTAAGCATCATCACCCGGTTTCTTCCAGCGACCGAGTAATTTCCTTGACACATTTTGTTCCGGCTTAGGCAATCCCGAACCATCTGAAAAAGAAGCCGTGTACAGCTCCGGCAAACGATCATGCCCGCCCCATTGCACGGCAAACAAAGCGTACAACGAAAGCCGTTTATACTTGAACAGCATATTGAAACCTCCCGAGAAATCCGGCACAAGTTTCCCGGACTTCACCAAATAGGCAGTCGGGTCAAAACCGTTCTCCACGTCCATATTTTTAAACACCGGCAACCCGTTCTCCGGGTTCAATTTATCGAACTCGAAAGAATAGAACGTGGAAAAAGGACGCCCTTCCATCACGGCGGAACCATCCAAGTAACTATCAACAGAATTCCAACGGTCATTCTTGTCCACCTTATTGCGTGTCACGGAGGTATTAACCGAAAGCTGCCACGTGAAATTCTCCGTCCGGACTGGAACCACATCAATCACGAAATCATACCCGTAATTCTTCATCGAAGTACCGGAAACAACTCCACTCGATGTTCCATTCTCGACAGCCACCCCACGGGCTGCAAGCACGTCGCTCACCTTTTCAAAATAATTAGCCGTAAAATTCAACCTCCCCTCAAACAAGGAACCATCAATCCCGATATTATAAGTTTTCGTCTTCTCCCATCCCAAATTCGGGTAGGGCAACGAGCTCACGATCAAGACATAATCCTTGTACGCCCCGTCAATTCCCCCGTCCCTTGCTGTCAGGTAAGGCGAAACCGAAGAAACAGCATTTCCCTGATAGCCATAAGAACCGTACAAATCCAGATTATCGATCCAAAATTGTCCCAACAGGAAACTCTCCTGCCCGAGCCGCCATTTCGCCCCGATCGACCACGTCGGTTCAAAGCGTTTATTCTTATCCTGAGCGAAACGGTTGGAAGCATCCAAGCGAGCGCTAAAATTCATCACGTAACGTTCCTGGTAAGTATAAGCCGCCAACATATATTCGCTGAGTTTATTATCCACCCGGTTAATCACCCGTGTTTCCCCATTCACGTAAACACTGTTATCCAAACGTTCACCCTCGCTACTTTCAAAAAAGGAAGGAGGAGTGGTAAATGTCTCACCCCGATTCGGCAAATAACCGTAACGCTTTTGCGTGTTTCCCTTGGTCGTGAGAGCATTGGTCTCGATACCCACTTGCAACGTCATCCGGTGCTTTACCCCGAACAAACAGTCATACACCAGACTATTCCGGATCATGATAGAAGTATTGTTCGTCAGGTCTGTTTCCAGAATACCGCCATTAGGCAGAGGGGTCTGTTTTGCCATATCATCCGTCGTGGCAATCGAACCGAACTCGTACCCCCGGATCTGCGTGATATAGAACGAACGTTCATCCGCGTACTTCTTGGAATCGGCAGAAGAAGACGTGTAAGAAACCAGCCCCTGGTATTCCAATCCCGGCAGTATCCGCCATTTCAAATCTATCGTCGTACCCCATGTCCTCGTGCTATTCTTGCTTCCCGTGTTTTCCAACTCGTTCAGGATATTATAATTATACTTGCCACTCATATGCATAGCCCCTTCATTCCGTGCTCCCTCTTTCTCGTGGTAATAATAAGAACCGTCCTCGTTATACGCTGGGATTACCCTCGTCGTGTTGTACGCGTAAGAGAAAGGATCCACCCCGTAAGCAAAACCCCGCACGTCCCGTACCGTTCCTTTCAACAACATATTGATCATCAAACGCTCCCCGAAATTCACGGTCGTGTTGGATGTCGCCGTGAACGTCGTCATATTATTCCCTTTCGCTTCCCCTTTTTCTTCCGTGTACCCGAAAGAAGTCCGGTTCTGTATTTTCTCCGAACCACCGCTGATACTCACGTTATGCAAGTGATTGAACGAATTGCGGAACAACAGTTTAAACCAATCTGTGTTCTGTTTAGCCATCCTCGCGTACTCCTGCTCCATCGCCTCCTCCGTGATCTCCTTGTTCAGCCATTTCTGGAGCAAACCGGCGTAACCGACAGGCAAAACCGTGGAAGGATATACCCGCCGTTCATCATATATCTCCTTCGAGAACTGCATCATCTCCCGGGAATTCATCAAATCGTACAATCCGTAGCGAGGTCTTTGCCCGATCGAGAGATTGCCGCTATAATTCACGTTTATCCTTCCCGCCCTCGCTTTCTTCGTGGTAATCACGATCACCCCGTTCGCCGCCTTGGAACCGTAAATAGCCGTGGCAGAAGCGTCTTTCAACACCGTGATTGTTTCTATATCATTCGGGTTCAACCACGAGATGGCATTACCCGCCAATTGCTTGATGTCATCCGCGTCCACGGAAAACTTCGTGTTGTCCTCCGAGTTAAAAGGCTGCGGGTCTTGCTGGATCACCCCGTCGACCACCCACACAGGTTCCTGACTCCCGAGCAACGTGGAAGTCCCCCGTACCCGGATCTTCGAGGTTGCCCCGACCTGTCCCGTCGTGTTCCACACCAGCATCCCGGGCACAACACCCTGCAACATCTGGTCGATAGAGGAAACTCCCGCCATCAGGACATCCTCTGCTTTTACCGTCGTGGAGGCTCCCGTGTAATTACCTTTCGACACGTTGCCGTATCCCGTCACCACCACCTCTTCCACCGCCTTCACGTCCTCCTTCATCACGACATCAAGTGTCTTTTGTCCCGTGTACTTGATCTCCCGCAAAACCATTCCAACAAAAGAAAAGATCACGAAGACATTCTCGCCCTCCGGCACCATGATCGAGTATTTCCCGTCCGTATCGGTAGCGGTCCCCATGACGACCGACATCCCCGTGGTATTCTCCGTCTTCTGGCGCACTAAAACAGTGACACCCGGTAATGGCACACCTTGTTCATCTTTAACGATTCCCTTCAACACACTTTGCTGCTTCACGACCGCTTGTCCCTTGCCGGGACGGATCAGTACCGTGTTATTCTCGAACTCGTACACGAGATTGGCTTTTTTCAACACGGTGTCCAACACACTCTTCAACTCCATCTTTTCCACCTTGATCGTGATTTCTCCCGCGGCGGCAACCAACGACGAGTTGTACATGAAGTTGATGTTTGTCTGTTTCTTCACCGCTTGAACGAACTCGTCAAGGTTCACGCCCTTCAAATCCAGCGTCACCGGATTTGTCTGGGCATACACGCCCAAATTCAGCGTGAGCAAGAAAACAAAGACGACACAGCACTTCATAATCCTTGAATTGTTCCTGTACCTACCCATTAGGTCAAGAAACTTGATTACTCGATTTTTTTTCATACTTTTGTATTGTTTATTTAAAACATGGACTTAAAGGGGAATAGGTTTAAAACCTGAGAAATTTGCGACCTATCCCTCTTTTTTATTTATATAAAATAATCACATCTTCCCTTATTTCATAATGTACATCGTTTAACTTCTCCAACAACCGCAGGAACGTGTTGATATTATCGTACCGTTCAAGGCTTCCCGTGTACTCCAATTCCTTCACTTCCTCATCTTTAAATACCGCCTTTATCCCGTACCAGCGTTCCAGAACGTGCATGATATTCCCCAAAGATTTATTCTTGAAGACAAACTTTCCATCTTTCCATCCCACGAACTCCTCCACGTCAACGGCACGTACTTCAACCTCTCCGGACAAAAGGACGACAGCCTGCTCTCCCGGGGATAATATCACGCTTTCCTTATTCTTCGACGTGAAACTTACCTTGCCGGAAACCAACGTCGTGTACCCGACCTCTCCCCGGTAAGCGGTAACGCCGAAAGACGTACCGAGTACCGTAATATCTCCCGTTTCCACACCCACGATAAAAGGCAAGGTATCTTTCTTCACCTTAAAGAATCCCTCCCCGCTTAACTCCACCTTCCGTTCCTTTCCCGTGAAGGCAACCGGGTACTTTAATTCAGACCCCGCATTCAACCACACTTCCGTCCCGTCGTTCAACACCACGTAGCACTCTCCCCCGATAGGCACTTTCAATTCATTGTAGAGCTCTTTTTCCATCGGATTCACGGAAGTATAGGAAAGTTGCCCATCCTCGTACTTTACCACATTCCCGTCGTCTTCCATGATTGCGACAGGTTCTTTCCCAATCCTCACCATCCGTCCGTCTGCCAGTTTCAATACTGCCGCAGTTTCTCCCGGCGGAACAATTTCTCGGTTGACGACAACCAGCTCCCCGGTTGAAAGACTGAAGTTCTCCAGGAGCATGAACCCCAAGACCAACACTGCCGCCACGGATGCCCCCCATGCCATCCAACGCCGGAAACGCCCCCGGTACACCTGTTTCTTTAATGCCTCGAAAGCTGGCTTATACTCGTAACTCTCGAACTCCTTAAACTTCCCGGTTACAAAAGCCTCGTCAAACAACTCTTCGTACGCTTTCCGTAAAGAATTATCCTGCAACAAAACATCCATTTCTTGTCGTTCATCATCGGAAAGGGCATTCCCAAAAGACTTCTTAAACAGTTCTATGACCTTATACAAATCCCGCTTCATACTTATTTCATGTTATTACCACTATACCATTTCATCGCACATCCGGTTTTTATGAATGAAATTTTCAGTTGTATAATACATGAACTTACAAAGAGTATGACAAAAAAAAGAAAAAAATTCAACTACTACCGATTTATTTTAGATTCCGACAAGAAAATATGCCGGAATAAAAAAAGAGGTAGCTATCAATAAACTTGTTAGCTACCTCCCCTCTAATATTCAGTTTATCGCAAACTACTCAAATTCCTTCAACGTCTTCTCGATAACTCCGATTGCTTCCAGCAACTGTTCCTCGTTGATAACCAGAGGCGGGGCGAAACGGATGATATGATCGTGTGTCGGTTTTGCCAACAAGCCGTTGTCACGGAGTTTCAAACAAACATCCCAAGCGGTCTTGCCGTTTTTCGGGGTAACCACGACGGCGTTCAACAAACCTTTACCGCGCACGAGTCCGATCATATCCGATTTGATCTGTCCCATGCGTTCACGGAATATCTTACCCAATCTCTCGGCATTCTCGGCAAGTTTCTCGTCTTTAATCACTTGCAATGCAGCCATGGATACCCGACAAGCGATCGGATTACCGCCATAAGTGGAACCGTGTTCTCCCGGTTTGATCGTCATCATGATCTCGTCGTCCGCCAACACGCAGGAAACGGGCATCAAACCGCCGGAAATAGCTTTACCGAGAATCAACACGTCGGGACGTACCCCCTCGTGATCGCACGCCAGCATCTTACCCGTGCGGGCAATACCGGTCTGCACCTCATCGGCCATAAACAACACGTTGTGTGCCTTACACAAATCATAAGCTTTCTTCAAATAGCCCTCGTGCGGCACGTAAACCCCGGCTTCTCCCTGAATAGGCTCCAACAGGAATCCCGCCACGTTCGGGTCTTTTAAAGCCTCTTCCAACGCGGGAATGTCATCGTAAGGAATACGCACGAATCCGGGTGTAAACGGTCCGAATCCGGCATACGAAGAGGGATCGTTGGAAAGCGTCACGATAGTAATCGTACGACCGTGGAAATTGTTCTCGCACACGATAATCTTTGCCTGATCGGCAGGAATACCTTTCACGTCATATCCCCAACGGCGACAAAGTTTCAGGGCTGTCTCGTCCGCCTCTGCACCGCTATTCATCGGCAGCACCTTGTCGTACCCAAAATACTTGGTGATGTATTCTTCCCACTCTCCCAACACGTTGTTGTAAAAGGCACGGGAAGTCAGCGCCAGCGTTTTCGCCTGCTCGGTCATAGCCTCAACAATCTTCGGGTGGCTATGTCCTTGATTCACGGCAGAATAAGCCGAAAGGAAATCAAAATAACGTTTCCCGTTGACATCCCACACGTAGATTCCTTCTCCTTTTTCCAACACCACGGGTAGCGGGTGATAATTGTGGGCGCCATATTTCGCCTCACGATCCATGTACTCTTGTTCGGTCATTTTTTTCATAATATCATTTTAGTTAGGTTCGACGTTTTCACGTAACGAGCCCAATTTCACGAAAAAAAACCAAAAAAACAATGACAAACAATTGAAAATTGAAAATTGAAAGTTGAAAATTACAATTACTGCTTATTATCAGATGATTGCGAAGACTTCTTTTTCCGTTTAAAAATAGCCGTGTACTTGCGGAAGAGTTCCCGGAAGGTATCAAAGGCTTCCTGATAGGAAACACCGACACCCTGCACGGTCTCCGTGGCGTTATACGTGATCTTTTCGTTCGTGTGGGAATAAGCCTTCAGCTTCAACGTTCCCTGCTGGTTCAGCTTCACGTCCACGTCAAAGTCACCCGTGATAGAGGTATTCGAGTTCGTTTTCGACCCTTCCACCATGTTGCCGTTGGCGGAAATGGTCACGCGGTTGTTCCATATCTGGGTAGACAATGCCAACTCGAACTCGTTCGTCGTCACTTGGTCACCCGGGCGGTACGAGAAACCGATATCCAAATTATTGCTGATCTGCGACAACCAACGGGACACTTGATTCGACAGCAACTCGCTCGCCGTCGTTACCCCCATCTGGTAGCCCGTGTTGCGTTCCTCCTGCTCCGCGTCCTTATCCAAATAATCGGGCGTGTAGAACTTGTTCAGCAACAAAAGCGAGAACATTTGTTTGTTTACCTCGTCCTGACTGGAGAAAAGACTCTGCATCAAACTCCGCATCTGCACGTCGAGGGAGGGAAAATTAATCCCGAATTGCACGTTCGGGTTCATCAGATTGTCCCCCAGTTTCAACACGCATTCCACGGGAACTTTCGTGTTCTTGTCCATTGTCGTGTTCGTCCCCGCCAACAAATCACTCAGAGAAGTACGCAGGTTATAAATCGCGTTCACGTCAATCGTGGCGTCGTAAGGCGAACCGTTCCATTTGATACTTCCGCCGGGAGTCAACACGAACTTCTTGTTTATCAAGTTACTCAACGTGAAAAGATAATCTCCTTTCGCGATCTTGTACTCCCCGAACAGGTCCAACTCGTTGTCCTTACCCAAGGTAAAACGCAGATTACCGCTTCCCACAGTTTTCAGTATATCCCCGATCGTGGGGTCGAATATGATCTGCACCTCCAGATTGTCGTTCACCTCGATATTCGCGTTCAAGTCGAAATCGGATATCAGAGAAGACCGCTCCTCGTGCATCGCAGACTGTTCGCCGGTTTGACGGTTATTTATAAACCGCAGGATACTGCCGTCCTCCTCCGTCAAGGCAGAAGTCAAGGGTATATACAGCACGGAATGGGGTTCCGGCTTCAAATTGACAGACAACGCGGAATTACCCGACAGATTATTCATCCGGGTTTGTCCCGTGATATACAACTGCCCGTAAAACGTCTCGCCTTGGGATTGCTTCGTGTTCAACACGCGGAAATTATTGAACTTCAAGTTTACATCATACTTGTTCTGTTGCAAATCGTAGAACCCGGAACAGACGGACGCCCGCCCCTTGGCATCGTATATTTTGAAATCATCAAGCACGATCCGATTATCCTTCACCGGGATACGGTCATGAATCATAAACGGCGTGTTCAGCATACTCAAGGTCAAAGCCACCGAGTCCATGGCCAGAAAACCGTTGATCGCCGCCGTCCGGCTCGTCCCTTTCATTTCCAACTCGCCGGACAATGTACCCTCCCCGCTTTTCAACATATCCGGGAAATAACGGGTCAGGTAATTCACGTCTATTCCCGAAAGCACGAGATTCATGTTCAGGCTGTCCGTGGACGGTTTATAATAACCGAACACGCTGAACGGCGCCTCATCGTTCTTCATCTGGTTGATCACGCTGACCTGCAAGGCACTGTTCGCCGCATCCCACTGGGACATCAGGTTCAACGTCCCCAAAGTATCCCGGTTAAGCCCCCAGCGGTCGATCTCCATATTCGCGTAAATAAGACGGTCGTTATACGCGTCCTGTATCGTGGCTTTCCCGTTTACCAACCCGAAAAGCTTCACTTTATTGTCAAAAAGAATATTATTGAACTCCGCCAGATTGAAATTATGGAACGCCATGGAGAGGGTATCCCGCTTGTTCCCGCTCACCCGTCCCCGCAGGGAAAAACTTTGCTCTCCCCGGCTGATCTTGAAATTATTCACGAAAATATCATCTCCCTCCTTCAATATCATGGAACGTCCCACCTGCCACACGCTATCCGCCATCACGATCGTGCTGGGCTGGATAAGCACCTGTGTCATGTGCCTGCCCCTGTAATTCAACAACCGGAGATTGGCGACCAGCGAGCCGCAATACGTTTCTTTCTCCCAGTTACTCCACGTCAGACGGTTCGTGACATTGTTCGTGTACACGTTCATCGTGTTGCGCACGTTATACAGTTTCCCGAAATTCAAGTATTTCAACTCATCGGCAGCACAGGTACAGATCAAGTTGGTACCGTTACCCGTTACTTTCACCCTCGCATCCCGAGTCTTCAGATCCCCGAAAGAAATCGTATCCGCTTCCAGTAACAGGTTCGTCCGCCGGTCGGCATAATTGTATTCACATGATAAATTGACACCGCTCGAAAGTTTCAATCGCGGGTAAGCGACCCGCAGCAAAGGATTGACATTCTTTAACTGCGCTTCGGCAATCAGATTGGTTCCTTCCGGCAATGGTTTATCCACCGCGTAGCGGTAAGCGGGCAAATAGGTCATGACAAAACTATTCCACAAATCCGACAATTCCAGCGAATGGAAAAATCCCTCCATGGTGACATCCCCCACTTCCGATTGCAGGTTCGAGTAACTATATTCTCCCAGCACGGTATTCGTCAATCTCACCGAATCCGTCGTGAACACCCCCCTCGTGTTCTCGTATTTCAAACGGGGTATGATTGCCTCGAACCAATTGTTGTCCTCTTGCATTTTCAGGTTCCCCGAGAAATCAAATTCAAACGATTCCTTTTCCCCGCAAACGGACGGTCCCCATGAATCCCATTGCCGGACATTCACGTACCCCCGCGCGTCCGCGATTTGAAGAGAATCCCCCATGACATAATTCAATTCGAAATCAGCTTGCAAACTATCGTTCTTCACGGACGACAGCAAATACAGGCGATCGTTTTCCGTCCCCACCGAGAGGCGTACCCCCCGTAGCCGACCGTCGTACACGTCGAGGTATCCTAACGCACTCGACATCCCGAAACGAGAGGTGGAGTCACCCAGTACCCCGTTAAAGTTCGCGAACAGCGAACCGTTCTTCAAGAAAGACTGCCCCGTCAGAAAACCGAAATTCACCCGGAACAGGTTAGCCCGTCCCCCGTAACGATAATCTCCCGCGCTATCCAAAACATAGTTGAACACGAGAGAACCTTCCATTCCCGGGGTAACGCTTTTCGCGTCCACGACAAAATCCTCGATCTTCCCCTTGAAAGTACCGTCAAAAGTGAAATAATCATACTTGTGCAGCATTTCCGGTATCTTCACGTAACGGCTTTCCAGCCACGGCATATAAATAGCTTCCAGTTCGGGCGGCGAAATCCGCATATCGGTAAATTCGATAGTGAAGTCCGTATCGAAAAAACGGGGCAACCCCTTGGAAACAAATGAACCGTGGAACACACTTTTCTCACCCAGATACACTTCCAGATTCTCGCCCTGCAAATTACTTATCGTGTTGAAAACCACGCCGCTCCCGTACAACACATTATTCATTCCCAGCAACTTGCCGTTAAAATAAGCTATATCATCGAAATGTACCCTTGAAGAGGTGAACACATATCGTTGTTGCATCTTCGTGGTAAAATTACGCCAGTACTCCTGATCCGGAACCCAATTATACTCCAACGTATCCAGATGAGCCTCACTCCGTTCGGTCTGAATCAAGGTATTCGTGACCAACAGGTTATTATTCGTCGCAACAACCCTTCCCCCCATGTTAATCACCTCGAATCCGGATTTCTCCCTGAAACTCAACCCAGTAACCGTGGCCTCGTAACGTCCCTCCTTCGAGAACCTGATTCCGGAAATCATCACGTTTAAATCCCGGCAATCGACATCCGTCCAGTTAATCCCGTAGTCCACGGGTTCATAATCGTTCTCTATATACCGGAAACGACTGTTGAACAACGATATTCGGGTCAGGTTCACTTTCCACCCCAAAGGAGAGGCGGGCACCGTGTCCGTCATCGAGGCGGAAAGGGAATTGATTAACTCCTCAACGTTCGTGACGCTCTCCCCCCCGTCTTTCCTACGCTCGATCCACAAGTTAAACACGGCATTGTCGAAAGTCGCCTCCGTGATCGTGAATTTCCGTTTCACGAAACTCACCGAATCCACCCGCATCACGAGCCGCTCGCAAAACATCAGCGTATCCTGACGGCAGTCTTTCACGAACACGTCACTCAGTATCAATGATTCTATCGGGCGAAATTCCACCCTCCCGATCGTGATCGTCGTTCCCGTCCGATCCTCCAAAATACGGGTAAAATAATCCACCAACTTCGTCTGAACGTACGGAGTCATCAAGGCAAAATAGGCCGCAAATGCCAAAAGCACAAGCACCATTACACACCGGGACAATATGGAGATTATTTTTTTTATACTTTCACCATTTAGTTTGCTTGCAAATTTAGTAATATTGCAGGAATAAATTCAATTGAAAATGGAAAGAGTTTATAAAGTTCATAAAGTTTATAAGGTTTATAAAGTTACGGGAGTCCTTCGGACTGTGTTTAATGGTAGCTTACGCTACCGTGGACAAAGCGCCCCGCAGGGGTCCATTTACTTTATGAACTTTATAAACCTTATAAACTTTATAAACCCCAAAGCCCGTGCGGCTGACAATCTAAAATCTAAAATCATTAAATCTAAAATATACCATGGGCGTTGTTATTCTAGGAATTGAATCATCTTGCGACGATACCTCGGCCGCGATACTAAAAGACGGGGTGGTACTCTCTAATGTCATTGCCAGTCAAAAAGTACACGAGGCTTACGGGGGAGTCGTTCCCGAACTGGCATCGAGAGCGCATCAACAAAATATTATCCCGGTCGTGGCGCAGGCCTTAAAAGTCGCAGGCGTCAATGCAGACGAAATCAATGCCGTCGCTTTCACCCGCGGACCGGGACTGCTGGGCTCTCTCCTTGTGGGAACTTCCTTCGCCAAGGGATTCGCTATCGCGAAACAAATTCCCATGATCGAGGTCAACCACTTGCAGGCACACATCCTCGCCAATTTCATCAAAGAACCGGGAGTGGAAGCTCGCCACCCGAAATTCCCGTTCCTGACGCTACTCGTGTCGGGCGGTAATTCCCAGATCATCGTGGTTCGCGACTATCTGGACATGGAAGTCATCGGGCAAACAATCGACGACGCCGCCGGCGAAGCCTACGACAAATGCGCCAAAGTCATGGGATTGTCCTATCCCGGGGGACCCGTGATCGACCGTCTGGCGAAAGAAGGGAACCCAGACCGTTTCACGTTCAACAAACCCAATATCCCGGGACTGGATTACAGCTTCAGCGGGTTGAAAACCTCGTTCCTGTACTTCATCCGAGACGAACTCAAAAACGATCCGGACTTCATCCAACATAACCTGAACGACCTTTGTGCCTCTTTACAGAAAACGATCGTCGATATACTCATGGCCAAACTTAAAAAGGCCGCCAAACAAACCGGAATAAAACAAATCGCCATCGGTGGCGGTGTGTCGGCGAACTCCGGGTTGCAAAAAGCCGTGTACGACGAGGGAACCCGCGCGGGCTGGGACGTATTTATCCCCCGCCTCGGCTTCTCGCTCGACAACGCCGGCATGGTTGCCGTCACCGGGTACTACAAATACCTCGCTTCGCGATTCATCGGATTGGACGCACCTGCTGACGCAAGAATGAGCTTGAACAATGCGTTAGTCTGTCATAAATCAAGGAATCAACAGAATCTAAAATCATAAATCTTAAATCTTAAATATGAAAGTTCTTGTTACTTACAACATTCCCCGCGAGTCATTTGCGAAACTTGGAAAAGAGCATACCGTAACTATGCCCGACGGCGAGTATTTCACCACCGAAGAATTAATCAAACTGGTACCCGATCACGATGTCATTCTCGGGATATTCACCCGCCCTATTGACAACAGCGTTATCGAGGCAGGCAAAAACCTGAAACTGATCAGTAATTTCGGCGTGGGCTACAACAACATTGACACCAAATTTGCCCGCTCGAAAGGAATAGCGGTATGCAATACCCCGAAAGCCGTTTGTTTCCCGACCGCGGAAATGGCAATGGGGCTCATGCTGAGCGCCGCCCGCCGTATCACGGAATGCGACCGCCGCATACGGGTAGAGAAAGAGAGCATGTGGGGCGTGATGAAAAACCTAGGCTTCACGCTGGAAGGACGCACCCTCGGGATCATCGGCATGGGAAATATCGGCAAGACCGTGGCACGACTGGCAGAAGCGTTCCACATGAACGTGATTTATTACAACCGCCGGAGCACGGTAGAAGGATACGAGAGAGTCGATCTCGACACCTTGCTGAAAAGATCGGATTTCGTTTCTATCCATACCCCGTTGACGGACGAAACCCGCCACATGATCGGCAAGCGGGAAATAGAACTGATGAAGCCGACCGCTATCCTCGTGAACACCGCCCGCGGAGCCGTCATTAACGAAAAAGAACTGGCAACCTGCTTACAAAACAAAACGATAGCCGGGGCAGCCCTCGACGTTTTCGAAGACGAACCACACGTGACGGAAATGCTCTACGGACTGGATAACGTGATCCTCGCCCCGCACAACGCAACAGGCACTATCGACACGCGTATAGCCACCGGGCAGGAAGCTGTCGATAACATCCTGAATTTCTTTAACGGTACACCAACTAACGTAGTAAACTAATGAAAACAATTATTACAATGCTCGTGCTTACATTCATGGGAAGCGCCATGAATGCTCAAAACATCAAGTTACCCGCACCGCAGAAAACCGGGGGAAAATCACTCGCCGAATGCCTGAACGAACGGCAAACATCCCGTGATTTTGACACGAAAAAACTATCCCTGCAAGACCTTTCCGACCTCGTGTGGGCAGCGAACGGTCTTAACCGCCCGGAGATCGGCAAACGTACCGTTCCGACCGCCACGAACTGGCAGGAAATGGTACTCTACGTGGCGACAGCCGACGGCATCTACCGCTACAACGCCGAAAAACACGAACTGAAACTCGTGAAGAAAGGCGACTACCGGAAAGAATGCGGCCCGCAACCTTTCATGACGGTAGCTCCCGTGTGTTTCATCTATGTAGCCAACCACGACAAAGAGGGACGTATCTCCGATCCGGAGCAAAAGCTACTGTACTCCAACCACCACGCCGGGTACATGGCTCAAAACGTGTACCTCGTTTGTGCCGCCAAGGACATGGCAACCGTGACAATCGGTTCCGTCAACAGAGAGGCTCTAGCGAAAGTGATCGGTTTACCCAAGAACAACTTCGTGATCTACACCCAACCTATCGGGTACAAGAAGTAACTTATCCAATCTTAAAATTAAGCACGGCTACGCTCCTATTATTAGCGACATGCCGTGCTTATTCATTTTCACCGTGTACCATCACACGCTATTCCACGCGCAAGTACCAAGATGGCGAGAACGCGGTATTACCCGCGCTCGCGAAAAAAATATAGACGTGAGCGCTTCCGCCTATCGATTCATTCAACACGAATTCCCCTCGTAAATCTCCCCTCCTCCCGGTAACCTCAAGCGCCAACCGGGGCGAACGCACCAAATTATCGTACAACACCCCCACTTGCATCACGTCACCCCGTGCCGCCGTGCTCCAATCACGCTCCTCCCGCCACGTCACTCGGAACCGCTTGCCCTCGCGTACAATTCTTATCTCTCTCGGCAAAGCCAACACTCCCTCCGTGAAACGGAATCCCTCGAAATCCACCATCTTCCCCTCGCCGTCGAAACAATTAAAATTCATCGAGTTGAACAAATTAGGTGCCATTTTTCCCCGTGCTTTAGCGACACACCTCCACACCTCGGGCGACACCTGCTTGGCATACTCGGCATAAAACATCTGTACCGCCTTGAACCTTGCCACCGCCGCCTTCTGCCCCGGGCTACGCCCTTCCGTTTCCCACTTCCGCTTCTTCCCGGGAATGGCATACCTCCTCATGTACAAACGCCCGGCTCGCTCGTAATAAATAACGTTTCCCCGTCTTCCGACGATGATACCGTTAATAAAATCACGTACTTTCATAAAAAAATATTTTAGATTCATAGTGTTTATACTTCAAAATTCAACTAAAAGGGAAGCCGGGGGAGAAACCCGAAAGTCCCTCCCCCCGGCAACCATTAACTCCCCGCCTCAACCGTCAAATACAGAGATGTCGAAGCCTTCTTCCCGTCGGCACTAACCGCGAAACAATACACCACCACGTTATCCCCGTTCCAATTCTTCGGCAAAGCCACAGAAGTAGAACCTCCCTCTCCTCGTTTGCGAAGTCGCACCAACCGACAGAATCCCTTCTCGCACTCCAACAACACGGCTCGTACCGCATCATCGGCATTACAACCCATCTCCTCCTCCTCCATCTGTTCTTGCACGAAGGAAAACTTCCCCGCCACGGCATCGAAAGAAACCGTCACATCCGGCGGAACCAACGACCCGTTCGAGCACAGCAGATTTTCATAATCCACCACAACCATCTCCCCCTCCACCGTGCACACGTCCTTGTTCAACTGGTGAAACGCGTTTCTCGCCGACTGCCCCCGCTTACGCTGCGGGAACCCGAGCTCTATCGCCGGTTGTAACACCGTCGATAGATGCGCAAGCATCCCGAACTTCTGCCGTTGCTCCACGAGAGCAGGCGCGTTAGAAACTTTTCGTTCCTCGCCTTTGCGACGAGCGATATTATCACTGTATCGCATGTAATACGATACCTTACCGACGGAACCAATTAGGGCTCCTAAATAGTCAAGATATACCTTGGCCATAATTTTTTAATTTTTATTTAACATAAATTTATCCGCTAACTCACTTAGCCGGACTATATAGAGAGCCACGACTTTTTTCTAAAAAAATATAAACAGAACAAAAATATTAACATCATTTTAACACAAATAACCTCCCAAATTACCAATCTTAACAAATATAAAATTTAATATTAGCAATTATATCAAACTCAAATCCGTGGAAAAGTACCTACCATATCACGAATCAATTGTTAAATACTTCTTACCCCACCTTCTTTTATTCTTAACACATATTCCCTGCAAGTTGACACAAACAACACTAAAAAAACATCACCACAAGAATAGCCATAACATACTGAAAATAAAATAGCAATATTATAACATTAAAGATTTATATTTGCGTCCGGCAACAATCTCTTTCAAGAGTAAAACGCTTCATGTTTAAAAATTATTTATATTTGCATTGCCGAATCGAAAGATTGGGCAAACATATTGTTTAAACGGAAAGCGTTTAAACTTGTTCTCGTTGACGAATCTAGCAAATTTAACAAGGGAGAACGAGTTAATGCTCTTGCGTATGTATGTACGTGCAATTTTGCATAAGTATATAACGTGGGATTGTTGCTTGTTTTACCTTTAGGCTTTGCTAGAGCCCGTCAACTAAAGCAAGTTTACGATACCCACGTTTTCTACAAATATAATTTCCTTCCGGGGTATCGAGGAAAATAAAATTACAGGTATGAAAAAATCACTATTTTTTTTACTTGCTACCATAATATTTGGTTGTGGTAAAAACGATACCTCTTACAAAATCGAGAAAGCAACAGTCAAGAATGCCCAATTAATCTACGCGCAACAAGCAACTTCTCGTGCGGGAAACGACTACACCGGTTACGTTTCCATGGATGCCCGAGGCAACATCAATCCCATACGCTTCATCAACGAACATGGCGACAGCGTTGACATGTTCATATCTCGCATTCGCCCTGCCAACAATAACTACTTACTATTCGAGGGAGACTTTTATATCACGGGGGCAAGCTACAAACAATACAGCTACTTATTCGTCGATAAACAAACGGAATTACTATGGGCCCTTCCCGTGGACCATGACAAATACGGAGTATATTTCAATATCATGTATCGTTTCTGCACCGACGAAAATAACGATATCTACTTTTCCGCTGCCAACAAAGTGTTCAAAGTAAACACATCACATCCCGGAAATCTCACCATGGAAGACTACACACCCGACAAACAAACAATCGAAAGTTTCAATGTCAGTGCAAAAGGTACATGTGCTTTTAGTTGCAATACCGATGGGATTATCAATAATGAAATGAAATTCAAATGCAAAGGTGGTTCCATACACAACATCAAAACACTAATTTCCGATGATGGCGATGGTAGTATCTTTAGAGGCCGAAGTACTTTTGTTGCCCCCGACGGTCAATTACACGTCGTCAATTTTTGGAATCCTTATAACAATATATACGACATCAACGTGTACAGAATCGAAGAAATAGGAGATAATGAACTACATGCAGAAAAGGTAGGTTCAATCAGATGTCCTAATTCCACTTATCATTGTGTCGATTTTTATAAGAATCCAGCTAAAAACACCATGCTATTCTCAACAAAAGAAGAGTTAATAGAATTCGATCCCGTCACAGGCATTTTTAACCGACACACAATGGAAATACCAGACTTTAACATGGACGAAGATTTGCACAACTCCAAGATAATTAACACATGGATCACGAACGATGCATTGTTCTCTATAAATAACGATATAATATATTGCATTGATTTGCGTTCTCTCGAGTTGAAAACACTAGATATACTTGCATGCGGGTTTGAAATAAAACCGGTAAACGTCACCGGATCAACATCAACCGGATCAATAACATTCTCGGGAATACGCTACTCGGACGGGGCAACCGTAATGGGAGAAGTTAGCGACGACCTGCAAATCACAATCTACCCGCTGACATTCAATTACGGCACCAACATAACCTCACTCGTGAAACTCAACTAAATTTACAACACAAAATACTCGTTTACAACATGGCAAACGTGAACATGTTCAAGCAGGCTGTAGTCAACAATATTTTACTGGAGGCATACCCGTTTCCCTCGGAATTAGGCATGGAAGCCTATTTGATGGATAATCCCTGCATCTTGGGCTTCATGGAAAACAAGACCCTCGATTTTCCCAAAGTCATAGATTGCGAGATTAGCTTGAAAAATTGCAAAGCATCCGGGAACGGCAGAATTGACATCCTTATACAATACGACAAACGCACGTTCGGTATCGTGGAACTGAAAAAACACATAATCGATTATAAAGCATTGCGCCAATTATGCGATTATCTTTGCGAGAAGGAGCAAATTATAGAAGGATTAAGAAACATCGATGTCATAACAGATGACCTCGAAAACTCACAAATAAAATTCATCGGGGTTCTCGTGGGCTCTAAACTCGATGCGAACATAGAAAACGAATTACCACTGCCGAAAGGAATAAAAGATAATTTATTATCCTTGCTTCCGGGAGAAAAATACCTTCCGGAAAAACAGGAAAAACTGAAAAACATCCCCATCCACGCGATTACCTTAAACAGGTTCAAGAATAGCATCACGAGCGAGATTTTCGTACTAGCGGATTCTTATATAAAGGAAAAGTCTGACGGTAAAGATTACACGAAATACCGTTTCAACGGAAACATATACAACAAATCGAAACTCGTGCATTCCGTGGTTAAAGAATACATCAGCCGACACCCCATACCACTTACGACGAGCAAACTACAAGACATATTCCCCTACACGATACAAGGCACCCCATCTTTCGGTGTGTTCAAACCGATCGACTACGCCTTGAAGAAAGGCAACGTGTACTATTACATCAAAGACGACCAGCAACTCAAACTTGCTGACGGGATTATCGCCACATGCAAGCAGTGGAGAGTCGACAACATCGGGCGTTTTATAGAGAAAGCCCGCGAGTTAGGATTTGAAATTACCGATATTGAATAACATTCAAAAAAAATCGAATACCATGGGATTCAGCAAATCATTTTTCAACCAGTTAGGCCGCGACACGGGTAGAGCCGTATCCAACGCCCTGTACAAAGACAAACACGCTATCGTTTACCGGAGAGCAGGCGACACAAGCAAGAGAGAAGCCGCGAAAGAAGAACTCAAATTGCATAAACAAAAATTAGAACTGGAACAAGAGGAACGAGAGCAAAGACAACTAGAAATACGTTTAACCAAACTTTCCAAAGAAATCACACAGAAAATTGAACAAATCGAACAAATCGAAATCCCGGAAGACAACCCGGCACTAATTCGCGTTCTAAACGATTTGACCTACTTGCTAAAAGCCAACTCGTGGAAAATGTGTGTAAATGGAGAGGAAGCAGAAGAAAGTCTTTACAACCGCTATGCGGATACCATTTTGGCAAAATACGAGCATGCTTTAATCACACTCGAAACTTATTCTCCAACGGACCTAAACCTTCCCCGCTACCAGCAACAACTGAAAGTATTCAGGAGAAATAGATTCTGGGGAAAATACAAATTTTACATTCTAGCCATAACGGCAGTTCTCTGCTTCCCACTATTCGGTTACATCCTCGATTTACTAGACAAATAAATCATCTATAGCTATAAATAACATGTTTTACCTTAAAATTTAAAATCATGAACCTTTACACGAGAAACACAGCGGGCAACAACATCATGCCTTTGTTAATCAACTACACGCCTTTTTCAAAAATTGAAGAAATTGAAGACCCGAAAATCATCTACGATGAAAAACGACAAATCACGGAGTATAACGCCCGTACCGTTGGCACCCGTTGCTTGAAAAGCGAATTAACCAGAAAACGAGTACCTAGTGGAGGTACCAGTACTTGTTCTGACAAAAAAAATGCCATCGACGACAGCAAATCCGTGAAATGATTCTCATCATAACAAACAAAGAAGATGTGCACCCGACGCCAGTCATCGAATACTTGAACAATCGGAAAATTCCGCTCTTCCGTCTTAACACGGAAGCATTACTCACCGATTATGAATTCTGCTGGCAAGGTAGCACTAAAAGTCTGGATTTTTACATCAAAAACATCCGGACCGGATTGGAATTACACGGGCACGACGTTTCCTCCGTATGGGAACGTCGTCCCGTTCTCCCCTCGGAATTACCGTACGATAACGGACAGGAAATCAACAAGCACAACTTGGAAGAAGCCGGAGGCTTTCTATCCTTCTTGCTCTACTACATTTCGGACAAATTTTCGATAGGCAATCATTTGTACGACAGAAGTGCCGCTTCCAAAATGTTACAACTAAAAATAGCCCAAGAACTAGACATGCAAATACCCGCCACGTGCTTTTCCAACCGGAAAGCGGATATTGTCACTTTCGCCCGCAAACATGAATACATCGTGTTAAAATCTATCGAGAGTGATAATCTCTGGCTCGGAGATGAGCACGAGTACGTCTTCTACGCCCAAAAAATAAAATCGACTCTCCTCGACACGAACCCGGATGAGTCGTTTTACCAGACCGTCAGTTTCGTCCAGAATTATATTGAAAAACAATTCGAACTCCGTGTCACCGTTGTCGGCAACACCGTGTTCGCATGCAAAATAGATTCACAAGCAATGGAAGACGACAAAGGGAAAATAGACTGGCGACAAGGTTATGACCACGGTTTAAAACACGAGAAATATGAACTACCGACACACGTAATTAATTTCTGTCGTGAATTTTTAAAACGGATGCACCTCCATTTCGGATGCTTTGATTTCATCGTCACGCCAACCGGAGAGTTCGTTTTTCTCGAATGCAACCCCAACGGCCAGTGGTTATGGATAGAGCGACAAACTGGAATGAAAATTTCCGAAGCTATCGCCAATTGCCTAATAAAGGGAACGGTATACCCCACCTCTTCCCACGCTATTCCGGCGGACATCTATTGACCACGAGTTCAACACGACCTTATCATCTACTGGTATAGCAAGTCGTGACCAACTCGTGACCAGTAGATGATCAGGTTATCACCGCCGGAACAGTGCCGGAGGAGCGGGAATTCACCCGTGTAACTTTACTATAAACAAGCTCCCGGAAACACTCTTCCCCATTTTCAACTTTCAATTTTCAATTAAATCTTGTCACCCGTTTTCTAATTTTTCCTGTCGTAAATAAGACTTCAAAAAATAACGCAAATGAAGTACCCTATTTTAAGACCTCGTTCGTTATAGACGAGAAAGACGAAATATAACTAAACTAATAACAGCAAGATGACTAGAAGATTAATCATTACCTGTTGCGTGTTGCTATTCGGCGGAAGCCTGCACGCACAAGAACTCACCGCGAAGGAAATCATGGAGAAAGTGACGAGTAACAAACAAGGAGAAACTCTTTACTCGGAAGTCACCATGACAATCGTACGCCCGACGTGGACAAGGGAAGTCGGTATAAAAAACTGGACGAAAGGAGAGAAATATTCACTCATCCTCATCACCTCACCAGCGAAGGACAAAGGACAAGCGTTCTTGAAAAGAGAAAAAGACTTGTGGAACTGGATGCCGAGCATCGACCGGATGGTAAAAATGTCCTCGTCCGTTATGGGACAATCGTGGATGGGAAGCGATTTCACGAACGACGATATGACGAAACACTCGTCCAAGATAGAAGACTACACGCACGAACTAAACGGAACGGAAGAAGTGAGAGGACACGAGTGCTACAAACTGACGCTGGTTCCCAAGGAAGACGCCGCCGTGGTGTGGGGCAAAATCGTGGTGTGGATTACCAAGAAAGACTTTATCGAGGTCAAATCCGAATTTTACGACGAGGACGGCGTGCTGATCAACACGTACAACGGTCATGACATCAAAGAAATACAGGGACGGAAAATTCCCACCCGACTGGAAGTTATCCCGGCTGACAAGCCGAACCAGAAGACCGTTCTGACCGTGCACAAGAACGAGTTCGACAAGCCCATGAGTGATAGTTTCTTTTCCCAACAAAACATGAAAAAACTCCGGTAACATGATAAAACTCGCTTGGCGAAATATATGGCGTAATTCCCGCAGAACGGGAATCACGGTGGCATCCGTGTTTTCCGCCGTGTTATTCAGCATTTTGACAATATCCTTGTCCGATGGCAGCTGGAACAAGTTAATGGATAACTTGTTGCGCACGCAAGTCGGACACATCGAAATTCACCGGCAGGGATACTGGGAAGAGAAGAGTATCGACAATTACATGACCATGGATGCCGCCATGATCGAACAACTCCGCACCCTCCCCCACATCACGAACGTATCGCCCCGGGTAGAAACGTTCGCCATGATTTCCTCGGACAAAACCACGAAAGGCGTCGGTATCGTGGGCATCGATCCCGCACAGGAAGAACTCAAATCGTCGTTGTCACAACGAGTGACGCAAGGGAAATACCTCCGGCAAGACGACGACGGGATACTGCTCGGCAAGGGGTTGAGCGAATACCTGCAAGTGGAAGTCGGCGACACGGTAGCCCTCATGGGACAGGGATACCACGGGACGAACGCTATCGGGTTGTTCCCGGTACGCGGGATCGTGTCGATCATTATCCCGGAAATGGACAAAGGATTCCTCTACATGACATTGCCCGCCGCCCACGCGTACATCAATATGCCGGACGGGTACAGCGGGATGCTCATCTCCATTGACGAGGACGAGAACCAAGAGGAAGCCTTTGCCGCCGTGCAGGAGCGGGTGGCGGGCGCGCCGTACGACGTGATGCGCTGGCAGGAATCAATGGAGAGCCTGCTGACACAGTCGAGAGCGAACAAAGTATTCTCGAAAATCATTATGTTTATCCTATACGTGATCGTGGGCTTCGGCATCCTCGGGACGGTGATCATGATGACGAACGAACGCCGGCACGAGTTCGGGGTGGTCGTGGCACTGGGAATGAAACGGCAAATCCTGTCAAACGTGGTATGCCTTGAACTGTTTTTCATGACGCTGCTGGGCGCGTGTCTGGCTATCGCGGTGAGCATTCCTATCACGTATTATTTCAGCTATTACCCGATACAGCTCACGGGAGAACTGGCGGAAATCGCCCTCGGTTACGGCATGGAGCCCGTGATACCCACGGCGACAAGCACGTATATTTACGTGAATCAAGCCCTAGTGATCTTGTTTATCACGTGCCTGACAAGCATTTACCCCATCAGTAAAATACTCCGTTTAAAAGTCAATAAAGCCATACGCCCATGAAAATAACTTTAATGCTCGTGCGCCTGTCATGGAAAAACATCTGGCGCAATAAATTCCGCAGTATACTTATCCTTAGCGCGATAGCTATCGGGTTGTTCGCGGGAACCTTCACCATAGCATTCGTCACGGGTTGGGGACGGGCAACAATCGAGACAGAAATATGCAATCAACTATCGCACACGCAGATACACACGCCGGAATTTAGCTACAATTACGACATCAACTCGTACTTCACGCGGGATAGGGTGAAACCGATAATAGATTCCGTGACGGGATTGGAAAGCGTCACGTATCGCTTGAAACTGTACGGGGTGCTTGCCTCCGCCTCGAATACCGTGGGGGCTTTCGTGCACGCTATCGACCCGGCGGAAGAGAAAGCAACCACCACGCTCCACCAGTATATCCCCGATTCGCTGGGGACATTTCTGAAAAGCGGCAAATTACCCGTAGTCATCAGCCAACGGGTAGCCAAGAAACTGAAAGCGCGCTTGCGGTCAAAAGTAGTACTTTCCATTCAAGACGTGAACGGTGATATGCAAAGCATGGCGTTCCGCGTGGGCGGAATATTCAAAACAAATAACAGCATGTTCGACGAATCCACGATCTTTGTCAGGAAAAGCGACATCCTCCCCTACACCGGTCTGCCGGAAGGCGCCGCCCACGAGGTCGCGATACTCGCCGCCAGTGTTGACGAGGGGAAAAAGGTCACGGAAGCCGTGACTGCCGCGCTCCCGGACATGGACGTGCAAGGATGGAACAAACTCCAACCCGCCCTCGGGCTGATGTACGCGTGGACAGACCTGATCAACGTGATCATTCTGTCGATATTCCTGATAGCCCTCTCGTTCGGTATCGTGAACACGATGCTCATGGCTGTACTGGAACGGACGAAAGAACTGGGGGTACTCGCCTGCATCGGGATGAACAAACGAAACATATTCAAAATGGTGATGTTCGAGACACTATGCCTCACCGTCGTGGGGAGTGCCGCCGGTATCCTGCTGGCACTCTGGGTAATCGGGTACACGGGGCAACATGGCATAGATCTCGGGTTCATGCTCAACGCGAATTACGAACGATTCGGGTTCAGTTCGGTCGTCTACCCGTTCTTATTCCCTAAAGCCTTCATGGAAATCGTTATACTCGTGGTTATCACGGGCATCGTGTCAGCGATCTACCCCGCCCGAAAAGCGCTGAAGATCAATTCATGGGAAGCTACAAAGAGTTAAAGAGAGCTTGAAAGACGGTAATAGAAATCAAGAATGTAGAATGAAGCGTTGGCAAGTGGGGAGAAATTTAAAATTTAAAATCTAAAATTTAAAATCTAAAATTAATGTGTCATGCCAATTATAGAAACTAAAAACTTATACAAGACTTACAAAGACGAAATGTCTGAAGTACACGCTGTCGATGATGTCAATATCAGTATCTCCGAGGGAGAATTCACGGCCATCGTGGGACCTTCGGGTTCCGGGAAGACCACCTTGTTGAACCTAATCGGGGGACTGGACACGCCGACCTCCGGCAACTTATATATCGACGGGCAGGATATCTCGCTATTGAAACCCAAAGAAATGGTCGATTTCCGTTTACATAATATCGGGTTTGTATTCCAGTCTTTCAATCTTATCCCCGTATTGAGCGCCAAGGAAAACGTCGCGTTCGTCATGGAATTGCAAGGACGCAAAAAAAGCGAACGGGACGAGCGTGCCCAAGAATTGCTGGAATCCGTCGGTTTGGGAGATCGCGTCAACAGCCGCCCCTCCAAGCTTTCCGGGGGACAACAGCAACGCGTGGCAGTAGCCCGCGCGCTGGCATCAAAACCCAAATTCATCCTCGCCGACGAACCGACAGCAAACTTGGATAGTAAATCCGCGGAGAATCTTCTGGACATGATGGAAAAGCTGAACGAGAAGGAGAATATCACGTTCGTGTTCTCCACGCATGACCCTCGAATCATGGCAAAAGCAAGGCGAATCATTACCCTTGAAGACGGTAAAATCATAAACGACATCGTGAAATGAAAAAATATATTGTTCTTTTTTGTGTTATCATTTTGTCAAAGAACCTCTTCTCGCAAGAGGTTCAAAAACCCGAATTCTCGGGCTACGTGAACGAAATGTTTTCCATGTTCACCGAGAATCTGGACGATTCATGGTACTGGCAAAACATCGTGCACAACCGCCTGACATTCGGTTGGCAACCCGGGGAGTGTTGGAGAATCGACGCAGGAATACGAAACCGATTGTTTAGCGGCGACTTTCTCGACATTCCCGGGTACGCCAAAAGAATGGAAACGGACAATGGCTACATGGATTTATCGTGGAACATCATGGACGAAAAGAATGCCCTGTTGAACCTGACCTGCGACCGCCTCTATTTCACTTTTGAGAAAGGGAGATGGTGCCTGAAACTGGGCAGGCAACGGGTAAACTGGGGACAAACTTTCGTGTGGAACGCGAATGACTTCTTCAACAGTTACTCGTTCTTCGACTTCGACTACATCGAGCGTCCCGGTTGCGACGCGTTCCGGGGAACGTATTATCACGACGAAACTTCTTTCAGCGAAGTCGTTGTTTCTCTCGACAACTCGAAAAAGGTTACCGCCGCCTTTTTACACCACGGTACGATCAAAAACTTCGACTTCCAAGTCATGGCAGGGATTCAATCGGAAGACGACTTTGTCATCGGCGGGGCCATGACCGGAGATATCAGAGGCGTGAACCTGCGCGGGGAATTCGCTTATCGCCAACCACTGGACAACTTCGGTAAATCGAGCGGTATCATCGAGGCTTCCTTCGGTGCCGATTACCTGTTTTCCAATAAAATCATGTTACAAGGAGAAGTGATGTACAATAATAAAGAGAGTATTTTCTCGTTGAAGAATATCCTCAAATTCGTACTCAATCCCTCGTCGGCAAACATCATGACCGCCATGAACGATTGGAACGCCGTCGCGATGGTCTTCTATCCCCCGACCGACCGATTGTCACTATCCCTGTCGGGGATGTACATGTCCGGACTGGAAACTTGTTTTGCCGGGTTTATCATGGATTATTCCCTGTGGAACAACCTCGATTTCTCCATTATCTCACAGTATTTCACCACAGTAGGCGACACTATCCCCATCGACGTGAGAGCGTGGTTCGGTTTCGCCCGCCTAAAGTTTTCATTCTAACCCCAAGATTTATCGCTAAAAACTACAAAAAAAATAACTCTAACTATTGCGTCAAAACCAAAAAGCTGTATATTTGCAGCCGAAACAAATGTTCTTTGAACAAAGGGGAGATACCAAAGTGGCCAACTGGGGCTGACTGTAACTCAGCTGACATCGTCTTCGTAGGTTCGAATCCTGCTCTCCCCACATTCGCGGAAATAGCTCAGTCGATAGAGCACTAGCCTTCCAAGCTGGGGGTCGCGGGTTTGAGTCCCGTTTTCCGCTCTCATTTTAAAGCACTTACAAAAGTAAGTGCTTTTTGCTTTTAAACGGTTTTCATGAAGTTTTGAGCATTTATTTAAACCAAGGTTTAAACCGAATTCAGGATAGTGTAATGCCTCCTGAAATATAATATTCACGGATGTCTTTTTTTATAATTCTCTATACGAATATCTCTTTCTTCTTGAGGCATATCGGCAGGAAATTCAAAGGTTGTTCGTGCACTGATTGTCACGTGAACTACCTCTCCGACTTTTTTCTTGTACTCTTTAAGTACGTTATCTACTGACTGCATAGATTGATATTTCTCGGGACGCACGTTATCACTTTTCATTTCTTGAATTTTATATATTAAAATACATTACCTTCATCAAGTACAGATTTTTATTTGTACTTGGTCTAAAACCACGGATTAGAGAAAGAGGACAATTAAAGGTGAGCGCTACTTTATAATAATAAAAAGAAGGACTGAAACAATAATGATTCAAAACTCTAAATCGTATCAAAGATAATACAATATTTGAATAAAACAAATTCTATTCCTTGATTTTATGAATATAACGTGAATCACCCCCCAAATACTCTTCTTTAAATATATTCACGCAGAAAGCGAAAATAGCCAACAAGAGGGGACCGAAAATCACACCCATAAAACCGAATAACGAAAGCCCGATAATCACACCGAAGATCGTGATCAAAGGATGCGTGTCCGCCATTTTCTTTTGCAGCATAAAACGCACGAGATTATCCACGTTGGCAATCACGACAACCGCATAAATTGTCAAACCGATAGCGGCACCCCAGTGTCCCGAAAGCCCGAGAAACAGAGCCAGCGGTATCCATATTAATGCAGTCCCCACGATCGGGATAATCGTGGCAAAACAAGAAAGGAATCCCCAAAGAAAAGGGTTCGGCACCCCGAAAATAAAATACCCGATCATTGCGACTATCCCTTGTATCAAAGCCAACAACGGAATACCAATGGCATTGGACTTCACGATCATGTTGAACTCGTGCAGAATATTCCGTTTATTCCGTTTATTAAAAGGCAGAATATCACTCACGTACTCTTCCATTCGGGTTCCCCCGATCAGCATAAAATAAAGCACGAAAAGAAGCACGATTACATTCATGGCGAAACTACTGATACTCCCCATTAACATTTGCCCTATCTTGGGCAACATCGCGAGTAAAGAATCCACGTTTTCCTTACTCATCACGTCATACCCGACACGTTGTTCGATAAGATCCGCCACGTGTTCGACAGGTGCGATCAGACTATGGGGATCGAGATTGATTGCCTGCAACTTGTTCACGAATACCCAAACCACCAAAGACAAAGGCACGAGGAAGCAAAGAATGGTTTCCATAAGCAAGAGCACCGCCATCCAACTCCGACGCATACGTTTTTTTACTGTTAGGTATAACATCTGACCGCGTAACAAGATATAAATAGTCATCGCTCCCAGTATACCGCTGATAAACGGTAACGCCTCAAAAAATATAATCGTCCCCAACAACAGAATAATGATCACGAGGGAATATCTCCAATATTGTTCTTTCAAGCTCATATTACTTTATTTACAGTTAATCAAATCGTCAGCAAACAGATGAATCCTACTGTCCGCCTACACCGTTTTTTAACGAAATAAAGAATAAAAATGTTATTATTAAACTGCTGAAATTATTACATCATTGCCCGGCGCAAAGCTTGTCGGTCGAGAATGGCTATCTCCCGGCGATTCACGACAATTAATCCCTCATCCGCCAACTCGTACAATACCTTTGCCAACGCGGGACGGGTAACCCCGAAATACTCTGCCAGTTCTTGTTGCGATTTATCCAACACGACGTTCTCGTTCCCGGCAGAAGCCAGCTCCAGTATATAATGGATTAATTTTCCCCGAATCGTTTTGAAAGAAAGGAATTGCAATCGTCCCGTCAAGAATGTTGTCCGGTTGGAGTTGACGGAAAGAAAGTTCCGCATGAAGACTTCGTAACGCGCCAACTGTCGGAATACCGATTCTTTCGTGGCGATAAAAACCTCGGTTGCTTCCGCCACCGTTGCCGTCACCGGGAAATGGTTGTCTCCGGCGAAAAGGAACGCGGGAGCAAGAGCCCGCGGCGCCCGTATCGTTTCAATACGCAACATAGCTCCCGAATCGTCGGTCATCTCCGCCTTTACTTCCCCTTCCAACAGAATATACAGAAAACGGCAAGCTTCCCCCTGCCGGAACACGACCTCGTCCCGACCGTAATTTTTGACCGTGTAATCAAACCCCTCTAAAAAGCGTTCCCGTTCATTCTCCGGGATACCGACACATAGCGGACAATCAAAAAAACGAACTAATGCCATACCTGTAAACTTTTGATACTCTCGCGAATGTAGTACTTTATCCCCGGCATTCCATTTTTACCCGTCCTCTTTTTTAACCTTTACACGAATTCACCGTACAAATTATTGAAATTTAAACTCGGTTTGTAATTTATATTACAATTATTGTTTCCTCGCACCCTTACATTCGCGATAAACAAGAGAAAAATAATATTCATTTAACACGCTAGACTATGGAAAAAATGTTTTGTTATCAATGCCAAGAAACCGCGAAAGGTACGGGATGCTCCGTACGCGGCGTATGTGGAAAAACTCCCGACGTGGCTAATTTACAGGATTTACTGTTATTTGTACTGAAAGGAATCGCCCATTACCGGGTACAATTACGAGCTTTAAACGCCGTGGACCACACTGCCGACCGTTTCATGCTCGATGGTCTTTTCATGACAATCACGAATGCCAATTTCGACAAGCAACGTTTCATCGACAAGATCAAAGCGGCACTCGAATTGCGGGAGCAATTGAAACAAACCTTCCTCGCAAAAGGCGGAAAAATCGAAAACATCACTTTTGAAGGTGCACACTGGACAGCCTCCACGCCGGAAGAAATGGAAGCAAAAGCCGGAAACGTCGGGGTATTATCCACTGAAAACGAAGACATCCGTTCTTTACGCGAATTGCTTACCTACGGCATGAAAGGTATGGCAGCCTACACGGAGCACGCTCACAATCTCGGTCACGAGAATCCCGGCATATACGAATTTATAGACCGGGGATTGGTTGCCACGACCATTCCGCTCTCCGCCGATCAACTCGTGCAGATGGTTCTGGAATGCGGTAAAAACGGGGTGGACGCCATGGCATTACTTGACAAAGCAAACACGGACACGTACGGGAACCCGGAAATCACGAAAGTGGATATCGGTGTCAGAAAGAACCCGGGCATATTGATTAGCGGACATGACTTGAGGGATTTATACGAATTGCTAGAACAAACCGAAGGCACAGGAGTTGACGTGTACACGCACAGCGAGATGCTTCCCGCCCACTATTATCCCGCTTTCAAGAAATACAAACATTTCGCCGGGAACTATGGTAACTCGTGGTGGCGTCAGGTATATGAATTCCAACACTTCAACGGTCCGATGCTTTTCACCACGAACTGTATCGTTCCCCCGCATCCGGATGCCAACTACAAAGATCGGGTATACACGACCGGCTCAGCCGGATTCCCCGGCTTCAAACACATCGAGAGAAAACCGGGACAACCCAAGGATTTCAGCGAGATCATAGAGCACGCGAAGAAATGCCCGCCACCGGAAGAAATCGAAAATGGCAGCATCATTGGCGGATTCGCCCACAACCAAGTATTCGCTTTAGCTGACAAGGTTGTAGAAGCCGTAAAATCAGGTGCTATCCGCAAATTCTTTGTTATGGCAGGATGTGACGGTAGAATGAAGGGGCGTGAATACTATACCGAGTTCGCGCAAAAACTCCCGAAAGATACAGTAATCCTTACCGCCGGGTGTGCCAAGTACCGTTATAACAAACTTCCCCTTGGAGATATCAACGGGATACCCCGTGTATTGGACGCCGGACAATGTAACGACAGTTACTCGCTCGCCGTTATCGCACTCAAATTGAAAGAAATATTCGGCGTGGAAGACGTTAACCAGCTTCCTATCGTTTACAACATCGCGTGGTACGAGCAAAAAGCTGTTATCGTACTTCTGGCGCTACTTTATCTTGGCGTGAAGAATATCCACCTCGGACCGACACTCCCGGGATTCCTTTCCCCGAACGTGGCAAAGGTTCTGATCGACAAATTCGGCATCGCCGGTATAACCACGGCAGACGATGACTTGAAATTTTTCTTGGAGAACTAAGAAAGAATTTATAAAGTAATAGACGCCCTAAGGGCGTCTATTACTTTATAAATTCCTTTACCACTTTCAACGTATGCGTGTATCTTTTTATATCCTCGTTAAAGATACCATGGTGATCAATTTTATCTATTCGTACCCGTCCCGAAGCATGGATGATTCTTCCTTGTTCCCATAGAATACCGACATGTGTAATACAACCGGAAGTATCCCCGAAGAATGCCAGATCACCGGGTTGAGCTTCTTCCAGAAAAGATAAAGTCTGTCCCTCGTTTACCTGTTTTTCCGCTTCCCGGGGAATAGTGATTCCGGCAAGCCGATACACCATTTGCACGAAACCGGAACAGTCAATTCCCTTTGGAGTCCGCCCCCCCCAAAGGTAAGGCGCGTTAAAATACATCAAAGCATATTGTATCAATAAATCCCGCACACTCTCGATGCCCACTTCACGCGGCCCCCCAAGCACAACATACTCCTCATCCCCCAAAAACATTCTTTTCGTGTAAGCATCGTAAAAAGGAAGTACGCTTCCGGCTACAATCAGACGGTTTTCCCAATCTCCTTTCTTCATGACCAAATTGAAAACCTCCCCCATAATCAGCTGGTCGGAAGCCCTATAGTTTTGCACGTAAGCCTCGTCCACTTCCCTGAATACCTTTTTCTCCACCCAACCTTCACAATTGTCATGCAACAAGCGGATGTAGAGCCACTTCTCGTCTGTTTCCAACACCTCGTATACCTCACCGAACAGCATCTGGGAAACCATCTCGCTTCGCTCCGACCGTTCCCTTCGCATAGGGGTAATACTTAAATCCGCTATTCCATAACTCATAATAATGCAAAAACCATTTTCAATCCCGCAAAAATAGGGCAAAGTTTTGAAATATCATAACGGAACATCTTTCATCCGTAAGATTTTTTAGCTAACTTGCTGACGCATTTTAGAAATAAAATCCTATTTGATTATGAAGAAGTTAGTCATTTTAACCGGGGCAGGCATGAGTGCCGAAAGCGGAATCCGTACTTTTAGGGACAGTGACGGGTTATGGGAAGAATACAATGTTATGGATGTATGTACCCCTGAAGCATGGGAACGTGATCCGGAATTAGTAAACCGTTTCTATAACGAACGCCGGAAGCAACTCTACGAGGCGCAACCGAATAACGGACATTACGGGCTTGCCGATCTGGAAAAAGACTATGACGTACAAATCATAACGCAAAACATTGACGACTTGCACGAAAGAGCCGGGAGTACCAAAGTATTACACTTGCATGGTGAACTCAAGAAAGTAAGAAGCAGCCGGAATCCCAACCTGATTTATGACCTTGACGGTTGGGAATTGAAATTCGGCACGAAAGCCGACGACGGTTCTATCCTCCGTCCCCACATTGTTTGGTTCGGGGAGGCAGTTCCCAACATAGAACCTGCCATCGACCTCGTCCGTCAAGCTGACATTCTGGTCATCATAGGGACTTCCCTAGCCGTGTACCCCGCGGCAAGCCTGTTGCATTACGCGCCCGCCGGATGCCGTATCTTGTTGATCGATCCGAAAGTCCCCGAAAGCGTCAGAACCAGCAAAATCGAATTCATCGAGAAAGGTGCCTCCGAAGGCGTCAAAATCCTAAAAGAAAAACTAGCAACAATTTCAGATTTATGAATTACGATTTATGATTAAACAAAAACATTCACGTTCAAAAAAGAATCATAAATCCAAAATCATAAATCAAGAAATTGACCAAATCGTAAATCTAAAATCATAAATCTAAAATCAATTTATGTCTCGCGGTAAAAAGCCCTTACTAGAAAACGTTGAAATAAAAAAAATAGCAGCAGAAGGAAAATCCATAGCTTACGTGGATGAAAAAGTACTGTTCGTACCGAACACCGTTCCCGGCGATATCGTGGACGTGCAAGTCACCCGGAAACGTAAAAGTTTCATGGAAGGCTTTATCGTCAACTTCCGGAAATATTCCGATATCCGGACAGAACCCTTTTGTGCCCACTTCGGCGTGTGCGGCGGTTGTAAATGGCAAAACCTGCCATACCAACTGCAAACCGAGTTCAAACAGCAGGAAGTTATCGACAACTTGGAAAGAATCGGTAAAGTAAAATTGCGAAACATCGCCCCGATCATCGGTTCGCCCAAAACAACCTATTACCGGAATAAACTGGAATTCACGTTCTGCAACAAACGCTTCCTCACCCGTGAGGAAATAGCAGAGGGGAATGACTTGAACCGTACTCCGGCAGTCGGTTTCCACGTTCCGGGACTCTTTGATAAAGTCATAGACATTGATAAATGTTACTTGCAAGCGGAACCTTCAAACGCTATCCGCAACTTTATCCGGGAATACGCCCTCGCACGGAGTCTGAACTTCTACGACATCCGGGAACAAGCGGGATTCCTGCGCACATTGATTATCCGCACCTCTTCCACGGGAGAAGTGATGGTTATCGTTACTTTCGGCAGAGAAGACCGGGAAACAAGAGAAGCCCTGCTCCATGCTCTCGAGGAACAATTCCCGGAAATCACCTCGTTGATGTACGTCATCAACGAAAAGATGAATGACACGATCACGGATCAGGAAGTCGTGTGTTTCCACGGGCAAGATCATATCTTCGAACAAATGGAAGACTTGAAATTCAAGATAGGTCCTAAGTCTTTCTACCAAACCAACTCGGAACAGGCCTATAACCTATACGCGAAAACGAGAGAACTTGCCGGACTTACCGGAAAGGAAATCGTTTATGACTTGTACACGGGTACGGGAACCATCGCCAATTTTATTGCCCGCGATGCACAAAAAGTTATCGGTATCGAATACGTGCCGGAAGCCATCGAGGATGCGAAAATAAACTCAGCCCTCAACGGTATTGATAATACATCCTTCTACGCCGGCGACATGAAAGACGTGCTTAATGAAGAATTTATCGCCCGTCACGGTCGTCCGAATGTCATCATCACCGACCCTCCCCGTGCCGGAATGCACAAGGATGTCGTGGACACGATACTAAAAGCCGCACCGGAACGCATCGTGTACGTGAGTTGCAATTCCGCCACACAAGCCCGTGACTTGAACCTCATGGATAGCGATTACAGGGTCATGGCCGTGCAAGCCGTCGATATGTTTCCTCACACACATCACGTGGAAAATATCGTTCTCTTGCAACGCAGGTAAGACAAAAAGAGAGTGTGTCACTTCACACACAGACACACTCTCTTTTCATTACTTCATTTATTCTTTCGGATTCAAATACCAATCAGAATTTTCTTTACCGTTGGTTTTTACCCAATTCAAAAAACCGGGATACTTGATATTTATCAAGGCTGATTCTTCAGGAATCACAAAAGAATCCATATCCTCATCATTTTCAAAAACGAGATTTATAGCAAACGGCATTTGTTGCCCGTTCTTATCGTAAGTAATATAATAAAGATTTGCATCCGGTTCCGATCTGTCATGCCCATATCCTAAATTTTCTGTATTCAATTTTTCAGTAGGACGCATATTAGTCAGGTGCACCTCTATATCTTCCCTAGTCGTTGTGATAAAAGGATTATAAGGAGGCAAAATGAAATCTTCTTTAGATATTTTACGCCCCGTGTACTTGGTCACAACAGTAAATGTTTCCTTCTCCAGATTATTTGCATATCCCGACACCTTATTAGCCAAACGAATCGTAGCCTTATCCAACTCGGGATCGACATAAGCACCTCCATTTCCACCCAAAGAAGATAAAATAGTCACCTCAACCTCACTACGCCTTACATCCAATTGATAAGCAAAACTATTATCATAAGCCGCACCCGACCACAATATGGTATAAACATCTTTCGTCTCAACCACTTCATTTTTTTGATAATAAATCCAATCTCTCAAAAATAGTATATATAATGATTTGAAATTCAGTGTGTTGAAAATTTTATAGTTTTAATTGAGGAACAAATAAGAAACAAAATTGCTAATTAAAGGCATTTCCCGATTTTTTGTTTTCACTCTGTTTCTTTCCTTGCACTTACTTATAATCGGGACTTCTTGAACCAGCTTCCTACCAGAATTTTTTTCCTCGTCCGACGGTTGTATTTGAACTTCCAAGAACCATTGCAGCCAAAAGAAAAGCAAGCCTTCTTTAATTCATACAAAGATAAGGAAAAACTTATAGGCAGGCAAATTTGTCTGCCTAAATATAGTTTACTTTGATTTAGCATATATATAGGCTAATGGACTAAACTAAACCTTTTCCCGAACTTCGTAAAACACTCTGGTCCCATTGTGCAGCCAAAAGAAAAAAAGATTCCACGGCATATTTTTCTTTTCGCTGCAACTCCCTTTTTATAAACCATCAACCTTTTACACGAGATCTTCTCTTCCCTGTATTCGCACATCCGCTTTCGGGCTGTCTGATATGAATTGTGTCGCAAAGGTACTTGACATGTCTTTCTTGTATGCAAGGTCACAGCCTGACGGTTCACGACAAAATCTCCACGCTCCGCTTTGCGGAGGTAGTATTTGGTTGTGAAACCCTGCATAAAGAGCCATGTCACCTTTTGAAGCGACATAATTAAATCAAGCCCGAAAGTAGCTGATGCTACAAGAGGGAAAAAAGAAAACTCAAAATTTAAGATTATGGCGAACTATGCAACAAACATTTTTCACGCAAGTACGGAAAACAAGCAAGACCTCGATAAAATAGAGGCATTTCTGGACGATAATTTCAACGGTTTTGTCAATCGGTATGGCGACACTGTAGATGCAGAATTTTCTTCCCGTTGGGAATACCCAGAAAAAGAAATCGACGAACTGGTAGCTTCTTTGGAAGCCAAAGATAAAATCTATATCCGCATACTGACATACGAGTTAGAGGACGAATACGTGAGCTTTCGGATATTCTCGCAAGGCAAGTGGGACATTAAGCTGTAACCTAAAAACGCATTCACTATGTACGAATACGAAGAAGACAGCGATATTATCGGTTTGTCTTGCACACTGCTCAATCCATACAAAGGTTACACGGAAGGTACAATCGTGGGCAACTATGGTAACACCATAGTTGTCCGCCTTGAAAGCGGCAAGGAAATTTCAGAATACCGTGATGAAGTGATTATCCATGATTAAACGATAGCAAACGTATGACACAGATAGCAACAAAATTCGTCAAATGGGATATTCCCGAACTGGCGACATTACAGGACAGCAAGGTTTACAAATTGCGGGTACACCTGAACAACGGAGGCAAGTTAAACCGGAAAGAAAAGAACTGGATTACCCGTAACGTGTGGGAAAGCATCTATTTCAAACGTGGAATTGCCTTGAGCGGTTATCATTTTGATTTTTCCGACGTTCTCAAACGGTATTTCGTCAAACAGCACGGAAGCATTCACGAGTATTATGCGATTGACAAAACAGCGTTACGCTCGATACTGTACGGCAGAATCGAGGATATTGTAGAAGTAAACAGTTAAACAACAAGGATATGGGAGAATACAAATTTTATCAAGACCGTAAGGTTACAAGTTGGGAACGGGATTATTTCAGTGTAAAAGCAAATAGTTACGAAGAAGCCGAGGCAATCGTCCGCTCATGGAACTGTGAGGACGTGTCGAACATCATTGACAACCGTCTTTGCTATGAAGAGTGGCAAGCATTGACCGATACATCGGAATCTATGCTCCCCGAAGAAAACGACGGCAACCCGACAATAGAGATTTTCAACGAAGACGGAGAATCAATAATGACCAATGTACCTAAAACACCTCAATCAAACCAATAGAACCATGAACGTAACAATCGAACACGTCTTTTGCCGCTATAGCGATGAAGCGGAAGAAATCTATTTCCGAATCATGAACACGATTCTTTTTGCAACTGACGAAACCGAACTTCGTGCAAGTATGGAACGTTTGAAGAACGAGACCTCACTCGATGAGTATTTTATATTCGGATACGGAGCACACCATATCTGGATAAACCAACGGCGACCGAGTGATAAAAACAGAATTTTCAAAAATCGGATTATGGTAGCCCATTTCTGACGGGAACGGGCAAGAGACCTCCGATGTACTTTTGCGGGCTAAACCGGAACTGCCAGTTTCAGCCCGTTTCTTTTTCTCTCGGCAGACATGCCGGCGCAATACCTTTTTTATCCTCATAATTAAAATTCTTATACAACCCGGAGGCCCATTTATATTTTCTTTTCGCTGCAACCCTTTTATATAAGCTATCGAACCTTTTGCAAGAGACCTTCTTTTCCCTGTGTTCGCACGTCGCTTTCGGGCTGCCTGATATGAATTGTGTCGCAAAGGTACTTGTCATGTCATTCTTGTATGCAAGGTCAAAGACTGACGGTTCACGACAAAATCTCCACCCTTCGCTCCGCACGGGTAGTATTTAATCGTGAAACCTTGCATAAAGAGCCATGACACCTTTCGAGGCGACATAATTAAATCAGGCCCGAAAGTAGCTGGTGCTACAAGAGGGAAAAAAGAAAACTCAAAATTTTATAGATTATGGCAAACGATGTAACAAATTCAAATGGACGAGTAACGGCAGACGAAGTAATACACAAGGATTCGGTTTTCAGATACCAACTGTTAGACCGCTTACGGTCAGATTGCGAGTATTACCTTAATTACGGTAACAGACACCCGAAATCCTTATGGGCTGGCGACGAAAAATTGCAAATTGAATTTATGATAAAACTGCATGAGAGTTTCAAAGAGGACGAAAAACCAGAATGGCTTACGATGGATGAGATTTTAGAATACAGCAAGAAAATGATAGCTCAAGAAGAATAAAATTACAACTAAGGAACAGACTAAAAATGTGATTTTATGGCATGGTTAGCAGTAAATAAAGACGGAACAGAATGGATAATGCCCGGAAAGCCCGTTCGAGGCTGGTGCGGGCATTGGGAGTACTCGGAAAAAGTGTACGTCGAGAGCGAGCAAGGGTACGTATCAATCGAGATAGAACTCCCCAAGGGGTCTGTTTACAAACTACTCGGTAAGGAGCTGACATGGGATGATGAACCGGTGGAATTGCAGACCGAAACAGAAAAGAGGTAAAAGCAAGCGGGCTGAACGTAGCATCGGTTTCAGCCCGCTTATACCGGCTAAACAGGTACACACCGGCGGGAATCCCTTTTTTATCTCCGTAACAGACATCCATACCGTTTCCTTCGGAAATAACCTTTTATACCTTTTGGCAGGCTATATCCTTTTGTAGAAAACGTCCGTTCGTGCGAAGGCGGTTCCTCCGCTTTGTTTCAAGACAGACTTCAGCCCTTTTTCCTTTTCCTCTTCTTTCCCTCATTTCTCTTGCCGGATAGAGACAGCGACATCAATACGCTGCATACATCTTTTGTCGGCTCTTCGTTTGGGCCCCCTTTCCACTATGCAGCGTACATGGTTGTATAAACGGTATATCGTTCTTGCCGCTTCAACCCCAAACAACCGATACGCTTTCTTGCCAGATGTTCTTCCCGCCCACCTGCCGGAACGGGAGCGGTCTTGTGTCAGTGGACGGACAGGTCTTTCATGTCTCCGAATCCGCTGCGGATTGTTTCGCCTCGACTTTTTCGCGACCGCTTTCTATTTGAAGTCGCCATATCGTTTTTCGTTGCAAAGTTAGTATGCAGACGGGCGCGACCTGGTGGTCTTGACCAATGGCGTATCGCACAAATCTTCCTTTATCGGGCCTGCGGTTTGGGGCTTCGCCTCCAAAATAAAGAGTATTTATGCGCTATCCTTGGTGCAGCCCTTTACTGCACCTACTTTTTATGCACCGTAAAACTGATTTATTAACTTCAAAAAGCAATCGCAATGAAAAAGATCGAGAACAATTTCGCAGTAACCGGATTCGTGGCAAAAGATGCCGAAGTCCGTCAGTTCACCACCACAAGTGTCGCACGTTTCCCGCTGGCAGTAGCCCGTCAGGAGAAGAACGGCGAAGAAACCAAGCGCATATCCGCTTTCATGAACATTGAAGCGTGGCGCAAGAACGAGAATACCGGGTCGTTCGACCAGCTCACCAAGGGCACGCTGCTTACCGTGGAGGGCTACTTCAAGCCCGAAGAGTGGACCGACAAAGACGGCGTGCTGCACAACCGCATCGTAACGGTCGCCGTCAAGTTCTATCCCGCTGTCGAGAAAGAGGAGGAAGCTCCTGCGGAACCGGTAAAGAAGCAGGAAAAAGGCAAGAAGTAATTCCTGCCTTATCCGGACAAAGCGGCTTGAAAGCCGCTTTTGTTTTACTCGTTACCGTTCCGGAACGTCCACACTTTTATACTCCTTCATACTCCACACGAAGAGTCCGCCGCCGTCCATTGATTTTCCCGTGCAAAGTTAAGGCGGTCGGGAATCGGCAAGGCGCGGCTTCATTTGTCGTTAACAACCATCAACTCGCAAGCTCGTCAATACTTGTTCAACACAAATGAAATCGTCCACGGGACTATCCGCTTCCTCCTTGCCTTATTTCCCTTCTGTCCGCCTTGTGGCCCGCACGTAAATCAAATCCCGCCGGACGAGGGAAACCCTCCGAAAGCAGGGATAAAAACGAAAGTCAAACTTAAAATTCAAAATGTATGAAACAGATGATTTGGTCAAGCTATGACCTGTTGGACGAAACGGCAAAAGAAGAATATCAAAATTCCCAGCGGGAAATATTGGACGATGACAGTTACGAGGTCAGCGATGAAGAATGGGCAGAAGAAGTATATTGCCGGCTGGACGACGAACGAAGCAATCTGAATAAAGAAGTGGACGGCATTATTGTCGTGTTCGGCAACTTGGGATTATGGAACGGCCGGAGACGAGGCTATCAAATATTGGGCAGCACCATTGCCGATATTTTGAAATCCCAGTGCGACGATGCAGAATGGTACGGCGACGGCTACAACATTCGCGGACGGATGGACCATCATGACGGTACGAACTATACCTTATACCGTATCGCCAAAGGCCGTGACGAAGCGGAACGTATCGCCGATAAGATTTACAACCGTGAAATCGACGAAGAAGGCTTCCGCCGGAGAACACGTTCCCTCTATCCGTATGTAGCCGCCGTGTACGGCTGGAAAACAAGGCAGCGCAAGCCGGACAAGGCCGCATAAAAATGCTGCCCGCAAAATACCGCAACGCACCCGCCAGAGGTGGTTGCGGTATCCTTTATTGAATGACTGAAATACAGAACCATCACCTTTTATAATCAGCTTCGTTCCTTTTTTATCTCATGTTTTTTGTGAAACCGGGAATGGACGAATATTTTGAACTGACGGACGAAGGTTACGAGTGGGTCTCCTAAACATTCGGTACAGATAATGACAGGTACGGGTTCGGGATACATTGGCAATGGATGTGTCCTGAATCCTTTTGCCGGAATTACCCTTTTATATCTTCATGACTCTTTCCCTTTTATCGAAGCGTATTCCGTACCCCATTGTACTCCGGCTAACCAACCGGAAAGCAATCCTCTTATAACACCTTAGCTTCCCCATTTTACTCCTTACAGCCGTTCCCCAGACACACTCCATGCCGAAAGCCCGCTTATTTTTTCTGCAAAGTTCGATTGCCGGCTGCCAGTCCCGGCAAGGACCGCTGGCGCTTGCAACCGGAAAATCTTCCTCTCCGACTTCGTTGGAGAGCGTATTTCCCGTTGCCTCCTTGTCTGGACTGACCGTCAATCCTGTGGCAGAAAAATAACCAGCCTCTCGGTACGAGATTGTACCAAAGGGAAAAACAAAAAATAGTTCAAACTTAAAATTTAAAGCGTATGACATTTAGAGAATTTATGCGAGAAAACGGTTACGAGTTACAGACAACTTTTTGGGAGGACTTCTCAATAGCGGACCGATTCGGTCTGTCAGCTATACAAGACACTTTCAAACGTGCTTTCGAGGAATGGAAAAATAACTATAAATACCTCACGGAACTGATATTGGTACTCAATCATAAAATCTGGCAGTATTATGAAACGAAACCGGAATTTGCGACACTTTACAATACCCTTTGGGAACAGGCAGGTCAATATGCGGTAGAGAACCTGAAAGATGACGAGTTAAGTTATTATTACGAGGTGACGGATTAAGCAAGGGAACACAAAGAGTCGGCTTTCATCGGCGGCTCTTTGTGCCACTTCCTTTTTTATAGCATACGGCAAAACAAATACCGCAACCGTCCGCAAAAGACAGTCGCGGTATCGTGTTATCCTGTATAACCATTGTCAACGGTCTCCCGAAACACTATGAAGAAAACCGTTTATACTTTCTTTATTTTCCCTCTTTTACCGCATCTAAGAATGTCTTTGCAGGCTTGAACGCAGGAACAGAGTGAGCCGGAATCACGATGGTCGTATTCTTTGAAATGTTACGAGCCTTTTTCTCTGCCCTTTGTTTGATGATGAAACTTCCGAATCCTCGCAGGAACACCTCGTTCCCGGCAATCATCGACTCCCTGACACTCTCCATGAATGCCTCCACTACAGTTGTCGCTACCGACTTTTCTATTCCGGTCTCCTGTGCGATCCGGGCAATAATATCTGCTTTTGTCAGACTGTTTTATTATAAAATCCGTTGCAAAGATAATAACATATCTCTTTGTCGTCTGGATTGCCAGCCTGATAATGTTACGGAAAACGATAATCCACCTTTATCTCACGGTGTTCCTTCGGCACGAACCAGACAATCGGAAAGCCCCGATAAAAGGAGAGAAACATAAAAAACATACAAATCCGTATCCTGTAGTCAAGGCAGGCAAACACCCGATCACCATTTATCGGTCATGATGGTAATCACTCTTGCTGAAACCACCGAATATAGCTTTCAGAATCTTTCCGATAACATAGAAAACCACTATAAAAACGATAAGTTCTCCCATATTCTATACTACTTAAAGTTAATATAAAGATACTAAAAATCAACGAGAACAGAAAACATATAGCCCTGATTCTCAAAAAAATCCATTTCAATCCGGCTAATACGAAAGCTCATTGCCCATCTTTCGGCTTACGCTTGCCCAACGGTCCTTTGAATTTTCCCCTATTGAGCTTTACCCCGTGCCGGTTGAGCACACTGAACACCGAACTCCGGCTGTTGTACCCGCTTACCGCCATGATGTCCTCGAAAGAATGACCGTTGACATACATATCAACGATGGTATTCTCCCGGTCGGCCTTATCCATCGCCTTCATCGTTTTTCTCGGGACCTTCGCTTTCTGTTGCAGATTCATGACATGTGCGGACGAATACCGCAATACCGCCACCTCTTCGGGTAGCGCCCCGAACATATCCAGTACATCGGCTGCCGTCGTTTCGGGGAACAGTTTTCCCCGCGAGTCGATCCGGTCATGGATGGAAATGATACGCACCACTTTGATTCGGCACAACTCAATAAACGCGGACAATTCGCGCGACCCACGGAGAGCGTTGCTGAATTTGGCCACGACAATCTCGTCACCTCTTTCGAGATTCGCTACAAGCTGTTTCCATCTGGGGCGCAGAGCCTCGTTTTCGACAAGTTCCTCTATCACTTGTACACAACCGTATTTCTGCATCCACTCTTTATCAGCCTCGAATCCGTCGTAACGATCCGCCTTGAATATGTAACCTACTTTTGCCATATCATTGTGCACTTCTATAAGAATAAGTACAAATATAAGAGTTTTATTTTAAACTAAACCATACTTTGAACGAAAATGATATGAAGGGCTTTCTGTGTCCTTCGTTTCTTTCACTTATTTTCATTGAAAATCAAACTATTAAGTGCAATGTTAAAAATGGTTTATAAAACGATTTTCGGCGCTTGTCATCTTGAAAAGAATACTTAGATTTGTGCTGTAAAATACAAAATGAACTATGAATTGTAAAAATCAATACTTAAAAATTGTACTATCGATTGCTGGACTTTCTGCCGTTCCGATTGCCATTTTCACACTTACATCGTGCGACGGTTCGAACGTCAAATCACTGGTTGAAGCCCAACCTACTCCAGCCGGTCTGTATCGGGAGTATCTGTCCGAAACACGCGGGCAAAAAGAACTTTCCTTTGAGGATTTGACCGCGTATATCGGGAAGTGGCAGACCTTGAAAGATTCCGTGACCGCAACCATGCGCCGGGACACGACCTATCGGGCACATTCCGACATACGTGAAGAGTGCATTCTGCTGCACGATTCCGTCCGTGCGGAACTTTCTCGGCTGGCGATGTCGAAACCTCGCACCTATAAAGAAGTGCTGATTCTGAAAGAACGTTTCTCTTCCTATACCGGAGACGTGGAACTGCATCGTTCCGCCGAAGAAATCCGTCCGTTTTTCGCAGAATTGGATAAACGTCCGGCCTGTCGGGGTAACAAGGAGCAAATTCTGTCAGCATATCGTAACGTGCTTGCCGAAACCCTGAACAATGGAATACATGGGAACGGCGACCTCAAAAAATTCATCGAAAGGGAGGATGCCGCTTTTCGAGCTTTCCTGTCCGGGTTGCACGAGCTTGGCGAAGCGAATATGGCCGACATCACCCGTGACACAGAGAAATGCTGCTCCGAGGTGTTTTTCGCCGCTGGGCGCAAGGAAATCACTTACAAGGACGCCACGATATACATGGCCTTACGTACCGACCGTCGGCTGATCCAGAACGTGCGTGCCTGTCTTGACAACATACGCCGTGGAAAGGTCGTAACGCCCGAACAGGCACAAGCCTATGTCTGGATGATTCTACAGCCCTACGCTTCCTTGGACGGCCTCTGCATGACGCTATTGTCCCCGGAAGATAAGGAAACCCTTTACAGGATGGCCGCAGAAACACCCGCCGCATTCGAGAAACTGCGCAGAATCCTGCCGTCGGAGGGCGACCGGTTGGACGAACTGCCCGGTATGCTCATGGAGATATTCATCGCCTCGTTGTAAAAGCCTATTCACAAAATAAACGATATATGATTATGTTACGACACTTTCTGGATGACTTCATGTCGTTCGTACCCCTGCAAATGCCGCAGCTTCTCAATGTGGCAACGATGGAGGAGCCGCAGTTCTACGGTGACTATGTTCTGCTCACATTCCCGCTGCGGGACCCCTATGATCTGGAGGAGGTCATGGACATATTCGAGGACGACATGGAGCTGATTACACTCTACCACCATGTGCCGGTCGGACTGGAGAAATCCGGTCATAGCACCTGTGCCTACTCCAATCCCGCTTTCGGGCAGATGTTCAAGATGAACGCCCGGACAGACGCGGACGGCAAGGTAAACCGTATCATCGCGACCATTTACGATTCGTTGGAGCTGATGTACGGCGACCTGTGTCTCGATCTGAAACTCCACGCCGGGAACGGCAGCTTCAAGTACAAAAAGAATCAGGAAGACGTGTTGTTGGATTTCATGTAAAACAACCCCTATGCGAAACACGATATACCGCCAAATGGTTTTCTGTATCGACACGTACCGCACGTGGATAGAAGTGGCCGATGACAACCTCTACAAGGAACACGTCATTTCGAGAAACACCCGGACCGACTTCCTTGTGACCCGCACGCTGGTACTGCGGGCCTACAAACCGCATGGTCCATACGAAAAGGGCATGACGTGGACGATTCCGGAGCATGATCTGGACACGGCACTGGCTACATATCGTAAGCAGAACGGCACATTCAAATCCCGGATGAAGAAAGGCGCGTCGTCCCTGACAGCCGAAGACACCGAGAACATTATCCGCTTGGCCACCCACGGGATTGTCCGATTGGAACTCGTGGTACGGCCCGTTCATATACCTTCAAAACCCTATTACCTGTTATGACCTGGATTATATTACAATTCGTATTTCTTGCAATGCCTGTCGTCCTTCCGGCACTGTTGTACAGAAGCAGGCGTTGCTTCATGGCAAGATTCTACGATAAAATGGTGTGGAGCGAAAAGGCCCGCAGGCTGTACGCCCATGTGCTGCTTATCGTATTACTCTTGTTTCATTATGTCTATACGAGTGGACACCCCGGCGAGTTCGGTATCGTGCCATCTACCATCGTGTGTGCCGCATGGGTCTCTTTCAGGCGGGCGGACCGATGGATGCGCGGCTTGCTCGACCGGCCGAAACGTTTCGTCTGGTTTGCGCTCTTGGCATTGGTCATCGGCTTCGTGCCGCATCTGTACACGATGGCCGTAACAATCGCCTTTGTTCTTTTGGCTGCCCTGTTCTACCCGTCGGCAAGGGTCATGTCCGAAAAGACAGACATACGCAAATTCCTCGAATGGCTGGAATGTCCCGGAGCATTAGCCGACAGTTATCATAGTATCATCACGCGAGGCTGCCACGATAATGCGGATAATGGCAACCTGAAACTATCCGCACATTATGAATCATCAAAAACAGAATGAAAATGAGAAATAGAAATGAAGCGCCCGCCGCCATACTGGCGAACGTGGAAGTGTTCGACTACCTGAAAGAAAAAGTCGGCGAGCGGAAAACGAGAACGGAAGCCTACTGCGATTTGTTGGATAAATCGCTGGCAGGTTTCGTCTCCCCGTTTTTAAGAAGGCAGGACTACGACCTCTCTCCCTGCCAGTGCCATGTAACCGTTTCCGACCTTGCATCGGAGTGGCATTGGCATCGGGCTACTGTCCGCTCGTTTCTGGACACGCTCGAAGCGCTCGGACAGTTAGAACGCATCCGGCTGGCAAAAAGCGTCGTCATTACCATGCCCCTGCGGACCGGCACGCCTGCCATGCCGGACAGCGGACGGGAAGAAGCGGACTTTGCCACAAGAATACAGGAAGCATTGTACGACTGGATAATCGGCAAAGCAACCTCTTTCGATGTGGGTAAATCATGTGGACAAATCATGCGCCAGACCTTGACGGAGATAGCCGGACGGGACAGTCGTATCTATCCGGACAGTCATTCCGACACGGCATCGGCACAGACCGTCCGGTCGGAAGAACAGCTGTGTGAGACCGTCTTGGAATGTATTGCCCATGCCGCCCTCTGGCGGGTTCTGCGTAAATCGAGGTTCGACGACGGCTCGCCGCTCGTGCAGTTCTTCCGGCTCGACCTCAGCGGGGAATGGGCGGCGTTCATCGAGGCCTCGAAAGAGCTTGCAGAGCTTGTTATCGACGGAAAACCGGACGGGACAGGCTTCGGTACGGACGAAGAGACGGAACGCCTTGAATCGCTTCGCAAACCCTTTTTATCGCTTCTGGCGAAGGCGCAGGAGGAAAGCTGAACGGGGATTCGCGGACAGAGATTGTATAACCACGGGCAATTCTCCCCAGTTCAGGTTCAAATATCCTTCCAGTTATAGCAGGCATCCGGGCTTGCCCGTCTGCCACTGAACAAAGGGAAGGGGGAGCCTAATACCCCTGCTGACTGACGTCGCAGGGAGAAGTGTCCAAGCAAGCAGCAAGCTGGGACACGGGGAATTGTCCGAAACAACACGAAAACAGTATGGCAAATGCAAAACAGGTTCTCGATGTTCAGGTATCGAAAGGGATCACCGCCGCCCAAGGCAACGAACACCTGCGTAATCGCAGCGAAGAGGCGGAGAAGTACGCCATGAGCAAGGGCAACTACGACCCCACCCGCAAACATCTGAACTTCGAGATTGTGCCCGGAGGCAAGGTTCGCCCCATCGACACGAGCCGCAATATCCCGGAACGGATAGCGGACATATTGGGCCGTCGCGGGATCAAAGACCCCAACGAGGGATTGGTTGAACCGAAATACCGCACGGTGGTAAACATCATTTTCGGCGGTTCGCGGAAGCGGATGCACGAACTCGCTTTCGGCACGCAGAAGGTGGATTTTGAAAAAGGTGCGGACAATACCCGCATCAAAAGGAAGAGCGACATCGAACGTTGGGCGAAGGATGTCTATGCATTCGTTTGCGGCAGATACGGCGAGCAGAATATAGCCGCCTTCATTGTACACCTCGACGAATTAAATCCGCACGTGCATTGTACGCTTCTGCCAATCAAAGACGGGAGGTTTGCGTACAAGGAGATATTCGCCGGAAAGGACAAGTTCGAATATAGCGCGAGGATGAAACAGCTCCATACGGACTTTTTCGCCGAGGTCAACACGAAGTGGGGAATGGAGAGAGGCCGGAGCGTCGCCGAGACCGGCGCACGGCACAGGACGACGGAAGAATACCGCCGTATGCTCTCGGAAGAATGTACCACCATTGAGCAACAGATTGGCCGACATCAGGAAGTCCTGTCCGCCCTCCATTCGGACATTCGGCTGGCAGAGCGCAGAGTCAAAGGTTTGACCTCGATGGTGGAAAACTTGAAAAGGGAGAAGAGCGAAAAAGAGGCTCAATTGTCGGCACTCGAAAATGATATGGATACCCGGAAAGGTGATGCTTTGACCCTATCTGCCGAGAAAGAAAAGCTCGAAAAAGAGCTGACTGCTATCCAAGGGAAACTGGCAGACAAACAGGAGAAGCTACAAACCGCCGACCGACAGCTTTCCGACCTCAAGGCAAACATGGATGCCATTGAGGAACGCACGGAACAGCTCAAGGAGGAAGCCTACGAATACTCCCGTGATGTCCACTCCAAAGTGGACAGCCTACTCAAGGACGTCATGCTGGAAAATATGGTCGATGAGTGGAGGGAACTGTCGGCGCGGATGAAGCCTTCCGAACGGCAACTTTTCGACGACACACTCGTGCGTTCCGTGGCGGAACGGGGAGCGGAAGTCATGCGCTGCGCCACGATGCTCTTTCTCGGTATGGTCGATGATGCCACTACGTTTGCCGAAACACGTGGCGGAGGAGGTGGCGGAAGCGACCTCAAATGGGGACGTGATGAAGACGAGGACAACCGGGCATGGGCGCTTCGCTGCATGAGGATGGCGAGCCGCATGATGCGCCCTTCCATCGGCAAGAAGCCCAAGCGTTGAATGGCAAGGTTTATAATAAAGAATCAGATAAACAACAAATTAAGGATATAAGAATATGACGAAAAATATCATTTTCATTATTGCGGCGCTTTGTTCGCTGCAAGCCCGTGCGGATGTACAACCTACGGAAAGGGATACTGTACACCGCACGTACCGTTACGATGACACAGAACTGCTGCAGCCGTTACAGCCCTTATACCTTGACGGAGTGGTTGTTCCGGCACGGGGAAACGGCAATTGGTTTGTCAGTATCGCCGGAGGTGCGACAGCCTTTCTCGGCACGCCGCTCGGTTGCGAAGACCTGTTCGGGAGGTTGAAACCCTCGTACAGCCTTGCCCTCGGCAAGTGGTTTACCCCGTGGGTAGGTGCACGCATAAATTACAACGGGTTGCAGTTCAAGGACGGCACGCTGGCCGTGCAGGAGTACCATTATCTCCATGCGGATCTGCTGTGGAATGTGCTTGGCGGTAGCTATGTCCGGCAGAAACTGGTGCGCTGGCATCTGGCACCCTTTGCGGGTATCGGACTGCTGCACCATGCGACCAACGGGCATAACCCGTTTGCAATCTCCTACGGCATACAAGGGCAGTATCGCATTTCCAAAAGGGTAAGCGCCCTCATGGAACTCTCCGGTACGACCACCTTCCAAGACTTCGACGGGTATGGCAAGGCGAATCGGTTAGGCGACCACATGCTTTCACTCACTGCCGGATTCTCTTTCCATATCGGCAAGGTCGGCTGGAAACGGGCCATAGACCCAAGCCCCTATATCCGCCGCGATCGGCAGCTCGTCGATTATATCAATGTACTGTCGGAACAGAACAGCCGCTACGCGGGACAGCATGACAAGGATAGCCGGACGCTGGCCGAGCTGAAGAAGATACTGGAAATCGAAGGATTGCTCGACACGTACAGCCATTTCTTCGATGATGACGATGCTATCGAGCGCAAAGGTTATCCGAGGAACAATTACAGCGGGCTGAACTCCCTGCGGGCAAGGTTGAAGAACAAGCATTGGAACGGAAAATCACCATTGGAAGGACAAGCCCCGAATGGGAATGGCCGGGCAGACAGCCTGCAGCACTGGCCGGATAGCGTGCCTGGTCTCGGAACAGGACAGTTCGAGAATCTTCCCGACAGCACTTTGGCAGACTATGCCGTTCGGATGCAGTCCGGACGGGAATGCATCGGTGCTCCCATCTTCTTTTTCTTCGAACTCGGCACGTCGCACCTGACAGACCCCTCCCAATTGGTCAATCTCGACGAACTGGCACGGGTGGCAAAGAAATACGGTCTGAAAGTTAAAGTCACGGGAGCGGCCGATAGTGCGACCGGAACAATTGGTATCAACAATGCCTTGAGTGCTTCGAGAGCCGACTATATCGCCTCGGAGCTGAACAAGCGGGGTTTGTCGCCCGACAGGATGACCAAGACCGGCGAAGGTGGCATTTCCGATTACGCCCCCACGGAAGCCAACCGACATACAAGGGTGGAACTGTTCTTCGGCAAATGTGAAGAAAACGAATGTTCGTCCGTAAACAGGTAGAAAGCAAGAGAGTACCGATGATAAATATCGGTACTCTCTTTATTTGTTATGTGCTGTATCCCGGATTCTTTAAGCAGACCGTATCAGTTGTCCGGATTGAAATTCTTGTCGTAATCCAAAAGGAACTTTGCCAGTACAGGGTTGTTGTGGTCCACTTTCAACTTGCCGGTGTCCAGACGGCGAATTGCCTTTCTGTCTTCTTCCGTTAACTCGAAATCGAGATACAAGATAAAAGAAACGGTTCTGTCCCGATGATAGGAACGGAGCCGTTTCTTTTATCGACTGGCTTACTATGTTATTGTTCGTCTTTCACGCCGCGTACATACCCGCCGTCGGCATCTGAACTGGTCGCACCGATGGAGTGGTCTTGGGCATTGAAACGGAAACCGCCGTTCTTGCCTGAAATGGAGCCGTCTCCGTCATAAGTTCCGCGGCTGAAGCTGGTATAGGTCATGTACATGGCTTTGCTCTCATGTCTGTAAAGAAGCCATCGACCCTCATACGTTTGCCATGCGTCATCGGGTAAGCGGGTACCCATGATAAGCAGCTCGCGCAAGTTGGGCACGCGATAGCCGCTCGGTGTAATAGAAGCGGTCTGATACCATCTCCAATCCTGAACGCCTTCCCAACTCCAACGATTTAGTGCATTCACATCTATGCTCGGTGTAGGATAGTCTGCGTCATTTGCCGCTACCCGGAACTTGGCATACGGTCGGTTATAAGGCGACAGGTCATTATGCGTGGGCAACGAACTGGCTTCATAGCTTAGGCGGCGTGCCTTCTCGCTAAGGTTGGAGACATCAATCAGGTAGGTACCGTCGGGTTCGGCCTGTGTCACTTTGGGAATGAGTGGTGTGGGTTCAACATTCGGATCGTCAAGACCGATACCGAGGTTGCGTATGCAACGGTAGGCATATTGTCCGCCCACGGTGTTGTGCGAGCCGTCGTAGTTACCCAATGCGGCACATTCTTCTGCCCACAACACCCACGAATGGTCGCCGTCAGCGGAACTACTGGTATAGTGCCAATAGGTCTGGTAATCCCTGTCCGCGGGATTTTGGGGATAGAGGCGCGAAGCGTCGTCCAGCGCATATTCGCCGATATAGAGATCCACGAGCTGGTCGATGGCGGCCAGATACCAGCGTATTTCGTTAGGCTGCACGATGTTGTCGCCGTTCAGGTCGCGGTTACGCAACAGCACAGCGTGCAGGGCGTCTTGGTGGTCATCGGTCAGACCGTAGTGCTCGGAGGGGTTGAGCACCTCCGTCCAATGCAGGGATCTGTTGGATACATAGTTTTCGCCCAGAATACAACGTATGGTATTGAGCCGGCCGTTGCTGGAGGAAGTACTGTTTCTCACGTCACCTTCCTTCCAACGCGTGCCCTCCATGCGGCTTTCAAGCCCCCATGCGGTGGACAATTCATTCTCGCTCTTTTTCACGTTGTACACCGTGCGTATGGACTTCTGCTTGAAAGTCTGTATGGCTTCCACCACGCTCGACGCGCCATCGGGACTGTAATGCGAGTTGTCTCCGTTGATAAAATAGAGCAGGCGGTCTTCGGCCTCCACGTATCGGCGCCACTGCGACAAAAGCGGGGTATTGTCCTCGTCTGTATTGGGGTCATCCGGCTCGCGCACGTACACGTACTCGTCGATGAAAGCGGTAACGGTAACCGTACCGGTGGTCTTTCCTTCCTCGTACTCCTGCTTCAGGCGTTGCAGCAACTGGTGTACGTCGAGTAGGCGGGCGTCAGAATGGCCCGCATGTCCGTCATACCCCGAAGGTTGGTTCTTTCCGCCCTTGTAGTTCTGGTCACCGGGGTATTTCACGAACAGCTCGTCGTCTTGGCCATAGTCCTCGTTGATGGCGAACTTGATCCACTTGTAGTCATGGATACCTGTACTTTCCGGACTGTCCGTTTCGCCGAAACCGCCCGCATAGATGGCCTTGTCGAAAGCTGTCTGCACGCCCCATGTCATGGTTGGAACCATGCTTCGGTTTATCGTAATGAGCTCGCGGTCGTAGTGTGCATCCAGCTCGTACAGCCCATCTTGACTGAATATCACGTTGCCTTCGTAGCCGGGCCTCTGTTCGTTCTCCTCCCCATCGGACTCCACTTCAAGCCGTATATCGTTGATACCACGCAGGGTGACGGTGTAGATGTAGCGGGTATTGCGGCGGGTGTCGTAGTCGTTGGGGTTGCCGTCGGCGTAGCCCAGATGTACGGTGAAGGTCACGTCGGCATTGACGGTATTGCCTTTGTCATCCTTATAGGACAGTGTGCCGGACATTTCCACGTAGGTGGCGTTGGCGGGGGCGTAGGCAAAGTCGCCGTTCTCGAACTGCTGACCGGGTTTGTCCGTATAGTCGCCCGTGTTTTTGTGTTCGCGTTCCTCGCGTAGGGCGTACTGTTCCGCAGCGCTAAGCCCTTCGCCGGAGATGGCCTGTTTGGGAGTCTTGCGGTTTTCCGGCATGTAGAACACGAAGCCACCGGAAGTGTAGAGGTAATTGTCATCCCGCTCGGTAGTCTCGAAAGGCATCTCCTCGGTTGTGAAGTAGGTGCAACCGTCACCATCGGCATCGCCTGTCCCGTGGGGCAGCAGCAACGACTGGGCCGGCACGTTCACCACCCGCCAGCCGCGCGGACGGAAGTCAAGTGCCGTCCAGTTCTTATCGGAGGGTTTCTCGGTTTTCACCACGAACTCCACCCTCGCGTCCGTCCGCTCGGGCCGCAGCGTACACTCCAGCGAGGCGGGACCGCTTTCCGTACCGGGAATGTTGACAAGGTTGCTCGTGGAATTTTTATCATCGTAAGCATAGCCTGTCATCATGAACTGCGTGGAGCGTTCCACGGTATGCTCGTCCATCTTCATTACGAAGGCTTCGAGGTCTGACCGCGATGTTATAGACTCCATGTCCGATTTTTTGACATCATAGCCGGAACTTACGGATTCAGTAGATAGATTGGCGATGCAGACTATCTGTACCTTGTTCAGAGAGGTGGTCTCTATCATGACGGAACCTTTGCTGTAGTCTCCGTTATAGCTGATGTCGTCAGTAAAGAAATTGCGGTAATGCACCTCCCCGGCGGGGTTGAAGATGAACATGTAGAGGTTGTTCACACGGTTCTCGTAGGTAGCGTCCTGCGCGGCACGGGTCTCCACGCAGCTCTTCTCGGACCGGAAGTCCAGCATTACACGTGCGGGAAGCCCCTCTGCCACGCGGGCACGCTCCTCGAACAACGGGTCCTCGGTACACGAGTACAGTCCTACCGCCAGCAGCATGGCCGCCAGCAAGGTCAATATGTTTTTATGTCTTGTTCTCATAACTCAAATGACATGCAGTTTCGTTTAATTGAACGGGGGAACGGTTATCTCTTCCGTATCCCAGTCCTTTACTTCAAATTTTAGCGTGAGGTTGGCCTCCGAACTGAGTGTGGCGTGTATGTTCACTTGCTTGTTACGGGCGATAGAGTTCAGAGCGCCGCCGTATTCGTTGATGAAAGGTATGGCGTCATAGGGAGCTGTACTTGTGGTGAAACCGATGGTATATGGCGAGTCCTTGCTTGCATCCGTCCATGCGTATGAGGGATAGATGTAAAGGGCCAGCGTCTTGCTGCCGTAACCTCCGATTTCGACAGAGAGGCTCTCGTAGTTTTGAACATCATACTCCGTGTCGTCGGGAACGTCAAGGGTCTGCTCGCGGAACAGGTAGAGCCGGTCGCCGAAGAACTCGCCGAAAGTCATGGAAGTGATGGTAATCGGGTGGCTCAGCGTGTTGTTCATAATGACGTTGAGCTTGGCCACGGAGCGCTCCAGTTCCACTTCGATGGTCTGCGGCGTGCCGTCGGATGGAATTATCTGCACATCGCGATGCCAGCTCATGGGTAGGCCGTGTTGTGCGATTTCCTGCTCCGTAAAGCGTTTTGGGAAGTGCGTGCGGTGTTCATCCATCACCAAAGCTTTTTTGGTGTTGCCGACCTGCACGAGGTTGTCCTCGAAGTCTGCCATGTCGGAATAGTCCTTGCCGAGGGCGGCCTCGTTGGCCACGGCATAGATGTCCACAGTACCTACCGGCACACCCTCGATGGTGACACTGCCGCCGGAGAGGTCGGCTTCCTTGAACTGTTTGTTGATGACAGGTTTGTCCTGCGAGAATACCAATATGCGCAAGGTGTTTATCTTCTCTTCAGCGGCCTTGTACTCCTCGTCCGTGGTGTGCGTGGAACGTATATCGGCCATTGGTACGTGCAGGGTAACGGAGGCTGTGCGTCCGTCGGGTATCCATTCGTCCACTCGGTCCGTGCAGCCGGCCAACAGGCTGGCAGCCCATGCGAGGGCGGCTGGCAGAAGCAGGGAGAAAGGATGCGGTAAATATCGTTTTATATATGCTTTCATACACCGTATGTATTGTTGTCTATAAATTTCTCATTTTATTGCCATGACACGGAGGTGTCCTGTTCATCCCAGTCGAGAACCTTCACGTTGATTGCGAGCGAAGCGGCCGAAACGGTCAGGGTGTAGGCATATTGGCTGCCTGCATCCCATTGTTTCGCATTCCCGCCAGAGAGGTTGACCGTGGAATTCCGGTCGGCGGTCTCGCCCTCGAAACGGTAGCTCACGGCGATTTCGGTACCAGTCAGGTCGGTGTGCGGGAGTAACAGCACGTCGCCCAGCATGTTGCGGGTCTCGCCGGCTGTGATGGAAATATCCTTTGCGGCCAACAGGGCATCGCTGTCGTTTGTCTTGGCGGTGTTGCTCCACGAGCTTCCACCGGAGGCATTCCAAGTAAGGTCGCCTTTGTAAGTCACGCCGTTCACTTTGAAGGAAGTAACCGTTACACCGCGCCCCACGGCCCTGATATTGAAGGCCAGCCTTGTGAGCCGATGGGAGAATTTGAAGCTGACAGATTCGGGGGCTTTGTCTGCCTCGATTACTATATTTGTTCGTTCCGCCGTCATCAGGTCGTGCCCTTTCGTGGCGACGAAGTTCTTGACGGTAAAGGTGCCGTCCGTGCAGGCGACGGACACGGCATCGCCCAGCGTTCCGGTGGACGGATAGAGGGCGTAGAAGTCGTAGGTGTTGCCCGACTGCCAGTACAGCAGGCCGCCTCCGTAGGTCCAGCCTGTACCGGAACCGTAGGTCACGGTCGTGTTGTCGAATATCTGCACGTCGTTGTCCGTGCCGCTGGTGTGGCGGTAGCTGCCCCACACGCTGAACGACTGGCCGTCGGTGTTCAGGTCGTCCGCACTCCCGATGGCGGAGCGTGTCAGCGTGGGTAGCGAAAAACGTATCGCCCCGCTGTCTCCGGCTGTCTCCATGTCCTGCACCACGCTTTCCGTGCAGGAAGCCGCTGACAACAGCACCGTCGCCAGCAGGGGCAGGATTCCGAGGGTGTTCTTTCTTCTGTTCATATATCTCATCATATAAAGGTTATTCCGTTCTTGCAGGAAAGCTGCATGTGTGCGGTCTGTCCTGTATCATTGTGGCCGGGAAGGGAACATTCAACCCCGCCCGGCCTGTATTCTTCGGTCCGATTGGCCTAACCGGCCGAGCTGCGTATCTCGTTTCGCTGAGTTAAGTTTCTCGTCATGGTGAGTTGCTCAACTCGCCGCGCTGAGTTGCTCAACTCACGGAAGTGGGTCGCGCAACTCACGGAAACGGATTGGCTGGTACGGTAAGCGTTTAGTTCTTTTTATCAGTCAAATTAAGGTCATCACCCGGCGTAGTATCTTTCCACTTATCTACGGTTACATCAAACTTGATAGGCTTGGCGTTCGGGTCGGTGTTGATGTCTTCCATCTTCAGCTCTGCCGTGTAGTTGTAGTAGTACCCGGCTGTCCATGTGTTCTTCTGCAAGCTGGTTTCGCTGTTGCTCGGATTGTAGCTCAATGTGGCACTGAAATCCTGCTGTCCTATCGTTTCTTGGGCAGCGTTCTTTACCACTGCGGTGAATTGGACGCTCAACGTGCCGCAGGTCTGCGGAATAACGAACAGCGGTGCGCATGTCTGGCTGAAGTATCCCTGTTCGTTGGCAGCGTCGGCAGTCACGTCGGTGATGTTGTCGAAAGTGTATGTGCCCGTAGTGTTTGAGAGCTGGTCAGTACTCCACGTGATTGTGCCTTCGTTGGCCTTGTGGTACGTTCCCGTGGACTTGGTCGTTGCGCTCTCTATCCGTAGGTTGTTCACAGCCACGGTGTAGGTGTTGGCCATCTTGGTCTTGAACGTGAAGGTCAGCTTGGACAGCATGTGCCGGAACGTCATGCTTACTTTCGGGGCTTCGCCCGACGCTGTGCCGTCCCATGTGTAGTTGGACTCGTTGCCCATTGCGGCTACGAGGTCGTTCTTCCCGTCCGTGCTGTACGCCGTGAAAGTCAGCAGGCCGGAGGTCGATCCTCCGCTCTGCGAGCCCGCATCGTAGCTGACAATCGACTTGTTAAGCTGGCTTTCCCCGTTGGCATAGCCCGCAAAGCGGAATTCCTTGTTTTTTTCCCAGTAGTAGGTGTTTATGGGTAGCCATTCGTTGTCGCCTGCTTTGCTCACCTGCACGTTGGTAAAGGCGTCTGCCCAGTTCTGGTCGCCTGTGCCTTTGTTCTGTGCGAATACCCAGAACTTCTGGAAATTTTGTGATGTGACATCACCGGAACGGGTGGTCTTGTCCACAAAAGTTGTAAACTCGATGGGCTGGTTGGCGTATTCGGCCACGTCCATCACTTCCTGATTGCTACAGCCGGAGAACACCGCTGCGGCGACTCCCAGCAAAAATAAACTCTTTTTCATGATGCAAAAGCTTAAATTAAAAATACATTATTGTTTGGTTAATCATTTAGTTATCAATACATCTGTTTTATACAGGTCACCCTTCTTACAATGGCAGGGGGATGTCGATGTAATCGCCCCATCCCTCCACGTCGATGTCGAAACCGCTGTCGAAGCCTGCCGCACCTTCCTCGTCGGTGATGACAAGGCCGTCGGAGACGATAATCACGCCGCCACGGGGCTGGGCCTTCACTTGGTCCGTCACATCGAACTCGAAGGTCTTCATCGCGCCGTTGTGCAGACGCACTTCGAGATTGAGGTGGTAGGAGCGTTCCGTGGTGCGGGTGCCGTCGCCGTAGTGGTCGCCGGGGTAGTCGGGAATGCCGAAGGATTTCACTGTGGCCTCCGGACCGTAGTCACGCAGGGTACAGTCGAACATCACGGTAGCCGCTTCCGGTCCGGTGTGTCCGTCGTTCAGATAGACGCTCTCGGCCATGCCTGCCAATGCTCCGCGTGCGAGGGCCACGTACTGAAACCCCTGTTGGAACTCGTAGCGCACGAGGTAGGTATAGGTGAGCGGCTGCAAACGCACGGGCAGACCGACAGTCTCCTGCGTGGGCAGGGCCTCGTAGCTGCCTATGTATGCGCCGTAAAGCATGTCGGGCTGGTTCACGGTACGTTCCCCCGCGTGCAGGGCTTCGAAAGCCCCCCGCGTCAGGCTACGGGTGGTGGCACTTGCGGAAGCCAGTGCGGCGATGTCGTTGAAGACGATGTATTCCGTGTCATTGTTGTAGAACAACAGGTCGTGCGTACCTTCGTTCATATAAAGACGGCCTCCTTCGGGCGACAGGTTGCCCTCGTTCTCGGCGGTGCCGCCGGTATAGATGCGTGCACGGATGCCGGTGGGCACGTCGGGGCGAAGGTCGTCATAGCGTTGGGGCCATGCAGGGTTCCACACGGACTGCCAGTCGGTCTGGTAGCTGCGTTCCCATTCCTGCTCCCACGTGGCGGTGAGGTTTACCTGAACGGAGAAAGCATGGTCGGGGTGGTCGTAACAGAGATCCTTTCGGCAACCGCCCAACAACAGAAGCGTGGCGGCGTATAATGCCATATATAGCGGTGTGCGTCTCATCGTGCGCCTCCTTTCTTCTTATCCGTGTCCCACAAACGCCAAACGAGCGTCAGTTTCAACTTCAGCGGCCCGAAGTAGTCCAGCTTGCTGGTCTGCCGATAGACGTAATGTGTGCCGCCCAGATAAGGTATCGGGTCGTACACCTCATACTTGCTGTGCATGTACCCCACGCCGATACCGGCTTCTAAGGAGAGCCGCCGTCCGATGGGGAACATGTAGCCGTAGCTGACTCCGACCATTTCGGCTTCGCCCTGATAGCCCTCCTTGCCGTTTTCGAGGTCGTACCACGTGAAGCCTCCGAACACGCCGAGGTAGTGGCCGTGCCACGGGCTGCCTTGCTTTTGCCCGAACCACCAGCGTCCCTCCGGGCTGATTGTTGCCACTTGATAATACCTGTGCTTGCCGTCGTTCTTCCACCATGCCATCTCGCCTTCAAGGTTCACCGTCCAGCGGTCGGCGATGCGGTACTCTACTTCGAGCGAGGGCATCAGTATCGCATCGTAAAGCAGGTTGGTCTTGATGGCCAGTCGCTGCACCATCGCTCTCTGAGGTTGCACGGTCGCTTCCTGCCGCACCGTTGCTGGTTCGGAGGTCGTTTCCGCCACGCTATCGGGTTGCAGGACCGGTTCCGGTTCTTTCACTTCCGACTCTTTTTGGGGAATGACTTTTACAGGCGGTTCGGGTTTCCGGTAGCAGACCACCGAAAGGCTGGAGCGTAAATCTGGGAAGAAGTTCTCCAGCATGTAGGTGTACGGCATACCGCCGCGCAGGTCCATGAGCTGCTTTTTTCGTCCGTCCACTACGCGACCCGCCTTGTCGAACACCCATACCGGTGTATGGTCGAGGATGTGCAATACCTCTTTTTTATAGAGCATATCCGATGCGGCGACCATCCGGCGCAACATATCCCATGCGATGCCCTCGCCATGTATACAGACCAAGTTGTCGGGAATTTCGGCGTGGCGCACGAGATAGGTTTTCAGGGAATCGGCCCTGCGATCTGACAACACCTCGTTGAGATGGTTCACACCTTCGGGCGATGACCACGAACGTACCACAACGCCTTCAAGTCGGTTCGCCCCGTATTCTTCGCGTAGAATGCGGATAAAACGCTCCAATTCCGCGCGATTATCCCTGAAGAGCACGTCCACTTCTCTGTGGCCCTGCCGGTAATAGATACGGACCGAGTCCAACTCTTGTGCATGAACATACCCGCCGCAGAACAAGAGAAATAATAACAGTATTCGTTTCATTGTCATAGTCTATGCCTATTTATATATCAGCTATTTATTCAATTCTCTCGTGCCATGCCTTTTCATTTAAAGGCAAAAAAACACCAAACCAACAAATAATCAGCCTGATAACTGTCTGTTATGCCGATTTATTTGTTCATTAAAAAAGCTATCGAAAAAAGGTCGTATTATTCGGACACTCCGGGAAAATTCGCCCTACTCAAAGAGCTGAAACGCAATTTTTTGCAGATTTTTGTTGTGGATAGCTCATGTTTTTGTAATTTTGTGGCTGAAAACGAACGATTTAACCAACGATTTAACCAACGTAAAATCATACCGTCCGTTTTTGTGACATTCCTTTTCGTCTTATCTCTTTTTCTTTCATGGCTTTATCTATTTCTTTATAGCGGCTGCGGAATTTCAGAAATGTATCTCGCGAGATGTTGAAACGCCTACATATATCGGCAATCGTGCAGTCCCGTTTCAACATGCCGACGACGACTTTCCGGTTTTCGATCAGCACATTCATTTTCGTGTAGCTGCCTTTTTTTCGTCCGAGGACGACACCCTCGGCTTTCCGCAGGGCGAGCGCCTCTTTGGTGCGCATCGAAATTAGATTGCGTTCAATCTCCGCTACCAAGCCGAAAGCGAAGCAGAGCACCTTGCTGTTGATGGAGTTGTCAAACGAATACCCCTCCTTGGTCGTGTAAAGGTTGATTCCTTTCTCCAGACATTTGCCCATGATGGCCATGAGGTCCGTTAGCGTGCGGCTTAGACGCGATATTTCTGTGACAATCAGCGTGTCGCCATGCTTCATGCGCCGTATCAGCCCTCCTAATTTGCGGTCGCACTCCTTCTTCTTGCCGCTGGCGACCTCCGTTACCCATTGGCTGACGGAAAGATTTCTACTGTCGGCGAAACGCCGGATCTCGTCTTGCTGGTTAGCCGGATTCTGTTTGCCCGTACTGACCCTTAAATAACCTATTATCATAGTCCTTAATTATTTTACGGGAGCGACATTGCTCCCGTCCGGTATAAATAAGGCATGATGGTTCGATATGAAAGGATTTTGTATATAATTGTAGGCGTAACATCTTATTTTACAATTATTTTATATCTTTCCGCTATACCCTTTTCCCTTTTCTTCCCGTTAACATTCTCTCGCCGGTTGGATTTTTCCATGCAAAGGTACAGCAGTCGTCCGGCGTCAAGCACCGCCATGCTAACGGCTCGTGGATTTGCCCGGCAGCCTTCCCAAATCAGAGATGTCCTTTCAGTCCCCCGCCATGTCGTACCTGTCGGGTTGGGTATTCCGTGAAATCCCCGGTCGTTTGCTTGCCTTTCCGTCCTTTCCCTACTGTCTGACTTGCATGTAAAATCTCTCCCGGCAAGGAAAGCCGAAAAGCTTCCGAAGAGAGGGAAAAGAAAAACGATGTTTAATTTAACTTTTATGTATTATGCGTACAAATGTTAGTCAAATTACGGACAGGAAAATTTGGGACGGATAGGAAGTGTCTCCGAATGCTATGCTTTAAGCAGAATTTGGACAAACTGTTTGGTTGAAAAGGAATTGCAGCTGTTGGTAGAACCTTATCGACAAGTTCAAAATAGCGGATAGAAGGATATATTAATTTTTAATCTTATCAAAATATGAGTATAATATGTACACGATGTGGCGGCACGCAGGTAGTATGCGAAGCCACGATAAACCCCAACACTAAAGTGATAACGGAAATTTCCGACGATTCTTTGCAATTCGGCCGGTGCGAAACTTGTAAGGTACGAAGCGTCCTGACGGATGTAGAGAAGACAAAGGCCGCCATCAAGAGCGGATTTGCCGGATTTGTCGAGGCAAACGGCAGGAATCCCCATTATGCAAGCTGTCGGATAGTATGGAAGTACACCAACGATTCCGAAGACGTAAAAATCCGGCTGCTGGAAAGCGGTGAAAGTATTGGAAACGACATGTTCTTCTCCTGCAACAGCCTCCATGCCCTCGAATCTCTGGCGAAGTTCGGAAAAGAACCGTTCATCGTAACGGAATGTTACGGGTTCAAGACCTTTACAGAAGAGGAAATCTCCGATGAAAAAGCGTATGAATACGAGTTCGGAGACGAGAAAATCGTTGTTACAGGTAAAGAAGTACGTGCATTTTACTCGGAAGTATATAGGCTGACGGCACAGGACATCGAACAGTTTGCAGCCTATAATACGGCAAAACGCAAGTATTATCGGAAAAATGATTGTCAGCTTACCCCGGAGTTTGTCCGACGGCTGCTTGATGAAGAACATTTGATGAAAGCAGGTGAATCCGACAGTTTCACGATTCAGTTGTTCTTCCTGTGGTATGTGCGGATTCGGAGAGAACCTGAAAATCTTGCACCGTTCAAATACGCTTTGGAAGCCTGTTGCTTGGATAATGTACAGACTTTCAGTCGCCGATACATCACGCTCGAAAAAGCATTGCTTCATTGCCTGAACGGTTTCAATGAGAATGCGGTCATTCCGAACCGTTACCAATCCCTGCAAAACTATTTTTGCAGACATACACATGGCAAACGCTAATCCCCGGCAGAGGATTGTCTTGCAGTACAAGTCTCCGATCCTGTAAAACAGGTTTCGGAGACTTTATTCTGCACGGTCATTTCTCCGGTTGTCTTTCTATGTCGGCAGCTTCCTTGTTTAAGCCGGTACTCTATTCCTTTTATATTCAGCCGAATTATTTTTTATTCTATGATTTTTATTATAATTGTGTATACTTTAATGTTGCTATTCATTCAATTTTACCCACTTTCGCTGGTTAGTACCAGACTCCATGACAAGACATTTTCCGTTTTCTATCATGTAAATGTGGATATATTGGCAAGGGACAACCTCTTTTCCCTGCCGGTTGACAACACCGTTCCGGTACGTGTATTTGGCGACAGCTTTGACCGCTTCGGCATACTGGCCGCCACCCAAGTTGAAGCTTTCAATGCGGACATATCTGTCACAAGGAATAACCAACTTGGCTTCTTCTACGGTAGCACGTCCGGCAAAACCATCCTTTCCGCTTCCTTTGATATAAAGTTTCAGCCAATCGTCATATACATACATTTCATCATAGATTGGTTCGAGCACAATATTTCCGTCCGGGTCTATCATGCCATATTTCCCATCAAGGGAAACTTTGAGCAGGTTGTCCCTATATTGCTCTATTTTGTTATAAACTTGGGATGTGACTTGCTTGCCTGTCCGGTTATCCACCAGATAACAAAGACCGTCTTTATAAAGCGCATACCTGTTTCCCGGCAGCGTTCTCGAATAGTCGTATATGGGCGGAATGACCTCTTTTCCGTTCGAGTCAATGTAGCCAACCTTGTCGTTGAGAATGACATGGGCAAGGTTTCCGTCTGTAAACGCACCTATTTTCTCGTATTTGCATGGTGTCAGTACATTGCCTTCAAAGTCCATCAGACCGTATCTGGAATTATACGAGATGCGGTAATAGGGAGTGTCGTCTTTTGTGCGCAGCACTATCAGGGGCTTGCCTTCTTTATCCTCTATGGTATAGTAACCGTATTGGCAGGGCAGAATCATTTGTTTCTGCGCATTGAGGAAACCCTCCCTGCCGGCTTGGTTAACAACGAATAGCCCGCTTTTCAGTTGTTCTATTTTATCGTATTCAAACGGCACGAGCACTTTACCCTCCGTATCGATGATGCCTGTCTTTCCGTTCTTTACCGCATAGGCTTCGTGTGAGGCAAACGGCGTGATACGTTCATAAATACAGGGAATGATTTCCCTGTTTTCCTTGTCGATGAAACCATACAGTTCCTCTTTTGCCACCAATGCCCTGCCTTGGAGGAAGTAAGCAGCCTGAGTATATTGTAGCGGGATGACGATTTCTCCTTTACGGTCTATGTACCCAAAGTACCTGCCCACTTGCACTACTGCCAAATCTTCGGAAAATTCTTCGGCATAATCGTATTTGCCTTCTATACATTCCTTGCCTTTTTCATCGACATAGCCGAATTTCCCGTTTTCGCAACGGTGCGGTATAAGGGTAGATGGTGGTTGACTGTTACATGACACTATGAGCATAAGCGGAACAGCCAAGAATAAATGTTTGAGCATACTTCTGATCGTTTTCATAATGGACGATGTTTAATTTATTCTGATATATTGAGAATCCTCCTTTCGCCACGTCTTGCCTGAACCTGTTACATCTTTGTAGATTCCAAAGCCATGTTCGTAGGCTTCATACGTACCGTCATAATCTTCAATTATGATATTTCCGCGACTTCCATTGCTCCCTCCACTGCCGGAGAATGCTGCCAGCCCCAGCCACAGTAAAGCTCCAAGTATCAAGGTGCTCAACATTCCAAGAAAAGAAATTCCCAAACCAAAAGCAAACACCGTGAACGAAAGGCTCATCCAAATACCACAATCTCTTAACAAATAGAGCAATACTGCCATATAGGCAACGAAAGCAAGTACGAAATGCCAAGTCTCGTTAAAGAACGGAGTTTCTGGCGAATCAGGGGTGATACTGTCGTATCTATTGTAATTAAAAATACCTAAGAACAGGATTACTCCTACAATGATAAAGATACCAAACAGAAGTTTTCTCCAAAAGCCATCGAAAAGACTGCCCGTAAACTCCCGGTAAATAGTGTACTGGAAGAACAGGATGCCAATAGCTACAAAAAAAATGATAATAGTAAATATCCATCCTACATCCGAAGGGTCGCAGAACCAGACGAGTGCGCTGTCACTCCCAGCTCCGAACATGAACAGTTCAGCCCCGCCCCATAAAAGGCAACCTGCGTGGAACAACGATCTGGTATCTGTACGTAGTCCGATGAAGGCAATGACGGCAAACAGCAATATGGCAAAAGGGGTATAATGCCGGAGTTCGGAAAGACCGACTGTGGAGTAAGATGTTCCAGCCGGAGCAGCCAGAGTGGAGAAAGGCTCAAGGTATTGTTCATGCACATAGCCCGTGCGACCGTCATTCAAAGACACTTGTGCCCAATCATCTTCGCACGCCGTCACCTGCACGAGATCTCCATTGGACAACGATCCGATTTTAGCCCCACCCGGTGCATTGCGCACATTGAGCGTGGAGTTAACGTTTACCCGATATAGACCGGGAGCAATGGCGGCAAAAGCGGTCATCGCAAAAAGGACTACCGCCAGTATTAATAAAAATCTTCTCATGGCAAAACGAACGGTTTATCAAATGACGACTGGCGCAATCTCCATAAGACTGCCGCACATAATGCAATCCAACACAGGTCGATGGCAATATACCCGCATGGCAGCAGAAACATGTTCAGCAGGATAGATACCACCATAACTGTCGCACCCGCAATGCCTAATACTTTGTCTTTCTTAAACAGTAAGGCAAAGACAATGGCAAATGCCAAGAAAGCTGCCCAAAGCGCCCAATTACCGTAATAATTCAAATCGTTCATCCAATTCCGATTATTCCCTACACGGGACGAAAGCAGAAGCCACATAAAAGGATAATCAGACTTGCCTTCCGTTTCCCAATAATTCTCCAAAGAACGGTACATTTCATCTCCGTCAAAACTGGATACCATATACAAGTCGTAAACGGTATTCACCAAAATCGGAACGAGACTGACACACCACAGCACAAAAGCCGTTTCGCCCAGCCACTTGTTTACGTGTACTTTCACTTTGGCGAAGAAAAGCGTCGTGAAGAAATAAAAGCAAACTGTGTAAGGAAAGTTAAGCCACACATAAAGAGGATATAGGGTAGTCGTGCTGTTTCCTCCGAACTCACTATACCAACCAACCTTTACCATTTCATCCTTACCGAAACCGGACAGGAACATCAGATTGACTAACAGCACATACGCCGTAGCCAGCAGCATTGCGGTTACAATTGTTTTCGTTTTCATATCCATAAGTTTTAGCTGTTTATTCGTGTGCATGGAGAGTGATGCCCTGACAGTTCACCCGTTGTTTTACGAATTGGTGGTTGCCGTCCTCAAAAAATGCTTCAAACGGGTCTGAAGAAAGATTGTACCGCCTGATATAAACATCCATGTACAGGTCTCCTATACGAAGTTCTCCCGCCCGTAGGGGATAGAGTAATAACTTCCGGAACACCGCCACCTGATAATTCTTTCCATTCCGATGCTCTATTTGCCATGCGCTGCCCCGCAAATCTATCGGTTCTATTTTGAAATCGTCCGAAGAGATGAGTTGTTCCATATTGGCGAGGCTATCTGCAAGGGATGTGGTATATAACTTGCATTCCAACACGACGGGTTCATTTATACGAGGAGAGCGTTCTGATACGTTCATTGTCATAAAGACATCCGGTTTTGGTTGTGGGTCGGAAGAAGGAGGTAATTTCCCGTCAGGTACGACATTCACTGCGAGTTGCTGCGAATGTAGCTGATGCCCGTTCACCACAATACTTGCAGAGGGAATGGAACACCTGCCCACCTGTAATGCCTGCAACACATAAGTATAAGACTCTTGATATTTCCGGTTTATTTCTCCATCTACTTTTTCCACATTGGTGGCACTGCTTTTGGTGGGGCCAAGTAACACCTTAAGGCCTTTCAATTCGGGCACAGCAAGATTCTGTATTTCAACAGTAGCAGGTTTCTCCGGGAAAGATACAATAAATGTCAGCCGGAACTGTTTATTAATTTCGATATTCTCCGGAGCAGAAACTGTAAACGTAGGATCATTATTTGCGTATGCTTTTGCCGCTGTTCCGATAGCGCATAAGCAACATACCCATGCAATAAGTCGTTGGGAAAGAAATGTCTTTTTTGCGTGAACCGATAATTTATCCATCATCCTAAGTTCTTTTATGTCTTCCCAGTCCTTAGAAGGCTGTTATTAAATAATAAAAGCGTGAACTGCAAATGCCACGTCTTAAATCGAAGGTCGTAGGAAACCTGTAGTACAGATATGGATATAGCAGCCCACGCTATAGCGTGAGAACCACTATGCCTTCCTTGTACTACATCTGAAAATTTCCTACGTTTTCGATTTACAAGATAAGCATAACGCTTCTTTCTTTTCTAAATATGTCTTGGATAGAGTTGTCTCAATCCGATTGCAAATATACGAAGAACTCGCAAAAAAACGACAAAATTTGGATAAATAAAGTAAGTGTTTGGTATTGAGGAGAGTTAAGCCAAATTCTTCTATGCCTTTCCAAATCGCTAAAATGCAGGATAATGAAAGGTTAAGAGACAGATTTGCTACTTATCCGTTGCCTTTTTTAGCCCCGGATAATCCGGCAAAATAACGCTTGACCACCCGCGGTTTTACCGTTCACCATGCAAAGAACCCTATATTTTGCCCGTAAAGATAACCGTTTTTTTCCGTTTTTCATGGAAATACAGGTTATGTTACCGGCATCCGGGGTTTTATTCTTTGTTCCGCTATAATTTTCATAACTGTAAATAACTCTATATCAAGTAATTTTGCAACATAAAAAAAATAGAGTTATGAAACAGACGGATGTAACGGTTACGTTCTACCTCAAAAAGAGCGAAATGAATGACGAGGGACATTGCCCGGTCATGGCGAAACTTGTTGTCGGCAAATTTTCAGAAGCGGCTTTTAGTGCGAAAATGTCCGTACCCGCTGCACTGTGGGCATCCGGACGTGCCACGGGTAAAAGTAACGCCGCGCGGGAAATCAACCGGCAACTGGACGATTTGCGAGCTTCAGCCATTTCCATTTATGACGAACTGTCAGCCACCCGTGAGAATGTAACGGCTGAAGAAATAAGGAATCTGTTGTTGGGGAGGGCTTTCGGGCAGGAAACCCTGTTGGGTTATTTCCGGACGTTCATCGAACATTTCGAAAAACGTGTCGGCGTGAACCGGGAAAAGGGAACAGCGCAATCTTACCGCTATGCTTGTAACTGTGTGGCTGCTTTCATCCAGGAGAAATACAAGTTGTCGGATGTTCCTTTCACGGCCCTGAACCGTTCATTCATCGACAACTATGACCTCTACCTACGCACGGAGCGCCGCTTTGCCCTGGGAACTATCGTGTTGCTTGTCACACGGTTGAACACGATTGTCGGGGAAGCCATCGCGGAAGGGATTATCACTGCCGACCCATTCGCGGGTTATGAAGCCGAACATCCCGAGCGGGAACAGAAATACCTTACCGCAGCGGAGTTACAACGGCTGATGACCACACCCCTGCACGACCCGAAACTCTACCATATCCGCGACCTGTTCCTCTTCTCCTGCTACACGGGTATCCCTTACGGGGACATGTGCCGCCTGACGACGGAGGATCTGGAAGTGGCCGAGGACGGTGAGGTATGGATCAAGACCGCCCGCAAGAAGACGAAAATCGACTATGAAGTGCCGTTGCTCGACATACCGTTGCTCATCCTCGACAAGTACCGGGATATGGCCCCGGAAGGAAAACTGCTGCCGATGTACAGCAACAACGAACTCAACCGGACACTGAAACGTATTGCCGCCATTTGCGGAATTGAACGGAAGCTCGTCTTTCACTGCGGACGCCATACCTACGCCACCGAGATCACGCTTTCGCATGGTGTCCCGCTTGAAACCGTCAGTAAAATGCTGGGGCATAGCCGCATTTCCACGACGCAGATTTACGCCAAAGTGACCGATGACAAGATCGACATGGATACCCGGTCTTTAGAGGAAAAGATTGCCGACCGCTTCTCCGTAGCTATTTAATCTATCATTGACAATCAAATTCACAACGATTATGGAAACGAATAATAAAGAGATAAAACGTCGCAGCACGTTCTCCCTGCTGTTCTACATCAACCGCACGAAAGTCCGCAAGGACGGAACATGTAAATTGTTATGCAAGGTAAGCATCGACACCAAGTCGGCCCCGATCAATATCAACGCGTTTGTCGATCCATCGCTTTGGAATCCGGAAACCAAAAGGGCGAACGGACGAAGCGAGAACGCCCGAACGGTAAACCTGGCAATAGAGAAACTGACCGAAAAAATCACCGGACATTACCGTCATATTCGTAAAAGCCTCGGTTTCGTGACGGCCGAGCTGGTCAAAAACGCCGTGGAAGGAATCGGGCAGAAACCGTTCACCCTCCTTGCCTTGTTCCGCGAGCATAACGAGGAGTTCCGCAAGCGTGTCGGCGTGGATCGCAAGGAAGAAACCTATGAAAGTTACGAGAACTCCTATAATATTTTAGCCTCCTTCGTGAAAAAAAGGAAGGAAAAGGAGGATGTAGCGTTGCGGAGCCTTGACCGGGAGTTCTACGATGATTTTGAAATATTCCTGCGTACAGATCGTGAAATGAAACCCAAGACAGTACACGAGCATCTTTACCGGTTGAAGAAAATGACCAAGCGGGCTGTCAGTCAGGGTACACTCCGGCGCGACCCTTACGGGAAGCTGCACCCGGAACTGCCCCGGCGCAAGAGCCGCCATTTGAAACTCGAAGACCTCAAAAAGCTGATGGAAACTCCCGTCGATAAACCCAACCTCCAGCGGGTGCGGGACTGGTTTCTCTTCGCTACCTTCACGGGGTTGTCCTACGCCGACCTGAAACGCTTGTCCGAAAAAGACATCACGCAGTCGGACGACGGAACGTACTGGATACACATCCGGCGCCAGAAGACCGAAACGCCCTCGGCCATCCGCCTGCTGAACGTGCCGTTGCAGATCATCGAGAAATACCGCCACGAGCGTAAAAGTGACAGGATTTTCAACCTCTATTGCCGGGGGTATCTCATCAAGCTCACCAGAGAACTGGGACGGACATACGGCTTCGACATGACCTTTCATTGCTCAAGACATATTACTTTCTCTTACTCATTGAAAACAAGGGACTTACAAAGATTGTCAGCTTGACAGGTAACGACTTGGAAACCAGCAGGCTTCTATATTCTGCTATGTTCTGCACTAATCATAAGAACGCTTTTCTCATTTGCAAAAGTAGTGTTTTTCTTCCTTATTGCCAAAGTTATTCCTCTGAAAAATAGAGTAAATCAAACATCTTGTCATTATTGTACATTTGTTGCACATCTTGCTGATGAAAATCAGTAGCACTGTCCTACTTTTAATTCAATACCGTTTCCACATTGTATTTGAGCCTAATCGTTTGCGAATAGCCTGCCTGCGCGCTTGTCTGTGTGCCGGCAGGCAGGCACGCAGGCAGACCGGTCGGCAGGCAAGCAGGATGGCTGGCAGGTCGGAGTGCGGGCAGGCTTGCAGGCCAGTGTGTGTATGTCCGCACGTGTTTGCATTCACGAGAACCCACACGCAGTCTGGCTTGCAAGCATTCATGCGGATATAACCACTCTCTTATGCCCTCTTATACCCTCATTTCCTTTCTTCTTTTGGGCAGCTTGGGCATCGGGAAACGATGCTTTGAAATCCGAAATAACAGCACTAATTCAAATCCGTTTGCTGACGGATTTCTTGTGCTCTCAAAAGCACAGCAAGGTGTCCTTCGAGTTACCCGAAGGCTTTTCGGTTACTGCCGAAAAGTGGCAGCAGCAAGGTATGTTTCGAGTTACTCGAAACCTTTCGGGTTACTCCCGAAAGCCTTGCCGCCGGGCTGCTCCTCCGAAGTCGGGCAACCTGTATATATTGAAAAAGAGGATATAGGTTTATACCCCACATCCTCTTTACTTGTTTTCTTGAAAAGCAATTTATCCCCTTTTGGTTAGTAAGTGCCATAACTCTCTTGCCCAAAGAACCAGTGAGGAAAGAACCACTATTATCACCCAGTCTATAAGTTTCATTGGAGTACAGTTAAAGAAATCATAAAGGACTTCAACTATCACTATCTGCCCAATGAAAATAATAGCGACAATAGTAAAGAACTCTTTGCTCATCTTAAGTTGGAAGAAACTTTTTCCTGTTTCAAATGAACGGGTATTGAACATATACCAAAGGTGCGTCCACACAAAAATTGAAAACAATAGAGTCTGTTCGTATGGTGACAATCCATTGGCTTCACCGAGCTTGCAATGCAACAGGTCTGTCATTTGCGTGATTTCAGTGTGCTGGAATATATAAAGGAACACAACAAGCAGCAAGAAGAAAAATCCGCCAACACCGAGAATGTCTTTCATCATAGGTTTGGTAAGGATGAAGGCTTTACGGTCACGAGGTTTGTCTTTCATTACAGATTGTGAAGGTGGTAATGAGGCAAGAGCCATAGCACCGAATGTATCCATTATCAAGTTCACCCACAGCATTTGCGTCACGGTCAACGGAGATTCTGTTCCCATGAATGCACCCACCAACACGATAAAACATGCAGCCACATTGACCGTGAGTTGGAACAATAAAAAACGCTGAATGTTTTGATAAAGCGAACGCCCCCACATTACTGCACGACAAATACTGCTGAATGAATTATCTATAATGGTAATGTCCGAGGCTTCTTTGGCTACGGAAGTGCCGTCACCCATTGACAAGCCCACATGAGCCGCCTTGAGTGCAGGAGCATCATTCGTACCGTCACCTGTTACTGCTACCACTTGATTGTTTCTTTGTAAGGATTCAACCAGACGTTTCTTATCCAATGGACGGGCACGAGCGATAATCTTCAATCCAAGCACTTTCTTATCAAGTTCGTCATCTGAAAGTTTCTCAAACTCCGCTCCTGTTATTATTGCACTGTCACTATCCTTTTTAGTCCATAATCCGATTTGCCGCCCTATTTCTTTGGCTGTTCCGGGAGTATCTCCTGTTACGATTTTTACATTAATGCCTGCGGCCATACACTTTTGCACGGCTGCTGGAACATCTTTACGGACAGGGTCGGCAATGGCAACAATCCCCATGAAAGTAAGGTTATCAGCAACCACTTTACCGTCTGCGATAGCCATATCACTGTCATTCAATACTTGGTATGCAAAACCTAAAGTACGCATTGCACGATTTTGATAGTCCGTCAGTTGTCTGTCAATATCGGCAATATTCACATTCTTGTCGATTTGCTTGCAAAGGGAGCGGATTATTTCGGGAGCACCTTTAACATAGAGGATTTTCTTTCCTTCCAGTTGGGCAGAGTCAACAACTGTCGCCATATATTTCCTTTCCGTCGAGAAAGGCAATTCTTCCACTACATTGGCATCTTCTTTCAGATTGCGGTAATCAATGCCATTATTTCTAAGCCATAAAAGCAATGCCCCCTCTGTGGGATTGCCCAATACCACAGGCTTGTCAGGATTACTTAAATCCAATGATGCCGTAGAATTAAGCGCAATGCCCTCTTTTATTAAACGGCTTGTTTCATCTGTCCCCAATGCCTGATTAGCCAAACCGTAGAATTGAGCTTCCTCAACGCTCATCTGATTTTGGGTCAGTGTTCCGGTTTTATCCGTGCAAATTACAGTTGTGGCTCCCATCGTTTCACATGCGTGCATCTTGCGTACAAGATTGTTAGTTTTCAACATCCTACGCATACTATATGCAAGGCTCAAGGTTACAGCCATAGGCAATCCTTCGGGCACAGCAACGACAATTAGAGTGACGGCTATCATTAACGTCTGGAGTACATATGCCGTAATATGTGCCCATTCCATTGAATTGTCTCCCAAAAAGTAAATCAACAAACGACCGATAACTACTAATGCAGCAAATCCATAGCTTAATTTGGTTATCAGGTCACTTAACCCATCCAATTGTTCGTTGAGTGGTGTCTTTACACTGTCATCAATTTGCGCGGCTACGAAAACCTTGCCGTTTTCTGTTTTATCCCCGACCGCAGTCACACGGAATATACCATGCCCCTCCATCACCTTAGTTCCTTTAAGAACGTGATTGGTAGGATATGTCGCATCTGGGTCAAAATCCTTTTCGTCAACGCTCTTATGGCACATCGGTTCTCCCGTAAGCGTGGATTCATCTACATTCAGACTGACACATTCCAGCAGTTCACCATCTGCAGGAACTTCTGCACCAGTATTAATGATGACAACATCCCCAACAACCACATCTTTCTTGGGAATTTGAGTTGCATTGCAGTTTCGTATGACTTCAACCAGTTCGTCATCATTCACTTGGTTTAATATGGCAAACTCCTTATCCGCCTTTAATTCAAAATAGAAAGCCAACCCGGTAGCAAGTAAAATTGCCACAAAAATGCCAATGGGTTCAAAGAACACAGTAAAACCTTCATTGAGCCCGAAATACTCGTAAAATGAAATTCCAATGGACAAAACGCCCGCTATCATCAGGATGATGATAAGTGGGTCTGTGAACTTCTCCAAAAATTGTTTCCATAACGGTTCTTTCTCTGGTGGAGTAAGGATGTTTACTCCATACTTTTTACGGCTCTCCAAGACTTCTGCATCTGTCAAGCCAATGTAATGCTTTTTCTGTTGCATATACTGAAAAACTTATTGATTAATAATTATTTGCCAAATAGGACTTTAAGTAGAGCTTTTCCCAATTTACGCTCCAATCCAGCCTTGGATGTTGGTATTCCGGTTTGACGGGCAAATTTCTGTTTTGCCTGTGTTATGCCCAGCGCACGTTTCCAAGAAAAACTTACTCCCGGTATTCTTACGATTTTCTTCCTTGCCATATTATTAGTTCCGATTTATCCAGTTTGGTTGATACAGTCAATGTTTTCACAAAACAACTAATATCAAAAGCGTAAAAAAGATACATACAATCAACGAAGTGTCAAGTTGCAAACGTTGCCCCATTTGTATTTTGGGAATAAAGCCTAAGATATTCTGCAATCTCATGAATATTCTTTCTGTTATGCCAAAAGCCTTTTGATATTTAGGGAATAGCTGTTGCTTAAAGGGTGCTATTTTCCAATAAAGTACGAGCATAACCAGAAATATGGCACACAATAATTTCAGTCCGATAATCCAATTACCTCTTGTCAACGTACCTAATAAAATTAATGCAATACCAATTAGCAGAGCGATTGATTTTTTCATTTTGCTTTATATCTATTGCTTCGTGATTTTATAAATGATTATTATCGTTCTAATTGTTAACAAGTTGAACAACAATGAGTCGTCCTCCCTGTCCTTTGTCAAGCAATATCTGCCTTCCTTCTGTTAGCGGCACATATTCGCCTATAGCGATAGGCTTCTTCTCTGTAACATCCATCATGTCAGGAAGATTGCGATTTATCAGAATCCACTGATTATTGAAGAAATGAAAATCCCCAACAGGCTTTTTGTCAGCTTCAGATGTCCGTTCACTTGGAGATACTAAATTATTTGCGTGCCATTTGTACAGAGTTTGCTTGTCATATACCATCAAACGATAATTTTCCGATATGAATTTGCCATGTGAGGGAGCATAATAAAAATTCAATATCGGCAATTGTCCGTGATATGGCTGGCCACAAAACGGGCATTTAGGCTTGGTAGTGTTGTCAAATACAAACCACTTGGCTTCACAATTAGGATTCTGGCATGGCTGTACCAAATCGGTTGTCTTGACTAAGGCATCTTCCCATTCCGCTGCACTCGGACGCTTTGACGGGTCGTGCAAACCTTCTACGAAAGCACGGTCAAACAATTTCTTCAGATACGGGCCACAAATAGTATATGGCATCTTTGCAGGGTCGCCTTGTGGCAACTCGGCAGGGGATAGTTGCTGGGCTTTAACCCTATTGGACTTGTCTGTTGGATTCTCAATAAACAAGGCTTTTGCACCCATAGACAATTCCTCATCACGTCCACTGTCATTGACATCATTCACCTTGCCGCCTCTTAACGGATGCCTATTAAGCAGGTACATATATATCAGGACAGCTAATGCATGACGGTCTGTATAGATACTCGGTAGTTTCCGTTGTTTATCATCTAATGCAAGATGCTTGGTCTCAATGACTTCAGGGGCAATGAAATCTGGTGTACCTATAACCTCAGGAGGAAATTTGCCCGGAACTACTAAACTGTCATCATCAATGATACATGCACTTCCTGTAATCGGGTCAACCAGTATGTTCTTGTAAGACAAATCCGAATGTGCCAATCCTGCCGCATGGAGTCGTCGGACAGCACGTGCAATCTTGATACACATATGAAGGTTAGTCAGCCAATTTCCTTTTTGGTCAGCAGGCAAAAATTTGTTACGCAATTTAGCGGAAGCAAACCATTTTCCCTCTTTTTCTTTACCTTTAAATGGTCCTGAAGAAAAGAAGAACCTTTTGTCATAAAATGGCATTATGATGCCTGTCTTTCCATTCCATTCTACCATTTTTGTAGGCCATGCAAACAGATTTTTCCAATAATTCCCCTCTGGAGTATCGAAAATCCGCTGGCGATAGATACCAACAATATTGGTGATACGCTCTCTGTCATTAGCATTGATTGGCTTGCGATAGAAAGCGACAACATAGGTTTTGTCAGGACTAAAATAAACATCCTTAACCCCACCTTGAGCTTTTATTTCATCATAAAACTCAACGATACTTCCGTCATTTGCTGTCAGAGTTATTTTATTTGCCATTATGCTTTACGTTTAATACAATATTGCAATGGTTCTATCGTCATGGTTTCCCGGTGACCAAAAGTCCAACCAATTCAACAACTGATTTGCAGCTTCCTCATTATCATCCGTTAATTCCACTCCATTCTCTTTAAGGTCAGCCCATAATTCATTCCACTTATCATAAGACTTCAGATTAGCGTCGGTTTCAAACTTGGGGTCGCTAACGCCATCCGTCATAAGGAATAAAGCTGTAAAGTCCGGAACAATCCGGCAATTCATTCTTTGGTAGAATTTATTGGAATCCGAAAATATCTCAGGCATTGTAAGGAAACGTGTTTGCCCGGCATATTCACCCTCATCAGGCATACCGAGCATCATCGCAGTTTCATTATCTTGGTTGTAAAGACATATTGCCCCATCGCCGACCCAGAATGAGGCAACAAACCAACCAAAATCATATTTTTTGCAGATAGCCAGTAACAATGTTGTAGAGTATTCCTTGGTCTTGCGACCTTTTGGTTGAGCCTCTGCCGCTATTGCCTTATGCGCTTTTAAGGCGGCATTACCTACGATTTTGTATATATCCGCACTAATAGCTTTACCTGCCGCTTCCGATTTTTGGTCAAGATGATAGAGATTGATGTCATCATCAAAATTTTCAGAATCAGCCAATTGTTCTTTACAATGCTCAACTGCTACATTGCAAGCTATTCTTGAACCTTCACGGGAATAGGGTGCAGACCCCGCTCCATCGGCCACGGCAATGACATACCAATTCGTTTTTTCGTCATGATACAAACGGAAATCGTCATCACGTGGCTTACCTTCTTGTGCATGTGAACGGCCTCTTTTGCTTGCAGCCACAATATCTTTTTGCGGAGTTCCATCGGAAAGTGCAGCAACTTTTACATATTCTTTTGCCGTATTATCTTTCGGATACTCTATATCTTCGGGCACAGGAATATCTTTCCATAAATCCCTTGGGTCTGGATTGATGATAATTTGTAACATACGTTCCAGATAAGGACGCTCAACAGATAAACCACGATATTTGTATCTTAACGTGACATCAAAAGTTCCGCTTTCTTTGGGAGTTCCACTTATCTTAAAAGATTTGCCATCCTCCTGCTTCTCAATTATAAGCCCTTGCACTTCTTCTGTGAGACCTGATAATGTTATGTCGGTCATTTCTTCGCACGGTATTGATACAATCGCATTATACGGCTTTCTGATAGACGCATTAGGTATAACGATAGGCAGTTCTTTTACCTTGTTCTCTATCACAACAATTTCATTCATAAGATATTCATTATATTCAGCCCACAGCTTGTTAGCATAATATTTGATGAAGCCACTCATGCGTTCATCAGATTCTCCATTGCTTAGGAGGTCTATTGCTTTTTCTATGTTCATAATCAACCTCTTCCCCGTGTTATATCCAAACCGCCATCACCAATAGCTCCTAATGAGCCTTCCATTCCACACCACGGACAAGCGGTAGTTTGACCGTCTGAACACATAATGTTGCCACATTCGCATACGACTACGCCGAATTGATTGCCACAACAAGGACAAGTGGGTACTCCTATCAAAGACATGGTGTTGATGTTGCGGTTGGACTTGCCATCGCTTAATTCTTCATAAGCCTTATCGTCAATTGGATAAGCCCCCACAAGTTTGTAGTCTATTCCTTTTACGTCAAGTTGCTCTAATCCGGGTATTTTACCTACTCGCTTGGCGTATTTGATAAGATATTCCTTTTTTGTATTTGAACATTTGCCGAGCAGTACGACAAAGTTCTCATCCACAGTGCAGTCTTTAGTCGTATCCACCTTTTCAAGGTCAATTCCCGATGTGGAAGCAAGTTGGATTTCATCAGTTCCCATATCGGTAACAGAAACACTTGTTGACTTGATTGAAGCCGTAACCCATTTGAAAAAGGCCTTGAAGGATTGTTCCCCTGTATCATTCAATCTCAACACATTGTCTGAGATTTTTCCAAGCATTTTAGTATCAGTATTGTCACCGATTGAAATACAAACCAAATTCGCTTTTCTCTTATAATGTGCGTTCCATCGGTTGAAGGCTTGCTGTGGATTGTCGGTTGGCATCCCGTCAGTAAAAAGGAAAATGATAGGCTTCCAATCGCCTTTCATTTCAACAGTTGTTTTCTTTACGGACTTGTCAATATCGTTCATCAGGCAGTCCAAAGCAGTGCCTAACGATGTTCCTCCGCCTATAGGAAACTGCGGTGGATAGAACTTGTACAACTCAGTTAAAGGAGACAAGACCTTTTCCTTTCCTGCAAAAACGATGACAGACACAAATACTGTTTCAAGAGCATACGGGTCAGTCCTTAGCTCTTGTATGATATTCCTCATGCCTTTCTCTACCTGAATGATTGGTTCTCCAACCATTGATTCTGAAACATCAATCAGAAAATATATCGGTAATCTTCTCATAAACAATTATATTACTATATTCACTTCCGCAGGTGGTCCTGGCAATTCCAAAGAATCCGTTGTTCCCACACTTTTTCCTCCTACACCTATAACATCAGAAACCCACACAAAGAATTTCTTAAACGATGTGGCATCCATTGTATCAAGTGTAAACACTTGGTCTGTGAGCTTTTTTAGCGGTTCTATCTTTGCTTTGGGACCGGCTGCACAAGCGATTATACTTGCAAAATTTTTATTTTTTACTTTGGGGATGATATTCTCATAAACCTGAATGTCGGAAGGCTTGCCATCTGTTAACACGAAGAGTAATGGACGCCAATCGCCTTTTTGTTCAGGTGTACCCTTTTGAACTTCAACTTCAATCCGATTGCAAAGCATTTCCAATGCCTTTCCAAGAAATGTCGGGCCTGAATCCGGCGTGATGATATTGGGTATCTGTAAATCGGCAAGTTCGGTCAAAGGTAAAATCTGATTTACTTCCCTGTCAAAAGTTATTATGCTTATACAAACAGTTTCCAACGCATACGGGTCTTGACGGAGAGTTGCAATCATATCAGACAAGCCAACCTTGACACTTTCTATCGGTTCACCCTTCATAGACCCGCTGGTATCAATCAAAATATATACAGGTAAATGTCTCATTCTTGATAAACTTTATAGCATAAGTGGCACAAACTGTTTCGTGCCACTTTGCTTTGTTTCTTTACACAACGATATTTACTTCTGGAGGTGGAGGAGGTAGCTCGCTCATCGATGCAACATCGCCGTGAGTATCCTCAACTTTTTGGCTGCCTGTACTGATGCTTGCGCTTACCCATTTGAAGAACGCCTTAATTGTTGCGCTGTCGGCTGTATCAAGCTGAACGACATTTTCTGTAATCTTCTTTAACGTATTCGTGTTAGCACCTTGCCCTGCGGCACAAGCTACGACCATACCGAATTTTCTTTTCTTGAACTCGTCAAGCCCCTTCTGCAAATCATCTGTAGGTTCGCCATCTGTCATAAGAAAAACCAAAGGCTTCCAATCTCCTTTGACTTCTTGTGTGGTTTTGACAATTTCGGTATCAACCTTTTGTGCAAGCAAGGTCAGTGCTTCGCCCAAAGCAGTACATCCGCTTGCTTCAATTTGGGGTTGTTGAAAAGCCGACAATTCTGTAAGAGGTGTTACCTGTTGAGCCACAGAATTGAAAGTTATGATACTAATATATGCTGTTTCAAGGGCATAAGGGTCTCCTCGTAAGGTTGAAATAAGTGTCTGGACTCCATTTTTGACCGCCTCTATCGGTTCCCCGTACATAGAGCCAGATGTATCCAATAACAAGTAAACGGGTAATCTTCTCATAAATATTTTTGTTTGACAGTTTGTAAAGTGCTTTCGAAATCTCTATCTCTTGTCGGTTCACCAATGGCGTTGAATTTCCATTCCCCATTACGTTTATAGAAAATTCCCATTACCATTGATACACTCCCCGCAAAAGTTGGGTCATTCGCAATATCATAAGTAGCAAATACTTCCCGTACCTTTGTAGGAGTTCCTTCATAAATTCTAATAGACGCAAAAGGAATTAGTTTAAAATCTTGACCACGAAAGCTGTTCAATACAAAGGCAATCTTATCTGTTCGTGGATTAACTTTGTGCAAATCAACAGTTATAACTTCATTGTCCAACCCATCGTCTCCATCCATATCTCCTGTTAAATCATCGCCACTATGTTTGATTGCCCCATCATTAGAAGCGAGATGTCTAAACCAAACTTTGTCAATGATATTACCTTGAGCATCAAACTGAGCACAACTGGCATCTAAATCTACCGCTTCAGTTGTAGTAAAACCCAACCAATTCTTTTTCTTAATTGCACCCCAATTGACACCTACACAGATGCTTTGTAGCTTCGCACCATTATCTTTTTCAAGATTAATGCGTTGTCCTTTTTCTAATCGTATTGCCATAAAATATTTTCTTTATAAATTATTCAACATTAGTCCTTGCTTCCTGGCGAGTAGTTAAATCCCCATCCATACATCATGTCACAATCCTTATGTCCATCATGGAACGTAATCAGTCTTTTAACCGTAATGGAATCATCACCACCAAAATCCAATTGAGCTATGGCGCAGAATGTTTTATTTGAAAATTGTTTTCCCATTTCAACGATTACATCTTCATGCCCTGGTACTTTAATCGTAACAACGGCATTTGTTTCAGACCATTTTGCCACGCCTTCATATATGAAAGTATAGACGATTATACGCTTTATCACATTGACCCCCTTAGGGTTTACATAGATTGTTTCCCCAGAAGAAGAGCTACCACCTCTGTCATCACCTTGATGCCAAATGTAAGGCGCGTAATCGTAACATCCCTGCCTTGTTTGCTGATGGCGGTTTCCTCCTCTGTTATGAGAGAATTGCAATCCATCAATCAACATTTTCTTTCCATCCCGAAGCTCATAAAAGCATCCGAGGTCAAGGTCTATGGGCTTTCCAAAAATTTGTTTCATCAAACTTCCCTTACTCCAATTGAGATTTATAATGATTTCTCCCATAGAGGAAGCCCCACCTTTTTCAAGGTTTATGCGATGTTGGTCGCCACTTTTTTCAAGAACTATAGCCATAGAAATGAAGTTATCTGTATTTTTCAACTAATTCCTCAAGACCGCCATGATGCCCAATGCCTGTCGCTTGAATTTTCCATTCCCCTTTGTAGCGATATAACCTGCAAAATTCAATGGAAGCACATATTGAGAAATCCTCATTTAGATCATATCTGAAGTCTTCCTGACCTTCGGTTTCTTGCCCCTGCTTATAAAGACGGACATAAGCACGTTCTACCTGACCAAAGTTTTGTTTACGGTTTTGGTAGTCATATATGCTTACTGTGATTACAATTTCTTGAATGTCATTTGACACTTTTGATAAATCTATATCCATAATTTCATCATCGCCATCTTCTGAGGTAGAACCATCTTGGTCATCTATTGACCCTATAACTGAAAATTCCGGTGAAACGGGTCTTGTCTCCTCTTTCCAATGCATATCAGCCGAATGATAGCAGCCTTGAGTATCAGTATAAGGTGGATATTTACTTGCAGAAAAAGGTTCGAACCGTGTCAAATTAGATGGCAGAACTCTATGTTCACTATTATAATATACCAAGAAATCATCATTGAGTATTTTCTTATTGGCTCCAATCATGAATGCAGACACATCAAGGTCAAATGGATATGGTGATGCCCCTTCATTCACGTCCCATCCAAGCCCAACATGAAAAATATTCATGTTGAGCACGTGATTCTGTCCTTTTACAAGATTTATAGGCATGGTTTATTGATATTTGTTGACCAATGCTTGCAATCCACCTTTGTTACCTATACCCATAGCTTCGAACTTCCATTCTCCGCCACGGCGATACAAACGCCCGAACTCAACGGCTGTTTCAATAGAGAAATCCTCGTCCAAATCATAGCGTGCTATTTCTTCGTTGGTGATTGAATTGTAGATGCGGATGTAAGAGTTTCTAACCTGCCCAAAATTCTGTTTCCTTTCGTCTGCCTTATAAATTGTAGCAACAAACAGAATCTCCTGAATGGAAGGGTCAACTTTTTGCAGGTCAACATTCAATGTTTCATCATCCCCTCCGTCACTATTGCCTCCAGTAGTGTCATCACCTGTAGATTCCACCGCTCCGTCTGGAGATTTCGGATTATTGTAGAATATGAAATAATTGTCATTGGGAATTTTCTTGTTGCTTCCCAACATAAATGCAGAGGCATCCAAATCGAAATCAAAACCTGTACCTTCATTCGGGTCCCATCCGAGACCTACACTAACTTTAGATAGACCTATGCCTATCCGCTGTCCTTTTTCCAATGTAATTGCCATAATCGTATTTGCTTAAATTTTTACGCAAAATTAGGCAATAAGTATTTGATTTACAGAAATCTGCAATATTACACCCGATAAAGGAAAAAATCGTCTGCAAAAAGTTGCAAGGTTATAAGGCCAATACCCGGCTCCAAAAAGCAGAATCCTCAAAACGGCAAATTTGCTTTGCTTGCATATCGTAACATAGACACAGTTCCGGAGGAATGGCTACACAGTAATTGCCAAAAAGATTTCGTTGAACCAAGTAGTCATCGGCATTGCTTAATAATTCTCCGATTTGGCGAATTTGTTGTTTAATCAAACTTAACATTGGCAACCTGTTTTCCGAAAGATATATTTTCGGTGCACGAGATTTATCGCCGCCAAAACCTTCATAAATCATCTCATACTTTAGCTGTATGAGTTGCATACGGTGGTCAAATCTTTTTAGAGCTTTTACATTTTCTGGTTTACTGAAATTTATTCCACCACTTCCTGATTCCAACAAAAATAAGGCATACAAGGCTTTCTCTCTTCTATGAAGTTTTGATAACTTTATTTCGGCCTCAGGCAAGAGAATCTCTCCATGAAGCAGGTCTATAACAACACTGCTTCTGACGCCTTTTCTATCTGTAAATATGTCAAATACCTGCTTGTAGTAACCGCGATAAACAAATCTTTCCTTACCTTCAAAAGAAGGATTCAATACTCTTGGCTTATACAATTTCATGAACAAGTCTGTAAAATCCCTTGCTATATTGAGAGCGTCCTTTTCGAGAGTTATCGAAAGAAAATTTGAGTATATCTTACCTTCAACAAGCGAATCGTTTATACACAAAAGCATCGACGGTAACGATTCGTTCAAGTCTTTGAGATTCATTTTCCCGACAATGCCTTCCTTGCAGAAATCAGAAGTATTCAACGAGGTTAACTGCCGTATCATATCTCCCATCTGTTTTTCTGAAATTTTAGGATACAGAAATGAAAGCAATGATAATAATTTGCTTTGTGGCAATGACTTATAATGCTCGCATACCTTTGGGAGATAGACAAAATTCAAACCTATCAATCGGAATTCATTGGATATTTCCCTGTAAGCATCAGAGATTTCTTTATTTGCCTCCTTGTAATATTCCCCTTCAATATAAAGTATCTGTGATTTTTCGGCTAACGTGTTATTGGGTAAAACTGTCGAATATATTTCAGCTTGTGTGAAATATTTTTCAGACAAACAAGCTATGATGGCAAGTACAATAAGCCCCTCTTCTCGACTAAAAGCGTTGTCTGACAAGGCCAAATTGTAAAAATCTCCAATAATGTCATGGATTAGACCTGGAGATAAATTCTTTAACAGGCAAACAGCATCGGACAAAGTCATGGAATCGCCCATAGCTTCATCATCTTTCGTTATGCGGTACTTGTCTTTGATTCCATCCAAGTAATCAATTTCTCGTAAGTCGATAATAGAATCAGCTTTCACAATGTCTGAAACTATCCGCATAATACCAGCACGTTCATTCTGCTTCATTGCCGAGTCAAAGTGCGGACTTGATTCCCGGCAAGCCTGCTGTTACACAAAAAGATTTAGACAAAAGAAAAGCGTGGGAATCATGCTTGTTACTCGTCCCACACATAGAGGCTCTGGCATCGCCCTGTTAGTCGAAACGAGCAACGCCGAAGCCCACGCCGATATGTATATAAACGAATATGATGCAAACAACCGACAAGGTCTGCCTGCATACAATCAATCGGATATAACATACCCATGGACATCTACCGTTGCTTTGAATTTGACTAACAATTCGAAACTGCCAGATTTCTATGTGTCAAGAACAAAGCGTCAAGTAAACGCCTTCACATTTTGTCTGTCCTCAATCCCGACCCATCATAGCCCACTGTTATCCATTTAGGGGGATGACAGCCCGGCGTGAGCAGCCTTTCTATACACAACCTCTTTTGAAAGGATGAGCTTAGAAAGAAGTCGAGGACTGTTGCAAAGATAACCAATTGCGTCTTAAATCAAGAAAGAAATATGAAAAAGTTTATTATTGCAGAGCGAGATTGTTTTATTAAGACCAACGGGATGATATGCCTCCACACTACTTAAAGTAGTATGGGAGCAAGCCGTTTCGGTATGCCCGAAACACAAACTTGCTCCTATCAAAACTCCGTTGGACTAATTTAGAATAACTCTGAAAACGCCACTCTCTGCCACAAGCTGCCACGATTGTGCCAACCCATTGTTGATGCACAAAGCCCATTTACTTTGCGTCCAAAACCGAGTATCAACAATAAAAACAGTATCGACAATGGAAGTATTGATTTTTCAGAAAGAGGCGTTTGAGGAAATGGCGGCGAAGTTCAGCCGCTTCTCAGACCGTGTGAACGAACTCCTTGCCAAGCAAGGCGGCAAGTCATTAAACCGCTGGATGGACAACCAAGAGGTCTGCCAACATTTGAACATCAGTCTGCGCACCTTGCAGACGCTACGTGACAACGGCACGCTGGCCTATTCGCAGATAAACCACAAGGTGTTTTACCGACCGGAGGATGTGCTGCGTATTGTCAAACCTGTGGAAGACAGACGGTCAGGTAAAGGCTCTTGATTTTTTATATGGCCACTAAATCCAACGTAACAATGAGTGAAATGATTACCAAGAACCATGCGCTTGTCGCCGAGTTCGGCAACAGCCTTGACCGTCTGCTGGACGGCATCGAAAACTTCATGGCAAACAGCCGTCCGACATTGGGCGGTGAACGTTTCCTGACGGACAGGGAGGTGTCGGCACGGCTGAAAGTGAGCCGACGCACCTTGCAGGACTACCGCAACAACGGGGTGGTGTCCTATTACCAGTTAGGTGGCAAGATTCTGTACAAGGAATCGGACATCGAACGGATGCTTGCCGCCAATTACCGGGAAGCGTTCAGATAGGCTTATAAAAACGGTGTTACCCTCAAACGGCGTAAGAGGTAGCCTTACACGCCGTTTGAGGGTATTTCATACGCCGTCTGAGGTCGGTTCAACTTTCCGCTCTCTTTCCACATGACGGGGAGAGCGAAAAGAAAAGGTTGATGGGTTGTCTGTCGCTTATGGTCAGCCTGCCCATAATGAACCGTCTGAAAACCATGCTCTCCCGACTTCTCAACCTGAAGGAAACGGCTATCACCATTTCAAGGCTGTAAACATCGTAGCAAATCCTACCATCCTTCCTGACGTGCCGCTTCGTTTCGCTTTCCAATAACTCGCCATTCTTGTATATGGCGTGTATAGCCTTGCGGATGTAACATCCGAACACGTTGAACGCATCGGACATTTCCTGCTGCGTCATCCAGACGGGAGCGGTCGGCATCGTGACCGCCCCGTTTTCAGTGATTGTGATTATTCCCCGTTCCATTGGCATTCCTCATTTATTCATTATCAATGTTTGTTTCTTTTAACAGTTCTTGTTTTTTGTACCATTTGCCCGTCCCGTACATCATTCTGACCGCCATCAGGTTGTCCATGTCCTTTGAAATCTTCTTGTCCGTAATCTCCGCGTACCGCTGGGTGGTTTTTATACCGGAGTGTCCCATCATCCTGGCGATGCTCTCGATGGGTATTCCCTCAGAAATCAAAAAAGTTCCGAAGGAGTGCCTGCTTTGATGGTAGGACAAGTTTTCTTTCCGCCCTATCGCCACGCCCAACTCGTGTATCTCGAACCACATCTCGTCACGGCTCGGAAGCGGAAAGACGGGCTTTGTGTCGTCCGTCGTATTATAGAGGTCAAGTATCTGTTCCGCTATCGGGTGCAAGGGAATGAACGCCTCCACGTTGGTCTTCTTGCGGTTGATGCGGATGTAACGCCTGCCGTCAGCAGTCGTGCCGATATGGTGGGGATGGAGCAGCATGATGTCCACATACGCCAAGCCCGTGAAAATCGAAAACAGGAACGCCCTCCGACCCAGTTCCTGTAACGGGTCGAGCATCGGGGTTTCAAGGATGGCTTTCAGTTCCGCACGGCTGATGTGCCTGTGCTTCGGTGCGGGTTTCTTCTCGTATTCCATGTCCTCCAACGGGTTGGCACGGAGTATCTCGTAGTCCACAGCGAGGTACACCAGCTTGCTCAGCCAGCACAGGCACTTGTTCATTTGTGACGGCCCGAAGTTCTTGTAGCGTTTCAGGAAGGCTTTATAGGAACTGCCGAACTCCTCCGTGATATCGCTGAACTCGATGTCCTCCTTGCCCAATGACGTGAGGTAATCTTTCAGGTACTTCTGGTAATACTTTGAGTTCCTGTATGTCGATGTGGAGTTTATCTCCTTTGAGCGGACAAGCAGACGTTCAAGTTCCCTTTCGCCCATCTGCAACAGCTTGGCGGGAATGACGGCTTTCCTTGCCAGTGCGTTCTTCAGTATCTCCGCGCTCACCACGTTCTGTTTCTTCAGCGAATCTTCATAGGCAAGTTCAACGGATTTGCGGAACTCCTGCAAGCGGTTGTTCTCTCTGACGGTGCGGATTACGCCCGTCTTGTTGTTCCAGTCCTCCGGCCTGCAATAGATGCCCGTTGCCATCGTGGAACTCTTGCCGTCTATGGTGATGCGGCACAGGACGGCGGTCGTGCCGTCAGCTTTCACTTTGCTTCGGTTGATATACGGTAATATGGAAAATGTACTGCGCATGGTTGTGATGTTTTTATCAGTTAGAGAATAAGTTTCAAATCTTTGGTCGCTTCGATGTATTTGTCCATGTCTTCAAAGAGCTTCTTCGGAATGACACGGGCATAAACTTGGGTGGTGGTTATATCGGAATGCCCCAGCATCCGGCTGATGGTTTCAATCGGCACTCCGGCTTCCAGCGTAATCAGCGAGGCGAAGGAATGACGTGCCTGATGATAGCACAAGGTGCTGCTCACCCCTGCGAGGACAGCAAGCGATTTCATGTGCTGCCGAAGATTAGGATGCCGCACCATAGGGAACAATGTCGGGCGGTTGTCATCATGGTATTTCTCAATCAGGGCGAGTGCTTCCGGCAACAGTTTCACGCTTGCCTGAAGCTCGTTCTTCTTGCGGCGGTATTTAAGCCAAAGGTTTCCATCGTCATCCGTGTACAGATTATCCCTTGTTACGCTCACCGCATCCGCATAGGCAGTGCCCGTATAGCAGGCAAACAGGAAGAGGTCACGCACAAGGATGTGCGTGGTGCGGCATGCAGGTATCTCCACATCGCGTATCTTCTCGAAATCCTCGCGGCTCAAGGCTCTTGGAGTGCGTTCACTCTGTTTTGGCAGGGTGAAATTGGCGAAATGGCATCTTTCGGCATATCCCTCCTTGTAAGCTATGCGGCATATCTTTTTCAAGATGGCGAGGTAATGGCGCACCGTATCTACAGCATATCCTTTCACGTCCATCACGAAGTTCTGGTAATCGTGTATGAACTGTTCGGAAAGCTGCCCGAAAGCAATGTCCTTCGTCTTGAACTGCCACTGGATGAACTCGCCCAGTGTCCGTCTCATGTAGTAATAGGCGGGATAGGTTCCTTTGGCACGGTCAATACCGATACGCGCCTTCAAGTCCTCGCAGATGCGGTCGGTCATCCTCAGGAGGGTCATCTGCGTGTCCATGCTTCCCTGAAACAAGTCCTTGACCGCCGTAGCGTCAAAGTCCTGTCCACGCTCAACCAATGTGTCGAAAGCATTATTGACCGCAAGCAGAAGCTTGTCTATTTTCGCATTGGTTTCCACCGCCTCACGGCTCTTGCCGTCCAGACGGCTTTCCCTTGCGTTCCACAACTCCGGCTTGCACGACAGCTTGCATCCGAACTGCGCCATCGTGCGGTTCACCGTTATCCTTCCCATTATCGGGGCTTTGCCCGACTTGTCCGTTCCGCTCCTTTTCAGGTAGAGCAACACCTTGAATTTTTCCACTTTCATACGCTTACTGTTTTTGTCGCAAAATTAATTCATGAGTAAGCGTCCATTGATTTGCAGAACGGTGCGTATCAGTGCAATCAGCACGGGCTTGCAACAATTTCATTTTCCGTGCGTTACCTGTTCTTGCTTCGGTAACTGACGGCTAACGGCTTGGAAACTGAAATGGCTCAATATTCCGCACTCCGTTGCGTTTCCGGTATTTGGCAGAATAATGAAAAACCGCTCATTTCAAACGGGTTACGTTTTGTTGTTACTTGTTTGCTGACGGCTGCTTTGTGGGTTCTGTTCCACAAGGCGAGGCACAATTTCGGGACACATATCACGCTCTCGTTGGGTGTGCCTATCGAAACTGTCAGCCGCATGATGGGACACAAGAGCATTTCCACCACGCAGATTTACGCCAAAGTGACCGACCGCAAGGTGGACGAGGACATGAAACGGCTGAAAGAACAGACCAAAGGCCGGAAAATAAATCTCTACGAGGAGGACGAACCGGAAACGGCAGATATTATAACGGTAAACGGTTGAACAGTATAACAAAAATTGATAAATTTGTATGACTATGACGACAAGAGAACCTATCAGCATTGAAAACGGGCGGGTGGAAATCCACGCGCCGGAGAACCGTGTATGGCTCACGCGCCACCAGATTGCCGACCTGTTCGGAGTCTTCGTTCCTGCCGTGGGGAGCAACATCCGCTCCATACTCAAAAGCGGCATACTCTGTGAGGAGAGGGTTTACCGCCGGGAGCGCAACCGTGACGGCGGTATTGTCGAGCTGTATTCGCTCGAAATGATCGCCGCGCTGGCTTTCCGCTTAAAATCCGGGAATGCCGAAGCCTTCCGACGGTGGCTTGTCCGAAGGGCCACGACGACCGCCGTCGTCTGGCAGCTCCCCGGCATGAACACGATATTGAACTGAAAAAGAAGAACGGCCAATGTTTTGGCCGTTCTTCTTTTATACCCATTCCTGTCCCCCGATACATTTCTTCCGGGAATCTTCCAGGAATTTCTGTATCTCGGATTCCATGTATAGTACCTTGCCCTGAATCAAATAATAGGGAATGATCCGCGCCGTGCGGTATTCCTGCAATGTACGCCTGCTGATTTTCAGCAGCCGGGACAATTCCTCGTCGGTGACGAACCGCTCTCCCTTGAGTGTCCGGCCTCCGGAGGATTCCAGTTTATCCAGTGCCTTGCCGGCCTTTTCCAAGCGCCGGAAGAGATCCGCCACACACGGATCGTGCTTGTCGATGAAATAATGGCTCATAACGCGGCGGTATTAGGATAGTGCGACGATTGCAGCAGTTTCCCGACATCTTCCGGTTTGTAGAAGATTTTGTGACGGATGCGGCTGAAAGGCAGCAACCCTTTCTCCCGGTAGGTTTGCAGGGTACGTTTCGATATACCCAGCACGTCACAGACATCCTGGTTGTCCAGCCATTTTTTCAAACTCACGTCCTCTTGCCTGCGGCATAACGCCTCGGCTTTTCTTTCAATGGCTTCCACGTGCCCTGCCAGCGCGTCGAAAGCCTTCACGTCCATACTTATTATTTCCATGTTCTGTTTCATTTTTTGTTTCCCGGATGCCCAAAAGTACACAAATGAACAGTATCTTGTTATCAGCCAGTGGTATATGGACGTATCCGTCTTAAAAGTGGCAGCGAGTGGCTCCACGTCCGGCGGAAACGATCCTCCGCCGATACGGGATCGGCACGTTCCGATACGCCAATCGCCCGTGAAAGGAAATGTTCGCGGGCGATTTATCATTCCATGCAGGGTGAGCCGTGAACCGACTTTCGCGAGCGTTCACGGCATATCGTTTTCTCCCCGTTTCTCTCCCATAACCTTTTCCTCTCTTTTTTTTCATGCCGCGGAGCGCGGTATGGAAATCTGTTGTCAGTAGCAAAGGTAGTTACGGGGCTCACGCTGCTGCAAGATCGGGCCGCGGGGCGGTTTGCCGCAAAATCTTCCTCTTTCCCTGCGGGCGAGCGTATTTTCCGACAAAATCTTGCAGCAGCTATCCCCGACACCTTTTGATGCTACCGAAACAGATTCCATCCATACCGGCTCCGCTACGGCATAAAAAAAAGTCAAAGGTTATGAGAAACGAAGAGAAAAATAAATGGAAACAGAAATCCTCCAACCTTCCACTTGGCATAAAGGCAAAGGTCGGGTTGGCGGTAAAGGTCGGGGCGGTGGCTTTGGGCTTCCACGTGTGGGGTATCGATTTTATTTGGGTCGTTTTGGGCTTCACGTTCTGTTATGACATCCTGCGGGGCATTTTCTCCTGCCTTGTTTCTCTCGTGGCTCTAACCGGCTTTTTCTATTTCCTATTCACTCACATCTTCTAAATTTTTACAGGTATGACAAAGTACATTTCATTATTCGGAGCGACTACCACGGACACGCAGGTGCAGGTAGTCAAGGAAAACCAGGTAATCATCGGTATCGGTGCGGGTGCGAGCAGAAAGCGTTACGTCGTTTACAAGGTGGAACACACCGCCCGTGGCTACGTGTACCACATGGTCGATACCGAAACAAAGGAAATCAGCCAAACGGACATTCTGCGACCCCTCTCGCAAACATTCGGTATCGGCAGGTACTACGACGACGTGAACCCCGAGTTCATGGACGCTTTCGAGGCGGCTTTGCTCGTGAGGCAGGCGGAAGAGCAAGCCACGGCGCAGGCCATCGCCGCCGCCAAAGAGAAAGCCGAGCATGACCGCATAGCGGAAATAGGAGCGCAGAGGTTACGCCGCATCATGCCCGAAGGGGTGCAGGGCGTAATCATCGCCGAACTCAACGAAACGGAATACACTGACCCCTCTTACGAGTGTTCGACCACCCGAAGCGTGCGTACCGTCATTCTCGGCTTTTCGGCCACCTCCCGCAACGGCTTCGGGGAGTTGAGAAAGGCGGCGGCCAATTTCCCGCAAACGGCGCACCTCTCCGAATACGACCCCAAGAACGAACACCGCTATCCCGTTTTCACGCTCGGCAAAAGTCCGAAATACGGGTGGAGTGTCTGCAAACTGACCCACTACACCCGTGAAGGGTACATCGACAGGCTGGCATATATCGCAGGAAACGAGGAGAATATATGTCTGCCCGAGCCGAAAGACGAAAAACGGGCGGAACGCACTGAAACGAGCGTGCAAGGCGGGTTTATCATCGTGGACTATTCCGAGAAGGCGATAGCCGTATTCGGGGACACCAAGCCCGTCAAGGACGCCCTTCACGCACTCGGGGGACGCTTCAACGCACGGCTGACGCATGACGGGCAGAAGAAAGCGGGATGGATTTTCCAAAAGACCAAAGAGGACGAGGTGCGGCGGCTTCTCGGAAAGGACGAATAAATGTTGAACACGGGGCGGTTCGCCGCCCCACAATACCAAAAAATCATGGCACAAGGAACAGATTATTTCAAACTGACGATACAGAACTATCTCGACGCACGGGCACGGGAGGACGAACTTTTCGCACCCCGATACGCCAACCCGAAAAAGAACATTGACGATTGCTGCACTTTCATCATCAACCAAGTACGGCAGAGCGGTTGCAACGGGTTTGCCGACGAGGAAATATACTCTATGGCACTCCACTATTACGACGAGGAGGACATCGACATCGGCAAACCCGTCAGTTGCAAGGTAGTGGTCAATCACACCGTCGAACTGACCGAGGAGGAAAAAGCCGAGGCACGGCGGAACGCCATACGGAAGGCCGAGAGCGAAGCCTACGCCAAGTTGGCGAAAGCCAAGTCCAAACCCAAGAAAATCGAAGATAACAAACTAATGCCCAGTCTATTTTAGTTATGAAACCGAGAACAAAATTCCAACAGAGCGTTGTGGCGGCAAGTAAACACCTGCCGCCGCTTACCCCCGCACAAATCGAATGGGGGTACAAGAACTGCATCGAGCATATCGGACGCCGCACGCCGAAAGGACTTATCACCTGCACCGAGTGCGGCCACACGTGGCAGAGCGAAAACGGAGAACTCACGGACAATCTGTTAGGGTGCGAGTGTCCGCACTGCCACACCACGCTGAAAGTGGAAACCACCCTGCGCCGCAAGTTCAACGATTACGAGTATTTGTGTATCGTAACCCGCTGCAAGGGTTTTCAAGTCCTGCGCTTCGTCTATATCGAGTGTTGGGCGAAAGTGGGACAGATGCCCGTTTACACCCATATCGAAGCCGTACAGCGGTGGATTGCCCCCGACGGACGCTCCGCAACCTTCGCACGGCTGCGCCCGATGGGCTTCTTCGTTCACGGGTGGAGTTGGTCGAGCGCATTGGAACTGCGGGCGGAGAACGACGGGAAATACAACATCACGCCCACACGCATCTATCCCCGGCAACGGCTTATCCCCGAACTGCGCCGAAGCGGTTACGGCAAACAACTCCCCGATGTAACCCCTTTCGACCTTATCCACCTGCTGCTCTCGGAGAACAAGGCCGAAACGCTGCTTAAAGCGGGACAAACGGCACTCGTGCGATTTTTCGCCTGTTCCTCCCGCAATATCGCAGACTATTGGCCGGCCATCCGTATCGCCATCCGTAACGGGTACGCTATCGGGAAACCGACGGAATGGTGCGACTACATCGACCTGCTGCGATTTTTCGGGAAAGACCTGCATAACGCCCATTTCGTGTGTCCCGCAGACCTGCCCGCAGCGCATGACCTCTACATGGCAAAAAAACGGCGGCACATGCAAATGGAACGGCGGCAGGAGGAACGGCGCAAGGCGTTGGAACAGGAAGCCTCGTTTGTCGAAGCCAAAGGGCGGTTTTTCGGAGTGGAGTTTTCCGACGGGGAAATCTGCATCAAGGTATTGGACAGCGTTGAAGCCATACGGCAGGAGGGCGAGGCCATGCACCATTGTGTGTTTACCAACGAATACTATCTGAAAGCCGACTCGCTCATACTCTCGGCCACAATCGACGGCAAACGTATCGAAACGATAGAGGTGTCCCTAAAACGCATGGAGGTCGTGCAGAGCCGTGGCGTGTGTAACAAGAATACCCCGTACCACGGGCAAATACTGAAACTGATGAAGGGGAACATGTCCCTTATACGGAAACGAATGACAGCATAAAAATCGGGGCGGCGAAAGCCGCCCTACAAAAAAAACAAAACAATGAAAATCATCTATAAAAGCTACATGGCACGCCCGCCCAAACCCTTCGGGGAGTGGGATTGGGAAGTTCGGGAAGCAGTCAAGACGGCCCTTGCGCTCATCGAGGGGAAAAACGGGTTCAAAACCCATTCCGAGATATGGCGAAGGTGCAACCTCGTCATTACCGTGGGACACAACATCTACACCACGAGTATCGAGATACGACCACCCGAGCAGGACGTGATACGCCGCAGGAGCAACTGGCATAACGGCTACGCCTACTACTGCAACGGCGTGTTCTGGGCGAACATGAGCAGGGTTAGAGTGGAACTTGTCTGATTAAAAAATTTCGGGGCGGCAAAAGCCGCCCGTAAAAGCGAGAATATGAAAACGAATGAAGTAAACAAGGAAATCTCCTATGAAACGCTGCTCGTAACCTTCGGCGAGGGTATCGGGCGGCTCGACACCATGTTCGACGACCCGCAGGTGTGGGGCGTTGCCACGCTGAAGCAGTGGATCGACGGGGATGTTATGTAAATTTTTGCATAAGATATGCCCGCTCCGCCTTTCTGGGTGGAGAAGGCCACGAATTTCGTTTTCTCTTTCATTGTTCCATGCGTTTTTAGTTATACAATCGGGTAATCGTTCATCTCTTCACGTATCTGGGCAAGTGACGGCATGAGATTTTATGCTGGTATGCCGGCACGCATATATGCTGGTGCGCTGGCAGGCTGTTACGCCGGTATGCCGGTGCATGGGCGCGTGTCCGATTTTATACTCACGCGCAACCGCATTTGCTTATCCGGACAAAGACCCGCTTTTTCCTCTGCACACGGTGTTTTCTGCATCCGTCCGCACGTGTGCGGACAGGGGGATGTGTCATTACCCGTATCCGTTCTCACGTGCAAAGTAAACCCTTAAAAACACGGGTTGTATGCTCTTTTTCCGCTATGGCCGCGTGTGGCGTCAAAGTGGACGCAAGTGGCATAATCGATTATAGTACAAGCGATTGAATAGGTCGGTATCTTTGCCTCGTGAACGATCCCGACGCTAATGAAGCCGTCCTTGCCCCGTTTTACGGCGGCTCTTTCAATGTTCTGTCCGCGAGCGGGCAGAAGGTATTTGCAAAGGGCAAATAGCAAGCTGTGTTTTCTGCTGCACGATTCTCGTTTTGCAGCAGAAAACAGCTTGCCCGCAAGGGGGAGAAAGCACCTCCGGAGTCGGTGCTTTTCAGAAAGGCGGCAAGCCGCGAAGGGATCGGAATTTTCAGGAACCGGTGGGGCCCTGGCCTCTCCTTAAAATTTCGATGCGATGGAAAAGAACAGAAAGCCCCGAGGGGGCAAAGGGGGACGACCCGCGAAAAACGACCCGGCCGTTTACCGCTTTTCGGTAAACTTTTCAGCCGTGGAACATGCCCGTTTCCTCGACCTTTACGAGCAGTCCGGGCTATTGTCAAAAGCCGCTTTTATCAAAGCGAGAGTGTTCAACGAGGCGTTCCGGGTGGTAAAGACCGACCGGGGAACGCTCCTTCAGGACACGGCGGATTTCCGTGAGGGAATAATACAGCTTCCGGTTGATGGTCGAACAGGTGATCACGTGATCCGAGCGGAGGCGTTGAAGGGTACGCCCGCTGATGCCCAGGTAACGGCAGACCTGCTCGCCGTCCATCCATTCGTCGTTTATATACTCCTTATTCCGTACACGCTCCTTTCCAGGGGGAGAGGCGATTGCGGCCCCTCTATTTTCTCTATACGTCCGACAAGCTCGTTATAGGCTCGCGAACCGAACACTATGATTTTCATACTCTTTTTTTTTAGTCTGTTACAAAGGTCGGGGTTATATGGACAGCTTAAGACGAGGTCGGTACGACTTTTTTTTGATAATTTGCAGTGAACTGATTCTCAACGGTTCATGCGGTGAAGACATACGGGTGCAAACACGGGTGTTCAGAAAAGTTCCAAAGACAGTTACGAGGGAAAACCGACCTCGGTTTTTTTTGTTATATACAACGCTGATTATCAGTGCTTCTATAAGGGATAAAGTGCCTTACCGGTTCATGTTCTACTCGGAATTGCCGTTTTTCTTGTTTCGCTTCCACGTCTGCATACGTTTAAGCAGGGCCTCTGTCGCCTTGTCAAGCCACGGTGTCGGGTTGTTTCGGATTTTCATATCGCAGAATGTCCTCGAAAGGTTCATGTCGAGGTGTACGTTGAAAGCGTTGGAAATGTAGCTGGCCAGTTGCGTGAGTGGCACATTGCCGAAGCAGCCTTTACTGTCGAGCAGGTAAATAAGTTCCGTCAGATCCGTCTTCGAGTCCTGCCATGTCGGACGCACGTCAGGCAATGGGAGAACCATGTTCCGGTGGTTCGTACTCTCCAGTGATTCCAATTCGCCCATAAGATAAACCGACAACATGTCGTTGGCCAGGATTTTCGCCACCTTGAAATCCGCGTTTGTCGAAAACTGCGGGTCGAGTTCATAGTAGAAGGTTTCCAGGTATTGCTCCGTGTCGGTCTGCCCGCGCAGGAAATAGAGGCTGTCCAGGTGTGTGGCGCCGCTGCGGTAATAACGGATAAAGTCAAGCCGTTTGCGGGTGTACCGACCCAGATCATCCATCTCCGTCAGGAGGTACTCCTTCTGCGATTCGATACTCCCCACCGGACGGTTCATCTCGATATTGTAAATCTTCCGGTAATAGATTAACCGGGAAAACAGGCGGGGTTTTATCTCCTTGAAAAACAAGATTTCTTCCTCCTCGCTGGCGAACTCGTAAGAGATGATGAACTCTTTCAGACGCTTGAACGCGTCACCCAAAACACGTGATGCCTCGATAGACTTGTTCAGTATACTGTGATCGGAGGTCTCTATCTGGACGATCTTACGCTCGATCTCTTTCTGGAGTTTTTGTGTAAATCCTGTCATTTCCATGGCTTTGAATCGTTATAGATGAATTGACTGATAATTTAAAAGCAAAGCGGCGGGCGGGTGTTATCCCATCCGCCGCCTGCGATTTAGATTTTCTTAGGATTGAAACAGCAATGACACGTTGCATGAACGGTTGTCATCGCTGGAGTCTCACTATTTTAAGCATCTCCCGCACGCTCATTCCCTAACGGGTTGCACCAAGTAGGCGCTGGCGTTGCTGTAGGTGTTTTCCGGGGCAACTATATAAGGCCGGCGGATGACAGTGTTAGTAGCATATACGGCCTTCCAGCAGGTACCATCTATACCGCACATGGTAGGCTTGCCTCTCTGATAGGGGCGTTGACCCGCAAACGAAAAGAAGACTGTACCGCCCGCAGTGTCGTAACTTCCCTGGCCCATCATCTTGTTACAATACAACTCCATACCAAAATTATAGGTAGCCTCCGTGTCGTCGCGATAGGGAGTATTAATCTTGTCGTAGCCGCTTCTGTGCGTGCCATCAAACGTAAATCCCGTGAAGGCGTTCGACGCAGGCAGATGGTAGCCGACGGGCGAGGGATCGTAAATCGTCTTGACCACCGCATTGTCGTTATGCACATTATACTCCATGTTGTCGGCACTCCAAAGGTTGTAATAATGAAGAGCACCGGAGAACCAGCTGGATATTCTCACGCCATAAAATATATGCGGGTTCTGGATGCTAGCGCCGATGGAGCTTTGGTCATTCGAGAGTTTAAACGCGTAGCCGTCGGAATAGCAACTCTTATCGACAGAGGAACCAGAAGCGTCGAGCATACCGGGCAGCATCGGATCCTTGCGGCCGAACTGATAATAGGGCGCATTGCCGGGATTTACGACTGCAGGCGTTTGTATGAGCGTTATGACCTTTATAGCACCGGTTTCCGCCTGTGTAAAGCGCACCTTCACGCTGCGGGCATCGTAGGTGGTGATGCCTTCATAACAATAGCCGATACAGTTTCCCATAAAGGTATATTGCACCCCTTGGTAATTGGTCACGACCTTGTCGCGCTGGGTCTTCCGGGGATCGTAACGCTCCTCCACGGTCGGGGGGAGTCCCGGCACGAAATCCGTCACCCATATATGCCAGCTCCACATGATGGTGTTGGCGGCGTCACGCACGGCGACGATGGCGTTTCCCTGCTTGATCGATTCCTGCGGCACGTCGAAAAGCAAGCCGCGCTTGTCAGGCGAAAGGCGGACGTTCGTCACCAGTTCCGGCTCGTCCTGCCATACCAACGTGGCATTGGCGGGCGTGCAGTTCGCGTTGTTGTAGATATACGGATCGGTGATAACCGAATCGAGATGGTTTACGAAGTGTGTCAAGTAACGCTCTTCCTCATCCGGGATGTCGATGACCGACGGGATATAGGCCGAGGTGTTGGCCGCCCCGTTCTTGACGGCGTTGCCATAAACCAGCGGCAAGCTGTATGTACCGGGGGCGTTGATAACGTAGCAGTTTGCCGTGTTCACAGGTTCGGTGCCGCCCTTGGTCGAGAGGTCGTAGGTACCGCTCACGGGAGCTGCCGCCCGCAACACCTCGTTATGCGGGTTGGAGGTAACGCCCTGCTGGGCCGCGATCGTGGCAGATAGCATCGTGGCAGACGTGCCACCGTTACCGCTCGCGGTGAAAGCAGTGAGCCATTCAGGACGGTCGATCACGTTGTAGCCCCCGCTACCGTCATCCTCGACGAACTCGGCCGTCCACGCCAGCGGCACACCCTGCGTTGCATCGCCTTCACGGGAGACGGCGAGATAGCTGGTCACCGAGTACTCGCTGGTACCTCCTTGATAGGTGAAAGCCTCGGGAGCAGTCACCTCGAAAGTCGGCACGACGAGGATGCTCGAGGTGGAAATCCGGTAAGTGACGGTCTTGCCCTGGGGCCATGTCGCCCCGGCGATGTCGGCTTTCAGCGTCCGCTCGGTTCCCGTCAGGTCATCGGTAAAGACCACCTCGATCTCCGCGCCCTGGGGCAGCTGCTGCGGGATCATCATGAAAGTGCCCTCCCCGGAGGTGATCTCATTCCCGGGCTGGCCGTCCACTTTTTTATCAAGCGTCTGCGAGAAATCTTTCGTTTCCTCGAAAGCACTCCACGAGTCTCCGTCCATATCATAAACGGCCTTGCCGTACACGCCGCGGAGGGCTATTTTCGTCACACTTCCTTTTTGCATGTCGTCACCGACAACGAACCGGACGGCGGTCAGGGCGTGGCTGAAGGTCAGCGGGGCCGTGGCGTTGTGGTCGCCCGCCATCTCCCCGGAAGCGGCCACGAGCAGGTCTTTCTGGTCTTGTACCTTTTCGGGAACAGTATAGGTTAAGCCGGGGTATCCCGCCTCATGCTGTGCGGGTAGCTCGATCCCCGGAGTGTTGTAGGGCGCATAAGCGAAGAAACGGAGTTTCTGCCCCTCGCCCGGCCAGTTGTGATCCGCCGCGGGCGACCACACGCCGCCATCGCCGCGCACCTCCGTGTTGTACATGAAACCGGGCGTGGCGCTGCCGTCCCACGCCCCCGTGTAGAGGTAGGCCAAGACCCCGAAATTCCCGTAGGTCTCCATGTCCTTCACGGGAGCGGAACGGGTGCCGATCCGTTCGTCATCCGCAAGGGCGTTGCCGGTATTGTCGGAGATCATGGCGTGCAGGTACAACCCCTCGCCGCCGTCCGCGGCCTGCAGGGGCAGCACGCCCAGAAGGGAATCCCTCGGGGTCGTCTCTTCCGCGGGGCTACCCTCGGCTCGCGTGGCACGCCATCCCGCCCCGTCGGAAACCGAGAAGCGGATGCCGGGCCCCGTGTGTACACTCGTTTGCAGGTCGTCCTGGCACGAGGCGAACAGGAGAACCGAAAACAATACCGGCAGGCTCCGGTTCCCGAGCCCCCGGCATAAATTCTTTTTTAGATCCATATTCATGTCATTTAGTCATTTATATCATGTTTCCTTATCGGTGCATCGAGCACGCCTCCCGTGGATTCCTTTCTTTATGACAGCCTCGCGCAAGGACTTTCCCGGGGAAAATTTCACGACCTTACGGGTCGGAATCCTCATCCCCAACCCCGTGAACGGGTTGCGTCCCGGGCGAGCCTTGTGTTCCCGCACGCAGAAGGCGCCCACGCCAGACCACGAGAGTATTTCCCCTCGCGCCATACAGTCCTCCAAAATATTCTCGAAAGCGCTCATTTCTTTCGAGGCATCCACGACGCACAACCCGCTCGCGGCGGCTACCGCTTTTATCAGCTCCTGCTTGTTCATGGCCCTGTTTTTTATATCCTGTTTTTTTGTTCAGGCGAAAATTGCCTTTAGTGACCGGAAGGGGACAGGGAAAGCCCTCTCGCGGCTCTCCCCCCGGAACGTGTCGCGCGTGTGCCTCTTCACCTACGACACGTTTACCCGGTTCAACCCCTTCCGGCCCGTTTGCCCGGCCGTCGCGCGACCGGAGGGTTGGTTACATAGTTGTTATATCCTGCGCGCCGGCGTCTTCCCACTCGCTAACCTCCACGGTGAACTTGATGGGGCTGCCCAGGATATCCTCGCCCGGATCGAACGGGTCAACGGTAGGATCTTCAGGTTGTTCTTTCTCCGGATCGACCTTACCGGCACCCTCCGAGAAGTCAAGCGTGTAGATGTACTTCTTACCGGCCTGCCAGTTCGTGCCGACAGCCACGGCGGCCCAATCATACTCGCCGACAGATTCTGCCGGATATACACGGGCCCCGTCCTTGGTCGTGATGTTCACTTTCACGGCAAGGTAAGCGCCCTTGTTCGCGTTGGGCATGTCCGTGCCGGGCAACAGGCCTCCCGCGAGGCCTGAGATCGAACCGCTGACACCAAAGACATATTTCAGGTTCTCGACGTTGCGGATCTCGACCGTGTACCTGCAAACCGACTGTTCCGGGTAAAGCGTGATCCTCTGCCGAACCGGGACATGTTTCAGCTCGATGCTTTCCGCGTGGTCGCTCCAAAGCATATCCGGGGACAGCGCGACGCGCTCGTCTTCAGCCCCGTCAGCCCTCGGGGCACCCTCGGAGCGCACGCCCAGGGCGGAAAGGCCCCCCAGCAGCGGGCTCGTCTGGGTCGTCACCTCGAAAGTACCCTTGCGTTCCGTGTTCCGGTAAACGATATTTTCGGTGTCGGAGTTCAGGCACAGCGCCTCGTACTTTCCGATAGGAACGCGGATGGTGCCGCCGTCGCGACCCGTGAAATCATAACGCAACGCCTCGCCGTCACCCGGGAACAGGTAGAGCGACATGGAAGCCGGGGCGGCGTTGGGAGCGTTACGCCAGTCGAAGACCACCTCCACCTCCACCGCGTGCGCGTGGTCGAGGCACAGCTCCTTGTGCTCGCAGGATGTCGCGGCGACAAGGAGTGCCGCCATTGTCACCGTATGGAATATCTTTTTCATCGCTTGCCTCCTTTCTTTTCGTTGTAATTACCCCGGCCGATCAGCCACACGAGGGAGATTTCCGCTTTCGTGGGCCCGAACCAGTGGCGCTGCCTGGTCTCTTTCCAGACATAATGATCGTCGACGGGGTCGTATGTATGGTATTCGCCGCCCCAGTAGCCCAAGCCGATGACGAAATCCAGGTTCAGGCGACGGGCGACGGGCAGCGAGTAGCCGTATTCCAGACCCACAGCGTAGTTCATCTTCTCCCAAAGCGTGCCGCCCGGTTTGCCGCCCATGTAACCCGTACCCCCGAGCTCGAAGTCGTACGTGAACAGCTGCCCGTAGAGTCCCAGGTGATGCCCGGTAAGCGGTTTTTCTGCCGCGCGACGACCGAAGTATTTGCGGATCTCCAGCTCCCCGCCGTAGAGGCGCCAGTAATTATGACGCTTCTTGCTGTTCCACCAGGCGTACATCCAATTACCGCCCAGCGACCAGCCGCGGCCCAGGTAGAACTCCGCTCCGATATTCGGCACCAGGGCCACGTCGTAGAGCAAGTTTGTTTTCAGCGACATGTAGAAGGGTTTGCGGGCCGGGACAATAGGGCAAAGTACATCCATCGTGTCGCGTCGGATGACCTCCACCGTGTCCCGGTGCTCTACGACAACGGTATCGCGCGGCGGGGCGACCGGTTCAGGGCTGGAAGTATCCTCCCGCCCGGTTTCAACGACGACGAGCACTCCCGAGGCGCGCAGTTCCGGGAAGAAGCGCTCTTCCATGTAACACCACGGCTCGCCGCCGTGCAGCATGCCCAGCTGACGCTGGCGGCTATCCACGACCTTGCCCTCACGGATAACGAACTCGGGAGTATGATACAGTATCTCCAGCACTTCGTCCCGGTAGGACATATCGGAGGATTCGACCAGGGAGGCGAGGCCCTCCCAGTCCACGCCGGGAGATTCGACCTCAAAGGCGTGACCATCCAGGGAAACCCGCTTTTCGAGATAGGAGCGGATGGCCGTGGCACGCCGTTCCGACAAACTCCTGTTGATTTTGGAGGAACCCTCCGGGGAAGCTCCGGAAACGACGCGAACCGATCGAATCTGGAAGGTGGTATCACCCCGAAACGAGGCCAGACGGCGGGAGAACGAGTCCAGGCGGGAACCGTTGTCCCGGAACGTGGAATCCAGCGTGGCCTGTCCCTGCTGGAAATAGACCTTCACAGCGGCGGTGTCACGCGGTAGTGGCTCCTGGGCCACCGAGAAACCGGCGGACAGCAGCAACAGAAACGGCAAGACGAGTAAGCTTTTTCTCATATATTCTGTTTTATCCGTACCGGGAGGCATGTGCAGGAAACAGCCACCCCGGTACATTACATTATTAAATTGCAAGCACGCGAAAACAAGCAGTGATTCACTTTTTATCCTTCGTTTTTTAGTGAAATTATTATTTTATTGATTCGAAATACTTTCTAAAGCTAATCCCGTCTTTTAATGTTCTATTATTCAATATTTTGCACGAAATGCTTGTCTAGTTGAAATAAATACAATACCTTTGCCTCTGAAAACGAACGATTTATCGTGCAAATAAATAGAGTGATTATACCTTTTAATTGTCGGGAAAAGGCAATTTCGTGCTTTTTTAATTTTTCCGACTATGGTAGTAGCTTATTTAAGGGTCAGCACGGGAAGGCAGACGCTGACTAACCAACGACACGAGATCACGAGATTTGCCGGTAGTAGAAACATGGTGGTGGATTGCTGGGTCACGGAAGTCGTGAGCGGCAGCAAGAAAAGACGCGACCGGAAACTCGGGGCAACGGTAAAGCGGTTAAAAGCCGGGGACACGTTGATCGTGACAGAACTTTCCAGGTTAAGCCGCACGCTTACCGATATTATGACGATCGTGGGGGAACTGCTCGAAAAAGGCGTGTTCCTGTACAGTACCAAGGATCGCTATTCTTTTGACGATACCATCAACAGCAAGGTGTTATGCTTTGCGTTCGGCCTGGTGGCCGAGATCGAGCGAAACCTCATATCCGCCCGCACCAAAGAGGCCCTGGCGGCACGACGGGAACAAGGCGTCATACTGGGTCGCAGGAGGGGAAGCTATACCAAGCTCCAACGCCTGATCGACGCGGGAGAAGAAATAGCCGGCTTGTTAAATGACGGGCGGACGATCGCCATGATATGCGGGAGGTACGGCGTCGCAAGAAACACATTCGACCGTTTCAGGGCACTATTTCTGCAAGCCACGGTTATAGAGGGCAAGCGAAACTACAGTTTCGATCCTGATATACGGATAAACAAGTGAAATACTGTTAACTCCAGGAGTATAGATTCGACACACAATAACTAAAATATCATGTGAATATGAATAAAATTACTTGTATTTGCCTTGGTGTCCGCAACATGAGCCTTGCAATAAGATTTTATCGTGATGGACTCGGTTTCGAAACCTGCGAGAAAGGAGATGAACCACAGGTTATATTCTTCAATACACCAGGTACGAAGTTTGAGCTTTATCCGCTGGGGCTGCTCGCCAAAGACATCAGTGAAACGAATCCACCGAAAATTGCCGAGGGCTTTGCGGGAATTACACTCGCCTACAATGTGGAAAGACGTGAAGAGGTGGATGTGGTTATAGAAAAAGTATGCAAAGCAGGAGGCAGAATCGCGAAAGAACCCGCGGAAACTTTCTGGGGCGGTTATCATGCCTACTTCTCCGATCTTGACGGGTATTATTGGGAGGTGGTGTGGGGGCCTATGTTCGAATACGATGAGAATGGTCTGCTAAAAGATTTGTGATTTTTAATCAAGCGAATTGGATATAAGGTGAAAACTGTGCCTAGCTCATGTTGTCTCGTATGCAAAGAAACCGAAGTGCAACGAAATTAGGATGAAGACGATTCTAATAATCATCGCAAAGAGTAAAGTACAAACTCATCTGATTTGCCTGACGTTGAGGAGTTGAATGTTTTACTGTTTTTGACTCAATAAAACAAATAATAAAAATGGATTTTTCAAATGTTACAAATGGGATTCTACGGTATATTGATACTTGGGAGCAAAAATTGATTGATTTACCAGTTGATACAATTACAAAAAAGAGGAATAAACAAAACAGGACTATCAAACAGATACTGGATCATTTGGTTGATTCTGCTGCAAATAATCACCAACGCGTGGTTCGATTACAGTACAACGATAAACTTGACTTTCCCGATTATCAACAGGATAATGACTTGTGGATCGCTTTACAGGATTATCAAAATGCTGATTGGAATATTACGATTCAGTTGTAGAAGTATTACAATCTGCACATGATTCAAGTGATAAAATCGGTTGACCATACTAAGCTTGAAAATTCATGGCAGAATTTCGAGGGTATTGCTGTAACTCTTCGCCAAGTGATTGATGGATATTTGGGACATATTGAGTTGCATCTTAACGAGATACAGGAATTAATAGAACAATAAAAGCACGACGGTACAAAGAAAATTATTATTTTTGCAGCATAGAATAAATGGGGAAAGAGATATGCGAATTGACTGCATTGACATAGAAATGCTCGCTCCCTGCGGTATGAACTGTATGGTCTGCCATAAGCATTGTCATACACGGAAAACGCAAAAAACTTGCGTCGGCTGTACGCGGGAAGGCAAAGGGAGACCGGAACATTGTCGCAAGGCAGGATAAAGGACTGCGTGCTGCTGAAAGAGATTACTTATTACTATCAGTGTGGCGACTTCCCTTGTAGACTTATAAGAAACCTCGAAAGAAGTTACAACAGCCGTTACAAGGAAAGTCCGGTCGAAAATAGTGAGATTGTAAAGGGAAACGGGGTATTTTATTTCATTTCATGGAAACACACCCCGCTCGATACACCTGCACGGAATGTGGCGGCATTGTCTCATTGCACGACAAGGTTTGCACGGAGTACGGAAAAAGAACACGATAAGAATGAAGATTAAAAAATATATGCCTGTTGGATTTATGTCAGTGATTTGCAACGGTCGAAAAAATTCTATCGCAATATAGGGTTTGAGATAAAAGCCATTGATGGCGACCGGATAGAGTTCGATTTGGGCGAGACATCGTTTGCCATCCTGAAAAGAACCGGAGAGAAAAGGTGAAGTTGTTGCCGGCAAGACAAGGATTATGTTGGAGGCGGAGGATATCGAACTTGTCCGGGATGAGTTGAGAAGCAAAAATGTGAAGATCATCGGCAACATCAGAGAAGAGCTATACGGCGAATTGCTGACTTTTGAAGCCCCCAACGGGCATTGCCGGAGTTTTAGCAAGGAACTCTATGATAAATAATAACGACTATGGCAAGAGCAACGACAAAAGGGGATTTGATAACATCTGCCAACGGACAATTCGACAAGATGTGGAAACTCATCGACAGTATGAGCGAAGAACGGCAGAAGGCAGCCTTTGCCGACGAAATGGCAACGGCCGGGAAAGAAACACATTGGAGCAGGGACAGGAACCTGCGTGATGTGCTTGTATATCTGTACGAGTGGCATCAACTGCTACTAAGGTGGATAAAAGCCAAGCTTGACGGCGGGTACAAAACCGTCCTGCCCGAACCGTACAACTGGAACACATACCCGGCAATGAACGTGGAGTTTTGGAAGAAGCATCAAAGCACGCCATTGACACAAGCAAAAGCGAACTTAAAAGAGAGTCACAAGGAGGTAATGACTCTGATAGGGCAATTCTCCAACGATGAACTCTTTGTCAAGGGGGCGTTCGATTGGCCTGGCACTTCCACTTCCACTTCCACACTCGGTGCTTACTGTGTTTCGACAACGGCAAGCCATTACGACTGGGCGATGAGGAAGATAAGGATGCATATCAAAACAAGCAACAAATAGATAAGATGGAGGAATAAACCAATGGCTTTTGACTACAAAAAAGAATACAGGGAATTCTATATGCCCCCCAGCAAGCCCGGTATCATTACCGTGCCAAGCATGAACTACATAGCCGTTCGAGGACAGGGAGACCCGAATGCAGAGGAGGGAGAATACAAACAGTCGATCGGGCTTTTGTATGGAATCGCGTTTACCATCAAAATGAGCCAAAAAGGCGATCATCGGATCGAAGGGTATTTCGATTATGTCGTGCCGCCGCTCGAAGGCTTCTGGTGGCAGGATGGCGTAAAAGGGATCGACTATGCCCGAAAGGAAAGCTTCAAGTGGATATCGGTCATCCGTCTTCCGGACTTTGTGACAAAAGCAGATTTCGAGTGGGCAATCCGGGAAGCAACGAAGAAAAAGAAAACCGATTTTGCCAAGGTTGAGTTTCTCTCCTGTGATGAGGGCTTATGCGTCCAATGCATGCATGTCGGTTCTTATGATGACGAGCCGGTTACTGTCGCACTTATGCACGAATACATGAAGAGCCGGGGCTACGTCCTCGACATTACGGATAAGCGCATGCATCATGAAATCTATCTCAGTGACGCCCGGAAAGTCGCTCCCGAAAAGCGAAGGACTGTGATCCGGCACCCGATAAGAAAAATGGAAGAATGAAGAATTTTACACTCAACAAATGAATATCGATAACTTATTAAACAAGATACGGCAAATAGAGCATGGTTTTCACCACATCCTTGATGGGGCTAATGAAATCCTTTCCGCATACCCGAGGAAACAATTTTTTGAACTTGCCCTCGAACTGTTCAGGCATGAAGCCTACCAATTCAGGATGCTGGCGACAACGCTATTGGGTAGATTGGCAACAGAGAATAATAATGCTCTTTGTTTTCTGAAAGAGACGGTCAGTATAGACAAGAATTGGCGTGTACAGGAAATGCTTGCAATGGCTTTCGATGAAGTTTGCAAGTATAGAGGATATGAAGCGTCTTTACCGCTCATCGAAGAGTGGCTGAATGACGACAATCCGAATGTTATCCGTGCCGTAACTGAAGGGTTGAGGATTTGGACAACTCGTCCGTTCTTCAAGGAGAATCCGTCAATTGCCATTGCGTTGATCTGTAAGCACAAGGCACATGAAAGCAAGTATTTAAGGAAATCCGTGGGAAATGCCTTGAGAGACATAAGCAAGGAGCACGCAGAATTGATACGGGATGAGGTTCAGCGATGGGAGTTGTCCAATCCCCGAATTCTCTTTACCTACAAACTTGCGGCGAAGTTATTAAACTAAGAAGATAGATACATCAATGAAACAGAAAGTTTTATTTGTCTTGTTAAATGGGTACGCAGACTGGGGGGCTTTTCTCTCCACGGCCCTTCATGTGGCCGTGATACCGGATGGTGAAATCAAGTACGAAGTGCATACCGTTGCACCGACATTGGACACTGTCCGTCCTATCGGCGGTTTCAGAACTTTGCCCGATTATTCTTTTGAGAATATGCCGAAAGACTATGCAGCCTTGGTGCTTATCGGCGGCAACCGTTGGGATTCTCCCGAAGCGGAACTTGTCGCCCCATTGGTAAAAGAGGCTTTGGATAAAGACAAAATCGTCGGGGCGATATGCAACGGTGCTTCGTTCTTGTGTTCGCACGGTTTTCTGAACCATGTAAAGCATACGGGCAACGGTATTGACCAACTCAAAAAATGGGGTGTACAGTTTATACTAACGTAGAAAATTATGTGGAAGCACAAGCTGTCAGTGATAAGAACATCGTTACGGCAAACGGTGTAGGACACTTGGAATTTACCCGTGAGATGCTTCTGTTACTGGGAGCCGACAACCCCGAGCAGATTGACAAATGGTATGATTTCTACAAAAACGGGTGTGTGAGATAAAACAGTAGTTCTGAAATTCTAATTTACCCCTCTGTGCAAACCACCGAAATATAGCGATAATCACACTCATTTACAGTTACTTACCTCCTATTCTCCCTCTAATACCCTTTCCTCGAATAGTTCCGATTAAGTCTTTCATGAAGTAATTACTTTTTTTCGTTTTTACCGCTTGTACTCTTGGTTCTTCCGTTTGAATTACTTATTTTTGCCTCAGATTAAGAGTTATTTGACAGTATTGAGAAATATAGTGGTTCTAAACACTTTCCAATTTCTTATCCGTTGCCCGTTCTCGTGTGAGTTCTTCCCAATCTACTAATAGCCAGTTAAATATATTCTAACTGCATCAAATATACGAAAAAACTATCAATAAACTCTTTTCCTGATTAGAAAAGAAATTGCTATTCAGTAAATTATATAACTTGAACCTTATGACCGCATTTGGCGACTGCATAATATGCACATAAAAAACGGCCTCGAATGATTATTCCGAGACCGTTTCTGTCAAATTCAAGTTATATCAGTCCTTTATATGGCAAGCGCGTTTTCAAAGGTGCGTCTTGTGGAATGTCATAAATATTGCTTTTCTATCTCTTCTGTCTTGTATAGAGGAAGAAAGCCGTTTTTGTCGTAATACTTAAGCACCCTTTCCTCGTTGTACGCATCCACTACGATAAAGCGGCATCCCGTTTTATTGTCCTCGTGACGGAACCAGTCTTTTATAAAGGTCATCAGTTGCTGTCCTACATGGCTCGGTGTGCCCTGATATTCCCGGTTTACCCCCAGTCTTCCTATCAGTACAGCCGGGTAGCTACGCCCACGTTTTGGGTTTACGATATTACGTTACAAACGATTTTTGTCATTGGAAGAGATTAATTTGGTCTTGATGCTGTCATTAGCCAAGGTAAACAACGCTACAATACGGTGCGGAAATTCAGTCGTCACCCAACAATAAGTTTTCCCTAAAAGTTCATCCGCATATAAATCGGCATCATGAAGGAAAAAATCATCAAGATCATCCTCGCCGCAAGTGAAAGGGAGACACTTTTCCCGCACTTCCCTATATAGGCAGGCATGACGCAATCATCGTATAAAGAAATCCCGTCCATTGTTAGTTGAATCGGAATGAACGGGATTTCTCCAATACCTTTTGTAGCCGTTTCTTGGCCGCCACGGACAACTGTGGAGTTACCTTTACGGCATTCTTTTCTGCATTACGCACGAAATCTTCTGCCGTAGCACCTTCCAAAACCGGAATATTCTTAATCGTTATAACCATAATCATTAATTTTATGCAAATACTACTTTATTACCATACAACAAAATGGTACGCAGAATTTAACAATAACAGGGTTATATCAATTCACAAACAATTTGCCACTTTTTTATGTGGTTATTCTAACCATATTACATTCCTCTTACTATCCTGTCGTCGCTCCCTCGCCGGTTAGATTTTCCCATGCAAAGGTACAGCGGTCGTCCGGCGTCAAGCACCACTGTGCTAACGGCTCTTGAATTTGCCCGGCAGCCTTCCGCAAATCAAAGATGGCCTTTCAGTTCCCCGACATGCCGTGCCTGTCGGGTTGGGTATTCCGTGAAATTCCCGGCCGTTTGCTTGCCTTTCCGTCCTTTCCCCGCTGTCTGGCTTGCATGTAAAATCTCTCCCGGCAAGGAAAGCCGAAAGGCTTCCGAAGGGAGGGAAAAGAAAAGCAAGTTCAACAAATTAAAATTCAAGGTTATGCACAGCAAGATTTTTCAAATTACTCGAACACGAGTGGACAAGGACGACTACATGAACGAGGACACCCTCATGCAAGGCGATGACAGCTTTTTCGATTATTGTGCCGAGATTGACGACGAAGAACGCCAGTACCATATCGACAACTTGGTAAACAACATTCTGCCCAAAGGCATGTTCGAACTTGTTTCCGACGATACCATACGCTACAATGGCGGTGCGGCACAATGGAGAGAAGAGTTTGTCGCAGACATTCGAAGCAGGGCGGAAGCCATTACCCCCGAAAGCGTACAGGAATGGATTGGCCCGGTCTATCAGCTTGAAAAATTTCTGAAAAACCCGCTCGATACCGCCTACTGGTTCTACATGGACGAAGAGGGATTGCAATCCCACGCCGAGCAATCCTACGAGTTCCTGCGGCAGGTATGCGAATTTGAACCCGGCACGCTACTCTATATCGGCGGTGTTATCGACTATCATTTTTAACCTCAAAATGCAAAACGATGAAAGGTACGGAACATTTCAAACAGACTATCAAGGAATACTTGGACGGCAGGGCGCAGACAGACGAACTTTTTGCTGTCTCCTATGCCAAAGAAAACAAGAACTTGGACGATTGTATCACGTTTATTCTCAATCAAGTAAAGGCAAGCGGCTGTTGCGGAATGACTGACGACGAGGTGTGGTCGCTCGCCATTCATTACTATGATGAAGACAACATCGACGTAGGAAACCCCATTAGCTGCGGTGTCGTGGTCAACCACAAAGTAGAACTGACCGAAGAAGAAAAGGCACAGGCACGAAAGGAGGCGCTGAAAGCCTATCAGGAGGAAGAAATGCGCAAGATACAGCAACGCCACAGCAAGCCGAAGCCGACTGCCAAAGCCGCACAGAGCAACCAAACAGAACTTTCACTTTTCGATTTCTGACCATGAAAGCACGAACGAAATTCCAACATAAGGTAGTAGCCGCCAACAGGCGGTTACTGCCTATCACGGAGAAGCAAACAGAATGGGCGTTCCGTCATACCGTCGGACATTACGCTTTTCGCACGCCCAGCGGACAAACGACCTGCCTCGATTGCGGGTATCGGTGGAACGAGACGAAAACTAAACATTGCCATTGTCCGAACTGCCATGCCAAACTGACGCTCAAAGACACGCTTTGCCGCAAGACGGACGAGAAAAGTTATTTTTCCGTCATCACCACACAGGACGGATTTCAGGTACAGCGGATTTTCAGAATGACCGTTTATTATCACAAGAGCCGGAAAGCTCGGACGGACGTGTGCGAAGTGGCCAGGTATTGGTTGGACGAGAACGGTAAAACTGCTCTGACGGCCTTACAACGGGCAATGGGACGTTACTTGGATTGTTTTCTGTACGGGTCGGGATTGGAACTGCGGAACGACAACTATGTTTATAAATATATTGCGGATTGTTACGTTTATCCGAGATATACATCTATTCCGAAATTACGACGCAATGGTTTGAAAGGTTCGTTCGCCGACATCGCCCCGCAAAAGCTGATGAAAGCTCTGCTGTCTGACAGCCGTGTGGAAACGATACTCAAAAGCGGACGCAAACGCGACCTCAAGTATTTTATAGACCACCCGCAGGATTTGGATTTCTGTTGGCCGTCCTACAAAATCGTGTTACGCCAGAAGTATCGGATAAAAGACATGGGAATATGGACAGATTATCTCCGTATGCTCGACAGGTGCGGCAAAGACTTGCACAACGCCCACTATGTTTGCCCTGCCGATTTGAAAGCCGAACACGACAAGTACCAGAACAAGGTGCGTATTCTCCAAGAGCAGAAAAAACGCATGGAGCAGATGAAACGGGCAAGGGAAAACGAGGCACGTTTCAGGGAGTTGAAAGGCAAGTTCTTCGGTCTGGAGTTCACGGACGGGACGATAGTCGTCCGTGTGCTGGACAGCGTGGAAGCCTACTACGACGAGGGCAATGCGTTGCATCACTGCGTAGGACAGTGCGAGTATTACCTCAAGCCGAATACGCTGGTATTCTCCGCACGGATAGAAAACAAGAGGGTCGAGACCGTAGAGTTGAGCCTCGAAACATTCAAGGTGCTGCAGTCGAGAGGGCTGTGTAACAAAAATACGAAATACCATAAACGGATTATGAACCTTGTGCATAAGAACATCGCACTTGTCCGAAAACGTATGACCGCCTGATACCGGCTGCTGTCGGTCAACCACCTGCCAATCGGGACAGGTGGTTGTTTATATTCCGGCCGTTGCCGCATACTTTTGTAGGCAGCTATCTTCACTTGAATAGCCCAATCAGCCATTTATATGCCATGAGCAGGCAGGACGTTTATAGTTTGCTTCTCCCTTTTATACCGTCGGATTATCATTTCCTCGAAGCCCGTCACCGCCACAGGCTGTTTTTACCGTGCAAAGGTACGGCGGACGAACGGCTGACCAAGTATCGCAGAGCTACCTTGCTGAAATTTGACGAAAACTTTCCGAAATCACAGATCCCGGTATTTCATAAAATTTCATCGGCGGTTCCTTGTTTGCGGTTCTTGCTTCCGCCGTCGGGTATCGCACATAAAAACCGACCCTGCGGCGGGCTGAAAAGCTCGGAACAAAGGGAAATAAAAAAACGAAACGATGACAACAACAGAACAAATTATCGCAGTAGCCACAGGATTGGGCTGGCAAGCATCGACAACGAAGTACGAAAATAGAGTGGTGTTCGATTTTCAGCAATATACGCCCAAAGGGCAGGATTTCAACGTCTCTGTTGAAATGAAAGACGGGGATTTCGACAGGTTTCTGTGTGAATTGGAAAATTTCTACGAAGGCTTCGACCCCGACTATGAAACCTACCTGTGGATAGGCAATGACGGGCACGGCAAAAACGGTGCGCCCTACCACATCAAAGACATCGTAACCGATATGGAAGAAGCCGAGAAAATGATAGAAACCCTGTATGAAACATTAAAAAAAGCAATAGCATGAGAATGAAAACACTTTACACAAAAGATGCGGAAAGGACAGGAATAAGCCGCTTTCCAAATTTCCACAAGACAGGAAGCATCACCGGAATGAAAGAACTGTATTATGGCAAAAACGCCCTTTTGGTACGTTGTGGCAATTACATCTACAATGTATCGAGCGAACCCGAAATTTATTATAACATAGCACATTAAATGATATTCATTATGGAAAGGACAAGTTGTAAGACGGATTTTCAGAGTTGGAAAGGTATAATGGCTCTAAAATTACTCTGCTGCAATATAATTGCAGGCCGTTTTGATTGGAAGAAATATTGTACGCCACAACCTTACTGTGGTCAGGATATTTGCGTCATACCATTACATTGCTCCTACGGACAGATAGGCTATACCGTGTATTTCCCTTATGCTGATATGCCGGAAGTGGAATACGATTGGGAAATGAACAAATTAACTATCGACAAAGAGAACTGGGAAAGCTATTTAACGTGAGTATAATTCAAATATAGCCAGTTGCCCGTCTTTGAAAAACATACATCAATGGCGGGCTTCTTTCAAAAAACAGTATGTTGTTATGGTAGAAAGGGAGTTGGAAATAAAGTTGTATTAAAGGAGCGGGGCATGGAATATTCATTCAACCATATATTTTCCCTGAAATTGAGCAATTTCTTTGCAAAAATCATCTGCTATACGATAAATCTCCGTAACTTTGGTCTCTGAAAACATCATGGTAATTGCTTAAATGTCGTTAATTGAATACTATAAATTCAATGCTTTTATTGCTATGTGCCTAATTTATTTACAGAATTAGAATTGAAAGAATATGACACAGACTTTTTATACCAAATGGCAATCTTCTGTCCTTGCAGATGCAGGGAATTATGTATCAAAGGAATACAATAACTTCCAAACGGCGTTGTTGAGTGAAATATCCAAATATGCAAAAGCCGTGGATGCGGCAGTTGTAGCCGAGAGCAAGGGGCATTACCTTACAAGTTGCTTTATTGAGCGTAACGGTAAATTCGTGTACATAAGCCATTCTTCGGATGCGCGGATGGACGGTGGGGTAAAGATAGAACTTGATTCGTTCCTGATACGGACTGCCCGGCACGTAAAGGATTATACTGGTGGTATCAATCAATATTGCGATATGTCACAGCTACAGTCAATGATTGACAAACTGTTGTCTTAATGTAATGTATAAGAATGTGAGGTGGCTTCACTTCAACGCCACCTCACACTCGTTTCCGTTATCGGTGCAGACCGCTGATGTAGCTTTCCTCTTGCACTTCGGCCTGGTATTCTTCCATACCCTCCAGTTTCTCGTTCACGCTTTGCAGGTTGGCTTCCATCGACAGACAATGGTTGTAAGCGAAGCGGTGTCTGTCGGGTATATCCGTACCGGTAAACGGTCCGGCATTGAGCGTGTCGGTTTCCCTGTTATACCAGACGAACAGATGTTTTCCGTTCGGCATCTCGAACATCGGGAGTTTCTGATGTTTCAGGACATCAAACTCTTCCGCCGCCATATCCTTGGCCACCTCTTTCACATCATCGCTGGCGCGGTCGGTTCCGTAACGCCGGATATGGTCTCGCACCTCCTGTTCCGTGTACTTCAGCATGATGTCGTAAGTGCCCCCGACACTTCCGTTGTACACTACGGCAAAGTCTTTATCCTCGATTAGCAGATCATCTCCCCGGTTCTGGAGGGGAGAAGCGAATGTATGCTGCTCGTCCATACCGTTGCCGTCGTAATACTCCTTGGCGAGTGCCAGCAATCCCTTGTAGTCGCCTTTGTCCTTCAATTCGTCCAGTTGCGTCGTGTCATCGGTGGATTGGAGATAAGCCACCGATGCGTAAAAGATACGTTCCTTGGTCGAGTGTTTGTTCTCTTGCTCTTCAGTAACATTTTGTTCCAACTCCTGTGCAATCTTATCCACCTTTTGAGTAACGATTGACGAAGCCCTTTTCACGTCCAGAAGCGTCGTCTTGATAAACTGTGGCGATTCCTTCAATTCATCGAGCCACCCTTTGAGGTATGCGCAACTGTCTTCCTTGATATGCTTGGTCATGCCATAGCGTTGTGCGATCAGTGCACTGCCGAGTTCGGCCACCAGTTCCTCGCGGGCATACTCTTTCGAGCCGAAAGATGTCGGCTGGAGGCGGTCGAGAACACCCTCGGCGCCGGTGGAGTGGACCATTTCATGAAACAGCGTTCCGTAAAAGGCTTCTCCGGACTGGAACTGTTCTTTTTCGGGCACGATTATCTCGTTTCTCGTAATCGAGTAGTATGCTTCGTCCTGATGTCTCGGTTTGATAGGACAAATCCAAAGGTTATCCCGAATCATCGTATCGACGGGCGCGAAACTGAAATGTTCGCCGTTTTCGATCCTTTTCCCGTTCTCTACCTCCAACTGCTCCCACAACTCCGGTCGTGCCTCCCGCAAGTTGGTCTGGGCGACATTGAACACCCGGAACACCTGCATTTTGGGATAGACGTTGTATTGCGCCTTCTCCTCGTCGGAGAGCTTCTTGTAATCGTCATACTTGATTTTTTCCTTTGTCTCCTTGTGTATGCAGGTGAATGTGGTCAGCATCACGGGAAAGGATTTCTCGCCTTTCAGCACAGATACCCTTGGCAGTTCTTGTCCGTCCTTACCGGGTTTGTTGAGCCGCTGCACGCAGTCGAACGTACAGAAACGGGGAATCTTGTACCCTTCGTTCTCACAATGCAGGAGCAGCATCAGGGCGTTCATACCGTTGTACTCGCGCCCCGACAGGTTACGCGGCCATTGCAGTACACCCTCGGTAAACCACGGCTTGTGCCAATCTTTCTGGATGCTTTCGATTTTCTCGATCATCATCTCGGCAAAGAGGTCCAGCGCCTTATCCTCGCTGTTCGGTCCCTCTGTATTTCGCTTTCTATAACCGGCCATGACTGCTACTGATTGGAGTTATCCGATTCGGGAACATATTGCATCAATTCTTCCACTCGGCAGGAGATGTCCGGCTTCCCGTTATGTACCGAGACCGTCAGTTCGCCCTTGGCCTCTACCTTGACACCCGGTTGCAACCACTCTTCGCGTTGCCTGTCGAAGCAGAAGAAGCGCACCCACTGGTACTCGAAATTCTCATCGACCTTCTTGATGCTGAATGCCGAGAACATCGTGTAGGGTTTGTCGTTCCTGTCTTTCCGTTCCTCGATATTTTTGCCCACTTTACCGCGAAATGCCATATCTCCTTTGAGAAAATCCGCCGTGTCTGAGGCAACCGGATCGATACGGTCTGCAAAAAGGTTGAAATAGAGTTTGTCACCCCTGCGTTTCAGAAACAGCGTTCCTGTAATCTCCACGTGCGAACCGTTCCGATAACCTGATGCCTCCTCTTGGGAGCCGTCTTTGCTGACACTGATTTCGATAACTTCGTTTTGACCGTCTCGGTCCGGAATCGTGACACGTAGCGGAAAAGACAGAAACGAATTTCCTTCCTTGTTTGTTCTCGCCGAAGCATTGCGGCCTATCGTGCCGCATACCGTAACATTACATTTAATCATTTTGCTTTTGTCTTTTAATGATACACATATACCATCTGACAAACAGGGTCCTATGAATTGAAGTTGAACAGACTGGTGGCGGCCCTAATCAGGAGCACGTATCCTTATGTAGATGAATCCTGCTGCAATCAGCAACTGCACCCCCATGACGACGAGCGTTGTCACCCAGCCCAGCAGCAGGTAACAGAGCAGAATGTGCAGGACGCAGACGGATAGTCCGAATAGATACCCGCATAACCGTATCATCACGCGTTTTATCATGGCTTTCGGATTTTATCGTTTCAGGATTTCCGTCTGTCCCCGTTGCTCGGCCATTCCCTGCTCGAAATTCAGCGAGGCTGCCTCCGAGAGGATGACCGTGTTCAACAGTCCAGTCACACGCAGTCGTTTGGCTTCTTCCGAAAGAGAACCGTCGTTAAGCGTCACCGACAGGCGGCTTAACTCGGCAGAGGTCAGTTCCCGCGATACCTGGACGCTTCCGTTGTCCGCTTGCAGGACAGCCCGCCCGTTTTCCCCGATCACGAGGTCGCAACTTTTCATGCCGGGCAACAGCGATGTCAGGTCGATTTCCCGGCGGTCCATCGCCTCGGAAATGGCCGCCTTTTGTTCTTCCTCGTTTTTGCTGTCGATTTGCGTCGCCAGCAACATCAGGGAGGTAAAAGCGGTCATGGCCATCTCCACGATAGGGTCGCTACACCCTGACAGTCCCACGCCGCTGTCCTCCGAGGAGAGCAGTTTTTTCATCCATGCATCGGGTGAAAGGTTTTCCTTGGCATTCTCCGGACTTTTATATTTGGCGAACAGGTCGTTGCCGTTATGCAACACTTGTTGTTTGATGTTGCCCTTTTGTGCGATTTCAGCCAGATACGCTGCCGGATCGACGTCCCGTTGCGTACCGTCCGCATGAATTTGCCGGACACTGAAATGCAGGTGTTCCCCGCTCTTGCCCGATTTACCGAGCCGATTTCCGGCCTGTACTGTATCATCGGTTCTCACGAATACCTCGCCGAGGTTTTTGTAGGTACACTGTATTTTGCAGCCGTCCGCACGGGGGTATTCCACCGTGAGCGATTTGTTTCCGACAGCGACGACCTTGCCGCCTTGTTCCGTCGCCAGCACTGCATCGCCGTTGTTACATCGGATGTCCATGCCTGTGTGCATTCGTTTTGTCCCGTCCTTGGTGTCTTGCCGCATACCGAACGGTGAGGTGACGAAAAGAAACTCTTTCCGTTCCACCGGAAACGAATAGTCCACTGCATTTCCGGCTTCCCGGAGCGGGTTCTCTTCCACACCGAACCGCTTTCCCTGCGCTTCCATCTCCTGCATGACCTGACGGTCGTACTTTTGCAGCCCGTTCTGCTCGATGATACGTTGCAGACTGTCGGCATAATGCCCGCCCGTGGCATAGCCCGCCTTTTCGAGCCCCAGCGTCCAGCCTTTGTAGTCGTCGGGAGAGAGCGAGAAACAACGGGCATAGCGGTTGTTCTCTTTCAGGAAGCGTGAGTGATGCTCATACGAATCGCCCACACTGTCGTAACTGCAGAACTTCTCGTTCGGCTTGTCATCGGAATACAGGCTGTACCGGCCACCCTCGGCAATCCATTCGGGCGTGGCCTTGATACCGAAGTGGTTGTTCTCATTCTGCGCCAAACGGCTCTGTCCGTTGGAACTTTCCAGTATGCCCTGTGCCAGCGTCACGGAGGCCGGAATGCCGTACCGCCGCATCTGTTCCATCGCATAGTCTGCATATTGTTCCGTATATTCTTGATTCTTGTTTGCCATATTTCTACCTCCTCATGGTTGGACGTTGTTCGTTCTCTTCGTCGGTTGTTTCTGCAGGCCCGTTTTGCTGTGCCTTGGACATACCGTCACAATCCATCACGTATGCCCGTAGCGCATGAATTTGCTGCCTTGTTTCCTCATTGTCATGCTCGAATACCAATATGATTTTGTTTGCATCATACGGAACGCGTTCTTTGCTCGGAGGCAGGTTCAGTTCGTTCGCAATGGTCTCCGCATCATACATGGAAGCATAATAGTTGTTCCCATGTTTGAAAAGGACGACCGCTTCCGGTTGTTCTTCTTTGATTTGCTCATACTTGCCATACAGTTGTTCCGGCATATCTTTTATGGACAACTCTTTTAGGGATGAACCGGCTTTCTGGGCTTCCCCGGCGGTTTGTTTAGGATTCTTGTCTTTATCCTGCTGCTGGGTATCCTCTTCTCCTTGTTTCTTTCCGGCACTCTCTTCCTGCGTCTGTCCTTTGCGCAGTACGTCGGCGAAAAGCGTGGCCGCCAGATGGCATTTGTATTTGGCACGGTCCTCCGCCACCCACATGCGTTGCCATTGTTGCCGGGTGACGCTTCGGGGTTGTAATTTCTTTCCGTCAATGGTCGCCACGCACAGAGTCCCTTCTTGTTTGGTCTTGAACACGGACACCCGCTGAATCCGGTTCAGGTCAATGTCCTGCGCCCCGCTGCTGAACAGGTCCACTTTCAGGTCGGGTTGTGTTTCCGCCAGCGCATAATACTTGTGCGCCAGCTCCATGCGTACATTTTCGATATTGTCCATCGACTGTTTGAGGGTGGAGAAGAAGCGGTTCAGGTCGTCCTTGTCGGGATAGATACTGTACCCGCTCTGATGTTCGGGCTTCAGATACAGTGCCCAGCGGTTCTTGTCGTCCTGAATCATCTGTACTTGGTCGAAGCCGATTTCGTCCGCCCGTTTGACCGCAGGCGTTACGTCCAATGTGGAGAGCATCTCCAGCGCCCAGTTCTTCAGCCGGGCCAGTGACACCTGTTTTTGGGCGAAATAAGTATCATCGGGCCTATACCCCCATGCGCCGTCAGGATTGAAGAAACGCACGTTTTCGATCCCTTCCCTTCGCAAAGCCCTGCCGATACGGGCCTTGTTCATGCCCGGCACTTCATTGTCCACTTCCGGCGACGCACCGGCAGGGAGTATCACATCCGCCGATTTCGAGGACGGGTCGATGACAATGACAATGGTCTTGTCCTCCTTGTTCGGGTGTTTCCGGATCTCGTCAGCTACATAGAAATGCTTGGGTAACTGCTCCTGCATGTCCGAGGTCTGCCGGCGGTTGCGCATCGTGGCATATTCGATTTTCTCGCCCCGTTCTGCCTTATGGATTACTTCGAGGGCGTTGTTCACGTCGCTTTCAAGGGCGTCCACCAGGTTGGGGTTCTCCTTGAGTTCCCGGTTCCAGTAGTCCACCAGTTCAAGGCTTTTGTCGGACAGACGGGCGGGCAGTCCCAATTCCAGCATTTTGATTCCCGAAGCCACCTCCACGATTAGCCGTTCCTGTTTGAGGGCATCTTCCGAGGGACCCATACCGTTTTTCATCACCATGCCTTCACGGGCCAGCCGTTGCTGGTGTCCCGTGGCACTTACGATTTGCCGCAGTGCCTCCTGTACATAATCGTTGTAGTGTCCGAAATCCCGTTGGCGCGGCATATAGACCGCATCGCGGTCTGTCTCGTAATGGGGCATTCCGCTTCCGTCCGAACGCACGGGCACGAGATTGTCCCGCATTTTCAGCAGGAAGTCGTTGAAACGGATATGCAATCGCCGTTCGTCGGCCTCGGAATATCCCCGTTCCACGGCACTGCCGTCTTTCAGCAATACCATATCGTATTCCTCCTTATCCACGTAAGGCAGTGTCGTTTGGTCGATATTGAAAAGTGTGCGGATCTCCCGGTTATGTATGCCCTTGTACTGTTTCTGCACCTCCTCGTCCAGTTTCAGATAGGCGTCTCGGCTGATGATGTCCTCCGGATTGTTGCGATGGACGTACTTATTCCAGTTATAGAACAGGAACGGGACTCCCTGCTCGTGCTCACGGACAGATGTGCCGCGAGCCTTGGCATCGCTGTAAAGGGTAAACAGGTTGGTCTTGCACCCGTTCCGGTCCGAATGCAATGCCATAAACAACCCGTTGAACGGGCTGACGGCGACACCGCGCGGGTAGAATTTTGGAAAACCTTTGCCAGCGGCGTTGAGCCAGTGGCCTCCAGCGTTCGATGCTTCGTTCAAAGCCGTGGAGAGCAACTCTATCTGTCGCTCCTCGGCATTCTTTTCTATCTGCGATTTCTCTTTCATATTCCAAAATTTTTGTCGGTTACGAAATGATATTACTGAATGCCCCGTGTCCGCACGATGGTCTCCTGTTGTCCGTTGTCATAGTTCTGCGAAGCCATCTGGCGAAGTCGGTCGCTTTGGACGAGCACGGCATTGGCCAGCGTGTTCAGCGGCAAGGCACCGGCACGGTAGGCGTCCGCCACCGTGGAATTAAGCTGCACCGTGCAGGGCACGTGGTCTATCGTGGCAATAAGGGTATTGCCTTGCAGTACCGGATTCACAATACGTGGATTGAGCGGCTCATCGGGATAGCGTCTGTACTGCACCTTTTTGTCGGTCGTGGCCACATTTCCGTTTCTCTCCGTCCTTTCTTTTCCCAGTGCCTCGTGCCCCGCCTTGTTCAGCAGGTTCGCACCACCCAAGCCGATAAGCAACATCTTTAGCATCGGATTCTTGACGAATATGCCCGCCACGATACTCGCTATCGGCAGCAGGTTTTCTTTCAGTCCCAGTGATTGCGTCTTGCCTGTGAATATACCCAATAGCATGTCTGGCAGCATGGCCAACACACTGCCCGGATTACTCATGACTTCGCTGAAACCTTCCAGTCCGAGGAAACGGGTCAGTCCATCCCAACCGTTCTCGTTGGTCTGTATGGTCTGCGGTTCTTGCCCGGACGGCTCTTCCCGTATCGTTTTCTCGGTGGAGACTGTGGAAACCTGCACTTCTTTCGCCTCTTTTTCCCTCTGTTCGGATTCCTGACCGGCTTGTTCCGTTTCGGTATTCCCTCTTTCCAAGTCTTGCAGATAGGCTTCCTCCTGTCCGGGAGCGACCACCATCGGCACATCTTTATACCGTTCCGCCCGCTTCCGTTCTTCCCCGGCAGTTTCTTCCCGCCACGGCATATTTATACTGTCTGTTTTCCACCAATCCATAAAATCGAATGTTATAATCGGTATCTTTTTCTGTAACTCTCCGTTGGCTTCGGCCAAGAGTGTGTTCTCTTTGGGTGGAATCGCCGCTGCTTCCTTACGGAATCCCTCGAACACATTGCTTTCGCTGCCGAACACACCCTTGCTGATACACTCCTCTGCAGAGAGCGTCTGTGTCTCTTCTGCCCCGAAGTGATCGGCAACGGCCGAGATGGCTGTATCCGCTCCGATGAACCGTGCGAAGCTCGCCCACGAACCTGCACCGCCCAGCATGACGGTATCGGCTGAAGCCCCCAACACCCAACCTGCTCCTTTTTCCAACTTGCTCGGACGATAGGCGGCCTCTCCGCGTTTCTCTATCTCTTCGGCCAGCGGCGAGCGGCTCAACGCCTGAGGCAACCCCAACAGGCTTGATTCAGCCGCTTTGCGGATGATGTAGTCCGCCGAGGACTTGGGCATACGTTCCTTCACCAGATGGTCTATCATCAGTTGCTCCACGCGGTAGTCCACGAAAACGTAGGCGAGGTCACAGCCCAATTCCTGCGACAGTTCGTCGTAACGCTCGCGTCCGACTTCCTGCACGACGGTATCGCGCCACTCTCCGGCCATGTAGGCGAGATCGTGCTGTATTTCTTCCGACGAGAGAATCCGTTTATTGCACATCTCGATGTAGTCCTCTGTCGTTTTGGAGTTCCATTCTCCCGTTACCTTGAGTGTTTGGTACGGGTCGGAGAGCGGTTGGCCCGCCGACGCCATCATGCCGAGTATGCCGCTTATGGAAGTCGAATACTCCTTCATTTCCTCGCCCTGCTTCTCGGTCAGGTAGGTTTGCGTCTGCGTCATGACGGGGACGAGATGATGGCGGAAATAACTGCCCATGAGGGTCTCTATTTCCGCAAACCTCCTGCTATGTTTGATTTCGTCCATATAATCAATATCTTTCTATATCATGTTTATCTGTTTCAGCAGTTGTTTCTTCGTTTGTTCGATGGCGTTGTGGTACACTTCCATTTGCTTGGGGAAAAACTCTTCGAGCCATGCATCTTTTTCGATACGGTCTTGAATGAAGCGTACCGCCTGTTCCCGTTCGATTTCCACCGAGGCTTCCCCTTCTTCCCTGTTGTTGAACCATGCTTTCGTCCACCAGCGGACTCCGGCGCGGTCGGGATAGACGGAGACAATCCTCGATATGTCGAAACTCTGGATGTCGATGTCCAACTCCGCCAGCGGGTCGATGAGTCCGCAGCCCGCTACAGCTTCGTCATGAAGTTTTTTTTTACCTCGCCGCCCATTGTGGAGAGGTACACCTCATGCCGCAGGGCAAGGTAGTTCAGGAAATCCGCTATCAGCAGGTTCTGAACTTTGCAGGCAAGCGGCATGGCTTTGCGCCCCAGTCCGAGGGGATTGGCTATGCTCGGCATCTGCTCGTAGAAATACTCTTTCATCGCTCCCATCGTGAAGATGTGGCGGAGCGACTGTTCCGTATGTGCGGGCACCGTGTACGCTCCCCGCTGCAAATCCTCCATGTAAAGCGGCAGAAAGCGGAGCATCAGCTCTTCTATTTCCCTTTGGTCCTTCTCGTAGTCGTTTTTTACTCCCGTTTCCGCATCGTAAAAACCTGCAGGGCCGTTGCCGTCGGTTTCCTGCAAAGCCTTGATGTTGCCGTACAACATGGTCAGGAACTCTATCGGGTTCAGCTCCTCGCCCTTGAATTTGACTTCTATATGCAGCCGTTCACCGCTCAAAGCCACCGTTTGTCCGGCTTTCACCCGTTGTCCGAATTGTGCGAACACATTCGACAGAAGACCGTATGTCACCTCGTACCCGCCGTAACGGACTGTCTGGCAAATGCCGTGTACCGGGTCGTTTCCCACGCCCGACACGATGCCACTGGCCACAGCCGACAGTATGTAGTACCGCGCTTTGAAGTCTATCCCGTGATGAAAGAACTTTTCTCCCGTTGTCGGGTGTACCTGCTCGCCGTAACCGAGCGACAGTTCCACGTCTTTTCCCCGCGGCTCTTCGAACGGCATACAGTAACCGCTGTCCGAGTGCAGGATCATTTCTTCCGTATATTTCATTGTGATATATATTTTTTATGTGTTCCTACCTTCTCATTCCTCCGCTTTGCGCTTGTTCCTCCGGAGAGAGTGTCGGCGTCTGTGTCCTCGATACCGTTTCCGAGGGAACCGTGCGGACAACGCCCGCATTGTTGCCGATAAGCATCATGCCCAGGAACAGACCGGCGATTTTACCCAGCCAGCCGGAACGTCCGAACACGAGGTACGCCGCCGCAATCAGTCCTGCAATGTTCAACCCCGACACATTGCCTCCTCCGAGGTTTCGCAAAAAGCCGCTGAGCATGTTGAACAACCCACCGCCGGAGGCTTCCCGCAGGAAGTTCGACACCCCGTTCAGTTTCGAGTCCGCGCCTCCCACAGCCTCGCCTATGGCAGAGACCGTCTCTCCGGCTTTGTCTTTCAGTTCCTTCATGTCTTCGGTCGTACCTGCAAGGGCATCCGTGGCGGATTTGCCGACTACGGCCTCACTGACGATCCGTGCGACACTTTTGTCGGTGGTCAGTTTTTCCCAGCCCACATAGCCGACGGCAGCTCCGGTAGTGGCCATTTTGACCGCCTGCCCGGCTCCCCGAAGGGTCTGCGAGGGATGCAGTACCGCATGACCGGCACTTTTTCCCGTCGCATTGGCGGCCTTGCCCATGCCTTTCATGGCCTTTCCGCCGTATTTCAATATCGTATCCCAAGCTCCCATATTTTTATTCTTTTTTAGGGTCTAACATTTCTTCCATTTTGCCGCCATCGTCTTTGGGCGGCTTTCACGATGTCGTACTTGTCCGCAACAGGGCGTGCACCCTCGTCGATTTCCCGCCAGATGTCGCCCATCCTGGTATATTTCACGGCTTTAGTCAGCCGTTGCAGCGTCCGGTTCATCGACCGGAGTTTCGGACGTATGCCGAACACGATCTCCATACGTTCCCTTTCCGTCATCTTGTTGTCCGACAGGCAGGCCGTGCGGATGTCGTTCACAATCTCCACGCTGTTCAATATCATCTCCCGGTAAATCTGGTTGCGCCGCGTGGAGAGGGCGACAGCCAATGCACCCGTCGAATGTCTGCTCAATTGTTTGGTGAAGTCGCCCATGTTGTCCGTAAGCTGCGATATTTCATGGTAGAAACCGTAAATCTGCGCCGCATAGCAGACAATCGAACGGAACGAGTTCAGGTAATTGTTGAACTCCCGTTGCAAGTCCGTCGTACCTTCCACTTCTTCTTTTGTCCACACATGCCCTGTGGTTTGCATCAGCATGACCTTCTCTTGGTTTTTCAGTTCCTTCTCGGCCTTGTTGGTATAAACCAGAATCATTCCCGCAAGGGTCGCATCGTTCTGCGCCTGTACCTTCGAGATACCGGCGCACAGCAACAGAATCCATATCGAGATTATCCGCTTCATCGTTCTTCGTTTTTTATTGTCCTTTTTTCAACGGGCGGTGGCTGCCGCCCTGCGCCAGCGGGACATGGCCAGACGGGCCACTTCGCCGTTGCTGCGGTCTATCATACCCGCCGTTATGTTGTTCCACACGTCGTTCAGGGTATAATAGCGCAGGCTCAAATAGAGCAGATGCAGTTTCCGGCTGAATGCCGCGAGCTGGTCGTTCAAAGCCCACAGGGTTTTGCTCCGTTCCGCCCCCGTGAGCATGTTTTCCATGCCGCCTTTGGCCACGGCATCGTTCAGCAGCGTGAACACGGAGACCAGTTCCGTCGCTGTCTCGATATAGAGGTTGTTCATGTTCATGCTGGCGACGATACCCTGCGGGTTGTTCCGTATCGCTTTGCCCAATTTTTCCAGTGTGAGGAAAATCCGTACACCGTCATTATAGAGGTGCGTGCAGGCTTTCAGCGACGAGGCATAGCCGCTCGCCGTCTTGAGGTAGCTGTTGTACTGTTTCTCCCACTCGTGTATGCGATTGAACTCTGCTGCGATACTGTTTTGCATCAAGGCGGTCTGCGTCTGTCCTTTGATTTGTTTGTCTATCTGGCCGTTAATCAATTCATTGCCCTCGGCCAACGCCGCCCATTCCAGCGGGTTTGAGGCGGCAATCTGCGCCTTGGCCAGTTGCGGAAGCAGACCGGCAAGTATCAAGACCGCCCATATACTAATGATTCGTAATCTCATAGATTCCCTTTTTTCGTTTATTGATTTCCACACGTTCACGGATAATCGCCACGATGTCGTTTCCGCATCGGACGCCGATAAGGTCGAGCCTTGGCGTGTTCCGGTCCATCGAGAGAATGCGAACCGTCTTTAACCCGCAAATCTGTTGCAGGAGGCTCTGGTGTTCTTGAAAGTCCACGATACGGTACAGTTCCATGTAGTCCACCCTGCGTATGAAAATGCCGTGTTCGCTGACAAGCTGTTCTTCGCCGACCCTGTAACGTATCCGACGCAGGTAGATGAAGCGATACAGCAACACGAGGAGCAGAAATAAGGAAACGATTCTCGCCATACTGCTCAACGGCAGACCTTCCATGCCGCCGTACACCAGCCCCGCCATGCACACGAACATCAGCGGCAGTTCGTCGATGACGAATTGCCCGGTATGCGGCCGCAGAAGGATATTCCGCTCGTCTTGTATGGAATGCTGCATAGTCATCGGCGAAAATGTGTTTGTCGTTCTTGTTCAGGTTCTTCCTCTCTGACCGACTCTTCACGGACCGATTCTTGCTGTTGCTCTGCCAGCAATTGTTCATTCCAGCCTGTATAGCGACAGTCCGGCATTTCACGGGAAATGGCGACATCATGCTCCTTGTCGATACCGAGAAAATCCTGTAATTTCTCACGGAACTCACGGTAACACTTCCTCATGGTATCTATTTGGTCCTGCACATCTTCCGGGGCACACAACCTGCTCGAACTCATTGATATGGCTTCTTCCCGTTCGGCATCGAATCGTATGCAGCTCTCTTGCAAGCCGCCTTTGGGCAACAGATAAAATTCTCCTTCGTCCAGATCATTGCCGTCCGGTATGGAATCGAGATATGGTTTCCGCTCCGGTGTCTCCTCGATGGTGGAGCGTATCGTGCGGCAGATTTCCTTTTGCAGGGTTTGGGCAAACTTCCACCCCTCCCGACCGGTGTCGAAACAGATATGCTGCCGGGCCGGGATCGTAAGCTCAAGCACGCCTCGCATCTGTTTCTCGGTAGGTTCGCCGCCCGTTGAGACGAAGACCGCCTTTCGTAGCTCTTGGTTTTTCGCCTGATGAAGCTGGTAGTAGGCCATTGCCTCGCTGGCACTCTCGAACCAGTAGATATGCTTGGCTTCCGAAAGAGCTGTCCGGGCAGGACTGGCAATCCATACACCTTCCCCCGAATGGTTGCCCTCGGTCATGTCGTCGTAGCTGGAGTTACCGTCCGTGTAGGCGTGTCCTCGCTTCTCGAATCCTACGATCTTATCCGCATCTTCGGGTAACGTCATCGGAAAGGCGAGGCAAGTGCGCCTCTGACCGTCCTCGCTGTGTCGGGTCGCCAGACAGAAGTCCCGGTGAAAGGTTTGCTGCGTACAGAGGTCGATACCCCTTTTCTCGAAATAGGGTGCAAACTTCTCCTGCGTACCCCTGTCCTGCGGATCGAACTTCTGAATGTTGTAGTCCGCAATGTCGAACGGTCGGGTGTCCCGCTGGGGTTGTCCTGTGCGGGTTTCCTGTTCGGGAATAGGGTAATGCAGAAGGCGGTAGCATACGAGTTCCACCAGCCGATCCGGATTTATGCCCTCATGGTATTCTGCAAAAAGATGCGGGTGTTCCTTGATGAACGAAACGACGTTGTATTCCTTCTGCCGGGGTGGCTGGCAACAGCACTTCCCATGCTGTGTGATGACGAACTTGTCGCCCCGGATACGCTTTCCCTCACTGTCCGTGCGGATAAACGAAGAGAGACGCAAACCGAAGCGTCGGTTCTGGCGATAACCGGCATCGAGCAGTACATCCCGGATGTCGAGCCTTTGCAAAAAATCGTCATGTGTCAGTTCTTTGTCATTCATTGTCTTCTCTTTTGTTGTTTCATGTGGGGTGTGCCGCATTGTCATCGGTGGAAACGTGCTTGCCGTTCCTGTTCGGGTTCTTCTCTTCTGGCCGGCTCTTCGTGAACTGATTCTTGCAGCTTGGCTTTTGCCAAGAGCTGTTCGTTCCAGTCCTTATAGCCTTTGTCAGCGGGCTCGTACACGATAAGGTCGGTGCTGTCCTCGCCGGGAGCGGGAAGATTACGGATCGCATCCTCTATGGCCATGATATTTTGTCTCATGCCCTCCAGCGTTTCCTCACTGGCCGAACCCTCGGCAAGAGCCATCTCGTACTCATCTTGGCACACCATGCTCATCTCCTGCAAATATCCGTCGCCGATTGTCCGATAGTCAAGCGTACCATCTTCCCGATAGATTTCTTTGGGACGTAAAAGCGTGCCGACTATCCTGTGAAAGTCGAAGGGTTCGAGTTTTACTTCGTAGTTTTGGTTCTCCTCGCCACTGATACGGACCAGCAGTTTGTCGTCTTTCGTCACGTTACTGGTGAATGTCTTGCCCGCATGGGTGAGCGCGAAGTTGATGGCGAAGATCTGCCCGGCACGGTCCCCGTCGAAGCAGAGATGGTGGTAAGCGTGTGGAGTGGCCTCTATCATGGCTTTGAACTGTTGCTGGCTCGGTGCTCCGCCAGTAGAGACGAACACTCCCTTTCTAAGTTCCTTGTCCCATTTCTGGTTAAGCTGGTAATAAGCCATTGCGTCGTAGGCACTCTCGAACCAATAGATACGCTTGGCTTCCGCAAGTGGGGTCTTGGCAGGGCTGGCAATCCACAGCCCCTCGCTCGAATTGCTGCCCTCGGCCTTGCCTTTGTAGCTGCCGCTTCCGTCCATTCTTGCACGTCCCCGTTCTTCGAAGCCCACGACCGTACCGTCGCCTTTGGGCAAGGTCAGCGGAAAAGCGAGATTGGTGTATGCCGCACCGTCCTCACGATGTTTCGTCGCCAGACAGAAGTGGCGGTGGAAGGCATATTGCGTGTAGAGGTCGATACCCCGGCTCTTGAAATAAGGATAGAACTTCTTCTGTGTCTCCCGGTCCTGCGGGTTGAACTTGTGCAGGTCGTAGTTTGCGATGTCGAACGGGCGGATGTCCCGCTTGGGCTGTATAATCCGCGTTGTCCGGTCCTCGATAGGATGGTTCAGCAGCCGGTTGCACACGAGGTTCACCAGTCGGTCGGGGGACATGCCCACACGGTATTCCGTGAAGAACTGCGGGTGCTCCTTGATGAACGAGATGATGTTATAGACTTTCTGCTGCTGGGCTTGGAAGCAGCATTTTCCCTGTTGCGTCACGATGAACTTGTCGCCGCGGATACGCCGTCCCTCGCTGTCTATACGAACATACGAGGGATAGCGCAGGCCGTCGCGCCGGTTCTGGTGGTAGCCCGCGTCAATCAGCACGTCCTGAATGTTCAGCCTTTGCAGGAAGTCGTCGTAGGTAAGGTCTCCTTCTCTCATAGTTGTCTTTATCTCCCTCTTCTCATATCGTTAATATCCTGATTCATCTGTGCCTCGAAATTGCGTATGGCCACGTCTCTCGGCGTATCGACACCGGGTTTGAAATACGGGTGTGGCGGGCCACCGAAACGCTCGCCGTAGAACTCCGGACCGTGATGATGATGCCGCAAGCCGTGGACGACGCCCGCCGTGATGACCGTTCCCGCTGTGAGGGCGGCGAAAATTTTCACGCCGAGACTGCGCTGCGCTTCCGGCCGCATCTTCATGTCCACCTCGCTGAATATCTTCGAAAAGATTTTCATGCGATGGTAGTCATCGACCGCAAGGAATTTATCGTAATCCTTCTGGCTGATCTCGTGAGTGATGACTTGCCCGTCGATGACGGCCGTCATCTTGTACTTGCCCTCTATGGGGGATGGATGTACGGCTATTTCGCCGACCTCGACCTCCCTGCCGTGCCGTTCTTCCCGATACCAGCCCTTGCGCTCGTCGAGCACGGAAATATCCCGTCCATCGACGGAAGCGGTTGCGCCATACGGCATCTCCTGCCGGAGCTGGTTTTCCAGAGGGGAGAGGATTTCCTGCTCCTGTTGCTGGCGTTGCGTCAGTTCCTCCTGCACTTCGGGGTGCAAGCCGAGGGCGATACGCCGCTCGCTGTCGAGATCCGCCATTGTTACCTTGTCGGCGAAATCCGCCCTGATTACCCCGTTCAGGACTTCCAGTCGTTTCTCGACAGGTTGTTCCTCGATGGAGTTGGAGGTCAGGACGGCCGTTTCTTCTTTCGTCAGGTCATAGACCATATCGGCGGCCACCTTTTCGGACTGTACGGTCAGGGTCCGTGCCTCCTTATCGACGATAAGACCGTGGGAGGCAAGACACTCCTGCCATTTCTCGTTGGAAAAATAGACCGGAGAAGCAATCAACTCCTTGTAGGTACGGGCCGGTTCTGTACTGCGCGGACGGCTGACTATCGGCGTGATGACCGTTTGCAAGTCCTGCAGGACATCGGTCTGTCGTGCGGACTGTATAGGCTGCCCGTCCTTGTACTTGTAATAAAATCCGTAGCCGCCCGATTGCAATTCGCCCGGCTTCATGCGCCCGTCCCACCGTTCAGGGACAATGGGTGGTCCCGGATAGAACAGCTGTCCGCCGACCCGCCGCAGATGGAAACCCCACTGGTGGCGTGGCGTCCAACCGAGGAACGGAGGCGGCATACCCAGCCGTCCCACACGTCCGTATTCGCCCATACCGATACGGTAGCCGTGCAATCCCATAGCGACACGGCCGTTGGCGTTACGGGTATGGACGAAGTTCTTGGGCATATAAAAGTCTTTCCCTACAATGCTCGTGAACACGTTGTAGGCTTTCTTGTTGGCCGAGTTTGTCCCCCAGTCCGTCAGGGCCAACATCTGACGCTCGGTAAGGTCGTAGGTCAGCAGCGGCGAGTCGTGGCCCTGTACCACGAGCCGGTAGCCCGTGCCGTCACTGACCACGTGGGCCTGCATACCGTTACGCCTCAATATGTCCTGCATTTCGGGTTGCAGGTCCATCATTCGGGGGTTGGTATTCTTTCGTATCGCCATAATCCGTTGTTAAAAAGGTTTCCGTTATGCGTCTCCGCTCTCCATCGCCGCTTCCAGTTGTTCGTCCTTGTAGTGGACGAACTCGGCGGCCGATTCATTGCCCACCATGAGACCGTGCTCCTTGCAATAGCGGGTATATTCCTCCTGCCATTCGGGTGAGAAATGATTCACATAGTCAAGCCAGCCGTACTGGCCGCGCTCCATCTTCTCGATAAGTACCTCTTCGGGATAATATTGGTGTTCTGCCATATTTGATGAATGTTAAGATGTTATTTGTGAAGTCCCGCCGCACGGTTACGCTCGGCGCTTTTCTTCTGTTCGTTCCACAGTTCCTCGGTATATTCCTCTTCGGGAACGTAGTCGAGATTGCCGTCGTCGTCCATCACCCAGCAGCCGTACACGCCGAAAGTGTATTTGTCCCACTCGCGTTTGGGTTGTTCTTTCCATTTTTGGCTGTCGCCCGAACAGAAGCGGATGCCGGTCTTGTCGTGCAGGTCGATACCCACTGTGACGGGTTCGTCGTCTACGACCAGCGTCAGCGGTTCGCCGTTCTGCATTCCGTTTACCTCTACCGGACCGAGATGCATTATTTCGGCCAGCACTTGCAGGTTGCGCCCGATAATCGGCGTGGGAACATACATCACTTGCTTCGTTCCCTCGTCTATCTGCACGAATGCCTTGCTGTGCCGCCCGTCCGCCGTCTCCACGTCCGCAATGATGGCTTTGCCGTCAAGAAGCTGTTTCTGTTGCGCCTCGTCATAGCGTTCCAGCGGCGAGGATTCCAGAACGGGATAGAACACCACGTCCGGTCGGCCGTCGTCCCTGCGGACAAGGGCGAAGCGGCTGCGGCTCTCTATCAGTTCTCCTTTCTCGTCACGGACACGCACCGGAAGCACGGGAGAGTGTCGACCGTCGCAAATCTCATCAAGGACACGCATCGGCAAGTCCTCGATCATCTCCTGTGTAAGCCCGAATCGGGCCAGTGTCGGATAGGGCAATTCAATTAGTTCAAATCGTACTTTATTCATAATTGATTTTGTATTTTGAATTATACTTTGCAAAGATAGATTCTTTTCATTTCGCTGTATATAATAGAATAATATTAGTGTATTAAGAGTGTTTATTTTTATGTTCAAAGTATGATTTTACACATAAATTCATACTCTGAATGCTTTTTTTGTTGTACTTTGGTCGAAAAAGGTCGTGGAAACGGGACATCTTGGGCAGAGCTGGTTATATTTGCCGCATGAGAAAGAAACTACTGTTTTTGATGGCGGGTGCTGCAAGTGTCGCAGGCCCCGTTCAAGCACAATTCAATACGGTTTCGACCGTGCCGTTCCGATACAGGGTTGAAGTCGTTTCTGCCGGTAGGGATAATGCGGTAACCTTGCCCGGATACACGCTTTCCGTCCAAGACACCTTACCACCGTCAGGAGACGCTGCCCCGGCATTGTCTGCCGACACCTGCAAGCACGTATGGATAGAACGCTATCTTAGCGTAAGCTATCCGCTGCGCCGGATGAAAATCAACTCGCTTTATGGGTATCGGAAAGACCCTTTTACCGGAAAAAGAAAGTTTCACAACGGAATCGACCTCCATGCGCGGGGCGACGAGGTAATGGCCATGATGGCGGGAGTGGTAGTGAAAGTCGGGCAGGACAAATCCTCCGGCAAGTATGTAACCCTCCGGCATGGAAACTACACGGTCAGCTATTGCCACCTGTCGCGTATCCTTACCCGGAAAGGGGCTGCTATCGGGCCGAGGGATGTCGTCGGCATTACCGGTTCTACAGGACGCAGCACCGGTGAACACCTGCATATTTCCTGCAAGCTCGACGGCAAAAGTGTCGATCCGTTAATGGTACTGGATTACATCAAGTCCATACGCGAAGAGTGCGTGGCGGCACTGGCCGAATCCAGAGAAACTTCCTCATTAAGTCTTGCAGATGAAAAATACAGATAATTCTCGTTTATTTTTGTTAATTATTTTATGGAAATGGTAAGAAAGGGGGGCTATGCTTACCCTATGGAAAGTAAAATTAAAGCATAAAAGGGTCCGTTGTTGTTCTATCGTTGGTACTGACGGCTTTGGTATGCAGTTCCGGTGCGCAGCATGTTCCGGCGGCCGGTGTGGCGGCTGCGCAGGAATGTTGTGTCCGAAATACGGACAACGCCTCTTTTCTGCAATTTCATGACAGAAACTCTATCCGGCAAAAAAAGGACAGCGACATAACAGGCATAGTCGGAGAAATCCCCGATGTGGCTTGCCGTGCCGGCGCATAGGTAAATGGGGTGCATCTTCGGTACATATCCGTGGAAACGGCCCATCTTCTCCGAACTTTACAGCGGTATCTCATTTGCCGCATGAACAACCTGACCTATTGTTGTACCCTCGTGCATGACTCTTCCCGTAGCCCGAACTGGGACAATGCCTGCGAGCATTATATTTTCGGGATGAGACGGATTCTGATTTAGCAGTTTGTTTTTCATGGTTTATACTGATGTCTACACTTGGCTGAAAAGCGAGGTGTAGCTGTTCGTGGTGAATATATTGAATAATCAAAAAAATAAAATTTTCGCACGGTATGAATCAAAATATTTTCGCTTCCGAAACGCTGTTCTCGGCGGCATATCTCAATATTGAACAAACTACTGATATTTCACGTCATTATCTCCGTTTCTCTCTGCACGGTCGGACTGTTCATCTTGTTTTGTTGTTGGGACTGCTACGGGCAAGCCTGACGGTGTTTCCCGTGAGGCGAGCAACCCAGTATGACCCGTCGGTATGAAGCTGGACATCATTTAATCTGAGCGGAAACAGGAGCAATATTTCGCTTTATGCCTATGCGGCGATAGATAAAAAAGAGTGGGGTTGGTGTGGATTGGATGCCAGCCCCCTTGTTATACAGAATAAACATACAAAAAGCAATGGCTTGTCCCGCCGGAACAACAGGCTTCGTGTCCGGCTACAAGTCTTCTACGAAATGATTGGTTGCCTCGTCCCAATATTTCCTGTACACGAACTCGTTGTCGCCATTCAGGTTTAACTGGTACATTCTGAATATCACGGGGAAGTTCTTGGGTTGCCACAGTTCTTCGTATGAGTAACGGTACGTCATGCCGAGCTTCCGCATCACGTTTCCGCTTCTCGGGTTGTTCCTGTCGTGCGTGGCGGTGATGTAGGGCAGACCGTCTTTCCTCACTTGGGCGATGACGGCTCCGCCCGCTTCAGTGGCAATCCCCCGATGCCAGAACTCCTTGCGGAGCCCGTAGCCGAAATCGTGGTGTTCCTCCATATCGACTTTCACGTAGCCTATCGGGAAATTGTCCGTTTTCAGGCAGATGGCATAGGCGTAGGCTTGCGGCTGTCCGTATTTCGCCGCATACCTTTCCTGATAAAACCGCCGGGTTTCTTCGAGGTCTTTCACCGGATACCAAGGCAGGAATTTATTGGCTTCTTCGTCTTTGAGTATCAGGAAGAGGGCTTCCATGTCTCTTTCCGTGAACTTCCGCAGTATCAGGCGGGAGGTTTCCAATATAGGTGTATTCATAAGCTTATCTGTCTAACCATCCTTTCAGCTCCGCCGCCCTTTCCCGGCTTACGATGATTTCCACATCGGGATACTTCTTCAAACGAATCTTCAGTCGGGAGTTGAACCAGTTATTGATACTCAAGATACTGTCTATATGGATGAGGTACTGGCGGTTGGCGCGGAAAAAGACATCGGGGTTGAGCTGGGATTCCAGCTCGTCGAGAGAATAAGGCACGGTCTCGGACGTGCCGTTGTTCAGGCAAAGGAGCGTATTGCGTTCGTCCAAAGCGATGTGGCTGATATCTTTCACCTGCACGGAAATATAGCCGTCGCGGTAAGGCAGAAGAAAACGCTCGCGATAACGGTAATTGCTTTGCCGCATATATTCCAATAGCTGGCGCACCTCTTCGCCGTTTGTCTGCGGGGAACTTGCGCGGCGCACTTTTTCCATGGCGGCGGCAAGCTCGTCGGCCTTGACGGGTTTCAGCAGATAATCGAAACTGTTGTATTTGAAGGCCTGGATGGCATACTCGTCGTAAGCGGTGGTGAAGATGACAGGCGAGGGCACTGCCGTCCGGCGCAGCACGTCGAAACTCAGGCCGTCGGACAGGCGGATGTCAGCGAATATAAGCTCCGGGGCAGGATGTGCCTGTAGCCATTCCACCGCCTCCACAATGCTTGCCAACGGCCCGTCGATGCGGAATGTGCCGTCGATTTCTTCCAACAGCCTTTTCAGCCGGTTGAAGTTCCGTTTTTCATCTTCTATGATCAGGATGTGCATAATCGTCGGGTATAATAGGTAATTTGACTATATATGAATGTTCGCTTTTCTTGATGACAGGCTTTTCCTCGCACAACAGGAAGTAACGCTCGATGATGTTCCGTTGTCCGATACCGGTAGATGACAGGTCGGACGACACGGGGCAAAGGTCGTTTTTCACCACAATGTGGTTTCCTTCCCGAAAGACGTGAATATGCAGCGGTTGGTGTACCGACAAGCGGTTGTGTTTGATGGCGTTTTCTACCAGCAGCTGGAGGCAGACGGGGGGAATCCGGCCGTCTGTCCGCTCCAGTTGTTCATCCACATCGACGCTTATGGCATTCTCGTAGCGCATCCCTATCAAGTAGAGGTAGGAACGCAGGAAATCCAACTCTTCGCTTACCGGCACGGTGTCGCGCTTCAAGTTTTGGATGACGTAACGGTAAACGCTCGACAGATTCTCAAGGAAGCGTTCCGCCAATGTACGGTTTTCCACTATCAGTTCGGACAGAATGCTGAAGTTATTGAACATGAAATGCGGGTCTATCCACCAAACTGGCAAAAGAAATGAATATCACGATGAATGACCGTCTGGAGTTTGCCCATGACGAGAACAATCCCAAAGAATGGTTTCTGCACAAGACCGCCGACAAACAAGGTTTCCCGCTGCAGTTCAACAGGGGAGGAACACGCTTGAGGAATAAGTACATCTGTAAGACCATTTTGGATATAGCGAAAGTCAAGGAGAGCGCGACATTCTTGGTATCGAAAGACCCGGTAAAGACCGAGCTGGGGTCATTTTACAGAATAATACTCTCTTGTCCCATTCTCCCGAAGAACAAGCCCAAACTATAAGCCTGTAACCTCTGTGGTCTGTCCGAAGGGCGAATGCCTTTCGGACAGATTGCAGGGCAACCGATACCTTTTATAGCACGATTATCTCCTTTTTTACCTTCAGGCTGTTTTCCCTGTTATACGTCGGCTTTCCCAACCCCGTAAACAGTTGGAAGTCTGTGCCGTAACAAGTCGTCAAGGAAAGGGACGGGAGGCCGTTCCAAACCGGCGGCAGCCCGGATCGTGCCGTTCCATGCCGGAGCTTCGACCTGTCGAAACAACACGGTATTCCACAGCCCGACCGGTCTTTATGCCGCTGGTTTCGGACTTTCCGCCTCCTGTTCCGTATCTTTCCCTTGTGACCTGCCACGTCAAGGGCAAACAGCGATACTTCTTATCCGCCCCGCGCTTTCATTCCGCCCGGTCGAAATTCAGGCGTGGAGCGGATAAGGAGAATCCCGTTCGTGTTTGCCCCGGCAGACCCTTGCTTGACCCGCCCAAGCCGCATTCTTTTCTATTTCATTTTCTCCTGCATTTATATCCGGCAAGGCCGTACCCCCCTTTTTACCATCATATTTACCGGCCTGTTCCGGTTTCCTCTCCGCCATCGCCGTCCGGTTTTCCAGCTGCAAAGGTCGGCTGCCGCGCTTGATCCGGCGGCTTGAAGTGCATTCCCTGCAAATTCTTCCTTTCTGCGAAAGAGTAATTGGCCGGGAAAACCGCCGTATGAAGCCCTGCCGGCAGTCGTGTACCGCATCTGTAAAATCCCGGAACGGTTCAGGCAGAGAAAAGAACCGAAAAAAGGGTAAAAAACAGATGTTTCACATAAAAGACAAGAGATGGACAAGAAAAACTGTAAAACAGGCAAACGCACAAAACGGCAGGTTGAAAAAATCCTGATGGTTATCGACGTCAAACGGGAAATCATAGATATTCTTCAGATAACCAATCGGCGTTTTATGTACAATCCGCAAACGGGAACTTTAATTTTAGGAGATGAAATGTACGGCAAAAGCATTTGCAGCTCCCATGCTCAAGAGTTCCATGCGTCACAAGCGGAAGGACGCTTCGATGATTATTTGCGTGGGTGGATAGGTGTCTCGAAAAGCTATCCCCACGGTATTGTTCATTTTGCCCCCGCTGTCAGCATGGAACAGTTCGACTGTGGATTTGACGCGTTGCAAATGTTCGCCAGACTTGAAGGTGTAAACGAAGATACTATCGTTCGTGGATTTTGCACTATGCCGGAACAGAGGATGGGGGATTTGCTGCCTTCCTCTCTTTAAGATACCGGCCCGGTCAAAACTGGCTATAAACGGGAATCGTGCCTATGGCAACACCATTGGCGGAGGGCACGATATCCGTTTATAAATACCGCAACTCCGTTGTCGGCTTCCTTTTATACCTCTCTCTTTCCCTCTGCTCTTATACTTTGGCGAAGCCCTCTTCCTTTTATATCAGTTATAGGTATAATCTCTACGGTCTCCTCTCTGCCGTCGCCGTCCGGTTTTTCAGATGCAAAGGTCGGCTGCCGCGCTTGATCCGGCGGCTTGAAGTGCATTTCTTGCAAATTCTTCCTTCTACGAAGAGTAATTGGCAAGAAAAGCCGTCGCATGAAGCTCTACCGGCAGCCATGTACCGCATCTATAAAATCCCGGAACGGTTCAGGCAGAGAAAGGAACCGAAAGAAGGGAAAAAATAAACAGTTTAGGTAACGCAGGACCAACCACCTTGCCACAAACAATTTTCTATTATGTTACATGTTCACACTATCGGACGCATCGGCAAAGACTGCCAGGTTATTTCAGGAGTACACGGCTCATTCATGGCTATGGACATAGCCGTTGACGATTATTCAAGAGGACAAAACACTACCACTTGGATAAGGGTACGCAGCAACAAGGACAACCATATCCATTTGTCCGAATATCTGACGAAAGGAAGACTCATACTCGTTGACGGTACACTGTCATCTTCCCTGTGGAAAGACAAGAACGGCGAGAGCCAGATACAGCTCTCCATCACGGCAGAAAGCATTGCCTTTATCAATACCGGAAAACGCGAGGATGCGGCAGCCGGAGCGGACAACGATGTAAACGGTGCAGACAGCGTACCCGTTCCTCCCGCCGATTTTCCGCAGGACGAAAAGGAGGATTTGCCCTTCTGATAAGATAATAACTATCTGAAAATAAGCAGATACTAAATATAGTATTTACTAATCATAGTAAAATAGGAAATTAGTAAACCTATTCTTGTTAAAATTAGTAGATACTATATTTTTGTTTTTTAGTTTCGTCCTTTCTTAAGAGTTCATACATCTCAAACATTTTTTCTATCCTTACAGAGTTTTTCAGAAAATGTTAGCCCATTATTTAATAGATTTGTCTTTCTTGCAGTTTATTTAATATTGGTTTTAGAACAATAGACTTAAAATCCACTCATAACTTTAAGAAAATCACGGTATATAAGGTCCTGTTTCATGAAATTTCACTACCTTTGTGCCGGATTGAGGAAACTCTTTCCAAGACATATTAGAAAAGAAAGAAGCGTTATGCTTATCTCGAAGTCGGGAACGTAGGAAATTCAAGACTATTCAGAGGGAAAAGCGTAATTGGTTTCTCACGCTATAGCGTGGGCTGCTATTACCATACTCTGAATAAAGGTTATTCCTACGACCTCCGACTTAGAACGTGGCATTTGCAGTTCCACGCTTCGTGGTTTAATCAAGCAGACTCTACGGGACTGCAAGAGTCTTAATTTATGATGAACAGATATAGCCAGCAAAGTATTTGTATGCTGAAGAATATGTTCGTTAGCAGAAACATTATTAAATGGGTTTTGTTTCTAATCCTTAATTTTTCCCTATGTACGCAATCTTTTGCAGATCATTATCGAGTGACCGCTCCCAACGGTCTTAATGTACGAGCTTCAGCCAATAAAAACGGAAAACTATTAGGACAATTGTCTAAGGATAACGTGATTGATGTTGTATCTATAGAAAACGGATGGGCTAATATCAATTATAATGGCTGGCAGGGTTATGTCAGCGCATCGTATCTGGAAGCCGTAACAGAAACAGACGAAGCGGGTACTTCCACCAAAGAAGAGTCATGGGACTTAACCTCTTGGTTGTTTGATTCCGAAGGAGAATCGGCTTGGTTCACAGCGATAAAGTGGATACTGTTTTTAGGCATAGCCATCTACATTATTAAGATTGTGTTACAATTCTTCGCATTGATGCTGGTTGTAGGTTTGATTGTTGGAGCGATTGGATTGGCAGTAGGTTTTATTCTTGATTGGCTGGGTTGGATAGACTCTGGTACCATGTGGGATATGGCCCAATGGGGATTCAGTATAGGCAACGGGATAGGTCTTATTATGGGTATTCTCGGTTTTAAAGACTTGCATAAGGGAGCGACGGAGTCTTGGAGCGGTTCATCATCAAGCAGTTCAAGTGGTTTGAAAACAGCAAGTTTTACTGATTCTGGAACATTATATCATCTTACACAAGATTCTCCCTATAGCGAGTGTGATTACACCGACCAATTTGGCGGCAAATGGGGACGCGACAGTTCCGGATTTTATCGCAAATAAATGAATAATGTAACGTATTGATAATTAAATAATAAAACTGTATGAAAAAACAAATTATTTTGAGCAGTTTACTATCCGCACTGCTGATTGGCAACTGTTTGGATACACAGGCTGCAAATGAGGCAAGAACTATCAATGATTTGCCTTCGATGGCAAAAGTTTCCCAGAACAAGAGAGAGGTGTCTCCGGAATTTCCCGGTGGTATCACCGCATTGGTACAATTTTTATCAAAGAATCTAAAGTTTCCGACAGTTTGCAAGGAACAGAAAATACAAGGCAAAGTGTTGGTGAAATTTACAGTCAAGAGCGATGGCTCTATCTCAAATATTCGTGTTACCAAGTCTGTAGATCCTTATTTGGATAAGGAAGCTGTCCGCGTAGTGAAGTCCATGCCTCGTTGGATTCCCGGTACACAGGATGGCAAACCGGTAAATGTGGAATACACTCTGCCTATCACGTTTAAACTCTGATGAATCTAAAAACTATAAAACGATATACGTATGAAGCGATTATCTATTTTACTATGCCTCATTGTCTTAGGGGCATTCTTCATGAGTCATGCGACTTTTGCGCAAACAAGTTTTTCCATTCCTCCCAAGAGTTATCCGGTAAATGTGCCGTTCAAATGCGATGCCGGAGTGGATCGTTATTGGCATGTTACCAGCGTTACTTGTACGGGACGCGCTAATGGCGGCTATAAATTTCAGATAAAGGGAGTGGCACAGAAGACAAGCCGCAGTTTGCCCATAGACTTGTTCTACCTGATGCCGGGCAATCGGATAAAAACAGCGGGTACTTATTATTTTCCACGTATCGAGGAGGGAAAAACATTCAGTTTCGAAGTGGTATCGGCATTCTCCGGGTACGCTCCTTCTAAGTTCAACGGTTTTCTTATCTCCAGTGAAGTGTTGCAAAGAACATTACAACAGGAATTGGAAGAGCAAAAAGAAACAGACAAAGATACTCCCGAAAGAAGATTTGGTATGCCAACCACTCCGAAGGAAGATAGACGAGAACCGGCACAATCCAAGGTAAGCCCCAATAAGGTGTACAAAGGCAGCGAGGTGGATAAGGAGCCGGAATACCCCGGTGGAAACCAAGCATTGCTGGCGGATATTGCCCGAAGCATACGTTATCCCATGATCTGCAAACAGCAGAAGATTCAGGGCGATGTGCTTGTTTCCTTTATAGTGGAGAAAGACGGTTCGGTATCTGATGTTACGGCTGTGAAAAAGGTTCATGCCAATCTCAATACCGAAGCCGTAAGAGTGGTCAAGTCCTTAAAGGAATGGACACCCGGAATCAAAGACGGACAGCCTGTACGGGTACAGTCTGCCGTATATGTCACTTTTAGTCTTTAATTTTAACCATATAAAGCAACAGCATAATGAAAAAATTGATATGCCTAAGTTTGATAAGCCTTGTTTGTGGCTTCTTGAGTGTACACGCGTCTATACAAGCAGATGACACAAAACCCTTTGTGGGCAAATGGGAATATTGGGAAGGCAACAGCCAAATTCAGTTGGAAATAGACCTTTACAACACACCGACAGATGGCAGTTACGGTGCTTACAATGTGTTTGAAGGAGGCTATGGGCTTACCTATAGTATTGTAGACGTCTATCACATTGATAATACAGAGGCTTCGGTTGCCGTAGAAAGCAGTATGGGAAAACAAAAAGCGGAGTTCAAGTACAATCCCACCACGAAGGAACTGTCCTTCTTGCCACCCGGTTCAGAGCCGGTAGTGTTTAAGCAGAAAGATAAATGTAACTACGTATTCATCAGTGGAGGAGATAAAATCAATGTCCGTTCCACCCCTGTATCGGGTAGTTCTTTAATGAAAGCCAACCGTGGACAAAGCTTCAGATTCTTGGGGAAAGAAAAGGGATGGTTCAAGGTAGAGCTTTCTGCCCAAGACAAACGTATCGGATATATTTCTCCGAAGTATGCTTTTTACTTGAAAGATAACACCATCCCAGAACATGCTTTTTCAAAAAGTTATGCCAATGCTCTGACATCGTTCACACTGGAAAAGAAAGGAGAACAAGTTTTTATGGTCAAAACGACCATGTATCCTCCACAAGGTGAAAGCATTCCTATGTCAAGCGTGGAGTCGTATGCCGGAAAAATAGAGGGTAACGCACTGGTCTTTACCTATTTTAGTGGAATGCCCACGCAGGACATCAATGAAATGTCGAAAGTAGAGCCTTATGTGGTGTATTACTGGAAAGAGTCGGGAATGTTTATCATGGAGGGCGAGAATTATGCAGCAGATATGTAAAAAGAGCAGCAGCATGAAAAGAATGGTTTACCTTGTCGCTTGCCTGCCTTTTTGGCTGACATCGTGTGAAGAGAAAGTCACCGCCTTGCATTTCAACGAGGCGGAACAGGTATTTGAAATCGGAAAAGAGAGTGAACTGCGTTTCCTGAACGAAACGTTCGAAATCAAGGATAAAAACATGGAAGCACAAACGCTGCTCACCGATGCAGGCAAGGAGATTCCAGCAGATGAAGTGCGGATTAAACTGGTGAAGGACATCGAAATCAGCGGTGAATGGACACCGATTAAATTCCCGGTTAGGGAGTTCGACGGCAACGGACATACCATTACCTTCGACGGAATACGGGTGGTCATTGAAGAGAGCTCCAAAGGAGTATTTGATGTCGGTCTGTTTGAAGAAATGGGTGGTGAAAAAGAAGCTGTGGTCAAGGATCTGACATTGGCAGGTGACATGACCATCGACGCTCAAAAGAGAGAAGACGGTTATAGCCTGCTTGCCGGTTCTCTGGCGGGAGAGTTCAAGAATGGATGTATCGAGAATTGTACCAGCAAGGTGGATATCTCATTCGCTGACAATAAGGGTATCTGTACACTCTGTCTGGGTGGACTTGTCGGAGACCTGGATAGCTACGGCTCCGAAGTGGAAGTGGCTTTGCGTGGCAAGATAATCAATGAGGGCAACCTCACCGTTAATCCGTGCAGTGATGCCTACATAGGTGGAGTCATCGGGAGGGCCACCAATTATGGTAAAATCTTTATCAAAGAGAATGTCTGCGTCGAGAATAAAGGCGATTTGACCGTGCAGTGGAAGGCCGATGCCCAACCTGATCATAGCTACATCGGTGGTGTTGTCGGACTTTTCAAAACCAATGAAACTGATATAGAGCATCTCCATAATTGGGGAAACATCCGCTTGGACACACAGAATACATCTGCTACATTTAATATCGGAGGGGTATGTGGCGAACTGACACCTCACAACTACGAACGAATCTATCCGTTGGATCTGTACAATGCAGGCAACATCGAAATCAAGCATGACCTGCTGGCTGAATTTTCCGCCATCGGAGGAGTAATCGGCAGTTTCGGAGGTTCCTCTTTCCATCAGGTGGTGAATGAAGGCAAAATCATTGTGTCGGGAAAAGGATGCAAATACATCTCCGGATTGCTGGGTTCGGAAAGCTCGATACACGGGAACTGTTATCTGCATTCGTGCTGTGTAGATAAGGTCGGAGCTTATCCCGTCTGGAATATCTCTTATCATCCTGTCACCAAGCAGGTCCCCTGCAAGGAAAATCATCCAACAAATCAAAAATAACGGAACATGAAAGCATTACAGACCATACAAGCTGTCGCTCTTTCTTGCTTGCTGTCGATAGGAGCAGCAAGCTGTGGCAGTGAAGAAAGCAACCAGCCTTATACACCGCTTCAGGTGTATTTTGATCCGGTAAGAGTGGATATGAATGCGGAACATCTGATGCCTTATTTCGTAAACTATCCTACGGATTGGGCAAAGATGGGATTGCGCAACTATCCGAAGCTGGTCACCTACGAATACCACAATGCACAATGGGGTGTGACAAGCACCTCGCAATACGAGTTCTTGCCTAACGGCCGTTTATCCGAACAGCGGCGCACTTCTTTCAATGTGGGTGCAACCGGATTTGATGTCATTTCGTATGAATATAACGGCAATTCCAATCTGACCCAAATCAAATCGGTAGATGACGGACGTTACAAACGCCGGAAAAAAGATGACGGCTTCACATACGACAGTGCAGGTCGGTTGATACGTCGCGACAAGAACGGGCGGGGACATTATGACACAACCACTTTTCTGTATGCCTATCACGGTAATGGGGTATTGCAATCCATCCTGCCCGAAAAAAAGAATGGCACGGTCAATGAATCGGGCGTGACGCTTCATGAGATGCAGTTTGACTCGCTCGCTCACTTGAAGTCTTTTGAAACACCGAAGACCACGAACATGTTCTTGAAAGACATCGACAGTTACAAGACAGGACAATCGGTGACAACCTATGTCTATACAGGCCATCTGTGTACACAAGCCGTAGAGAAGATTCCCGTTGAATTTGACGGGGGGAACGAAACACTGACTTGTACCAGCAGCTTTGCGTATAACTCACACGGAGACTTGGCTACTTGGACGTATAGCGGAGGTGTATATAAAAGTAAAGGCAACAACTGGCGGGTGGATGACATGACGTTTACCGTCTCCTACGATTATGTATATGATGAAAAAGGAAACTGGACACAAGCTACCGTTACATTCCCGGCTAACATCGATGAGATACCTGCATTGCGTACCTACTATAAGGCTTTCAGAGACGGATTTACATCGAATCGGGATCGTTCTTCTGCTGTCAAAGCGGGTGAGACTCCCAGCCTGACAGCTGTCCGCAGCATTGATTACTGGGACGATGAAACGATTGCTTCCATGAAAGCTGCAAAAGAAAACGGTCAACCTGTCCTAATGGGTAGTTTACGCTACAAAGGAACGGATATTTATGGGTTGTCCGGTAAAGTCAAGTCGGTAAACGGCAATGAGGAATCACTCAAATTTGACCAGGCGGGCAATCTGATTGCCATGCAGAACAAGTTCGGAGACGAAGCGGCCTATCAATATGTCACAGCTACTTCCTACAAAGTGGAAGGATGGGGAGATTATGTGGTGAACATCGAATCAAAAGATGGTATGCGGACGGATATTTGTCCGGATGCTGATACCAACACGGAACTTGACCAGACCTATATGTTTGATAAGCGCAATCGTATCATCAGTCATCAGTTTACTTCGCACATGGCATACGTCACTTGGAAATACAGCTATGAAGGTGACAGCAAATACCCGGCCACGATGATACAGGAGCACCCGGAAGAAGGTAACACCACTTATCGCTATACCTATACCAAGTTCGACAAGCACAAGAATTGGATAGAGCGGAAGGTAAGCTACACCACCGAATACGATAAGTATGATGACAATGGGAACTATGTCGGCGATGAATATACTGCTCCAGAAGAATATACAGAGAAACGAACCATCGAGTATTGGTAAATTTGTAAAATCTCTATTGATTTACTTTCTGACCCTTTCTCATTTGAAATTTGCTGATAAATAAACCAAGCCTTATTAGACAAGAGAATCTATTGCTACAATAATTGCTATGGATTCTCTTGTTTTTTTGTACTCATCTGTAAAGTGTACTCGAAGGATTTTTTCTGAAGAATACACTTAATTCTTGCATTTAAAAAGTACTGTAGTACAGAGCAAATCTGCCTTACTGTATAGTATATACTATATTTAGTATAATAGTAAATACTATAATACTAATATACTAAAATTATATATTGTAGTAAATTAGTATATACTAAAATTAGTAATTACTAAAAATAGTATTATCTTTGTATTGAATTTAAAGGCAATATGTTATGACAAAAATAATTGCGGTTCTAAACCATAAAGGCGGGGTCGGAAAGACGACCACCACCATCAATCTGGCTGCGGCCTTGCAGCAGAAGAAAAAGCGCGTGCTGGCTATCGACATGGATGGTCAGGCAAATCTCACGGAATCCTTCGGCCTCTCCATTGAGGAGGAACAGACCGTGTACGGGGCGATGAAAGGCAAATACCCCTTGCCGTTAGTTGAAACGGCAGGAGGTGTTACCGTCGTACCGTCCTGTCTCGATCTCTCGGCTGCCGAGGCCGAACTCATCAACGAGCCGGGACGGGAACTGATATTGAGCGGGCTAATAGCCAAATCGCTCGATCACCGGAAATTCGATTATATCCTTATCGACTGTCCACCCTCGCTGGGATTGCTTACACTGAACGCCCTTACTGCGGCAGACTACCTGATTATCCCGGTACAGGCACAGTTCCTCGCCATGCGCGGCATGGCCAAAATCATGAACGTGATTGCCACCGTCCAGGAACGCTTGAACCCGAAACTCGCCATTGGCGGTATCGTCATTACGCAGTTTGACAAACGCAAGACGCTGAACAAGAGCGTGGCCGAACTCGTCAAGGATTCATTCTGCGACAAGGTGTTCAAGACCGTTATACGGGACAATGTATCTTTGGCCGAAGCGCCCATAAAGGGCAAGAACATCTTCGAGTACAGCAAGAACAGCAACGGGGCTAAGGACTACATGGCTCTGGCGCAAGAGGTACTGAAATTAAAATAACCCCGATATGAGCAAGAGCGATTTACTGAAAGACAGTATGAAGGGCGGACTGGACGGGTTGCTGTCGTCCACGAAAAAATCTACCGGCGGAAAACAGCCGGTAGCAGCCCCCACGGAGAAAGAAACGGCGGTTCATTGCAACTTCGTCATCAACAAAAGTATTCATACCCGTATGAAATTCCTCGCCATCAAGAAGAACATGTCGCTGAAAGACATCGTGAACGAGGCAATGAAAGAATATCTGGAAAAGAACGAACAGTAAACAGGCATGGCTGCCGCATCTGCCCACCCCGGAGACGGTAGCCATGCGTCCTTTTTTATCCGCCCGCTGTTTTCCATAGGGCGCATTCCACCTTTATAGTCTTACCATCTTTTTCTTTTTACCTGCCCGCAAGTACAGGCATATTGCCCGTTTTATCCCTATTCTAACCCTGACGGGCATATCCCTTTTTTACCGATTCCTTTACCGCTGTCCCGGCTTCATTCTCTGCCGTCACCGTTGTGTTTTATCAGATGCAAAGGTCCGCTGTCGCGCTTGATACGGCGGCTTGAAGTGCATTTCCTGCAAATTCTTCCTTTCTACGAAAGAGTAATTGGCAGGAAAAGCCGTCGTATGAAGCTGTACCGACAGCCGTGTACCGCATCCGTAAAACCTCAAAGCGGTTCAGGCAGAGAAAGGAACCGAAAGGAGGGAAAGAAAAAACAACGTAAAATTGACAGCGATATGGATAAAATCAAATTGGTAGTTTATAACGAGTACGCACTGGGTTATATCATGCCCGAACAACCCGACAAAGTTTGTACGTTGGTGGATAGGATAACGCTCGGCGCACCGTTTCGGACAATGAATGAACCCTATTTCATCGGGAAAAGAGATACCGTCAGACTGGCGGGCAGAAAGGACTTTGACACTTTTCGGGTAGTGTTCGACGGGTACGACAATCCGCAGGAGTACGAGTTTGACACCGCACAATAAAGACAATAGTAATCAAACAATCTAATGTAATAACAAATTGAAATTTATGAATTATGGAAACAGCAAACATTCAATCAGTAGTAGAGAACAACATCGTATCGGTTGCATTGATGAATATTCAGCCGAGCAGTTATAACCCACGCAAGCACTTTGACGAGGTGAGCCTTGCCGAACTGGCCGAGAGTATTCGTCAGCAGGGAGTGTTGCAACCTATCGGCGTGCGCCCCATTGCGGACACCGACCGCTTCGAGATTGTTTTCGGAGAGCGCAGGTATCGTGCCGCCCTTATGGTAGAACTGACCGAGATTTCAGCCGTCATCTTGCATGTTTCGGACGAGACCGCCGCCGAAATGGCCGTGACGGAGAATCTGCAGCGCAAGGACGTTACCCCCATAGAGGAAGCCAACGCCTACCAAAAACTTATGGAGAGCGGTCGCTATGATGTGCAGTCATTGGCCGAGCAGTTCGGCAAGAACGAGAACTATATCCGTACCCGTCTGAAATTCGTCTCACTGATACCCGAAATAGCCGAACTTTTGGAAAAGGACGAAATTACAATCAGCGTGGCGAGTGAGATTTGCCGATACGGTACGGATATTCAAAAAGAGGTGTACTACAAACATTTGAAAGACAGCGACAGCATGTTGTACGACTGTTGGCGAGGACTGAAAGCCGCCGAGGTGGCAAAGTTTATCGAACGGGATTTCACGACAGACCTTAGCCGTTACGCATTCGACAAGACCTTGTGCGCCTCATGCCCCCACAATACCAACAACATGATGTTGTTCTGCGAGGGTGGTTGCGGAAATTGCGCCAACCGGAGTTGTCTGGCCGAAATGAACGCTTCCTATCTCGTGGAGAAAGCCGTGCAGTTCGTGGAACAATACCCCTCCGTATCGCTATGCTACCAAGATTTCAACAACAACATGATTGCGGTGGAACGCCTTACCGCTATGGGGTACGAGGTCGAGCACCTAAATACCTATGCCACGCCATACCCCGAAACGCCGGTAGCTCCCGAAAAGGAAGAATACGACACTATCGAGGAATACGAGGAGGCATACAAGGAGTACGAGCAGGATTTCAGCAACTATATGGAAAAATGCAAGTCAATCCATGAACGAATTGACACGGGCGAACTCACGTTTTATATTAGTATCGGACAGAAAGAAATTACGCTGTGTTATATGGCAAGTGCTGCCGCCAATGCGGACATGGCTACCGAAAAACAACTCTCCCCGGTGGAAAAACTGGAGAAGCAGGACAAACGTAACAAGGAAATAGCCGTCGAGAAAACCGTTGCAGACGCTAAGAAACAGATTTTGGACGTCGATATGTCCGAAAGCAAATTCACGCAGGACGAGGAAAAGATGATATATTTCTTCCTGCTGTCGTCTCTCCGCAGGGAACACTTCGGGGTATTCGGTATCGGGGAGAAAAAAGCCACCAACACCTTGAGGACGAAGAAAAGATGAACATCATCGCCAACCTAACGGCCAAGCAGAAAGCCGTTATCCGCAGGGATTTCTTGATAGACAACTTCAAAGGCGCATACGGCAATAACGCTACTGCCACCCTCTTGCTCGATTTTGCCCGTAAGCACATGCCCGACACGCTCGCCGAAATTGAAAGTGGATATAATGAGGTGTATGAGAAACGCCATAAACGTATCGAGGAACGCAAAGCCGCCTTGTTGGCAAAGGAACGGCAGACAAAGCCCGAAGAAACCGCCGAGGCGGAAAATACACAACCCACGGCAGAGGTACAACCCGAAGAACATACGCAAACCGAAGAACATACGCAAACCGAAGAGGTTGCTGCTTGACCATAATTCAATAGCAGGACGGAGAAATCCGCCCTGCTGGTTTCTAAAAAGAGGTAATGATGAAATGTAAGGACTGCAAACATTACAACGGTGCAACAATGCCCGGAGCAGGATTGTGCAATGCGACACAGGCACGTACCTTTGCCACGACGGTTTGTTTCAACGGATTGTTTTCTCCGAAGAAACGGAAAGACAAGCCGGATAGCAAGGCCGGAAAAAAATAGCGCAACGCTACAGGGAGATAGCCGCAGGAGTGGCTGTCTTTTTTAGCACTGCCGCCGGCAGATCTCCCTTTTTACCCCTTCGTTTTCCTTTTGTATGGAAATCCCTTCGCCGACGGCTCTGCCCGTCGGGACATGCTTTTTCCGGTGCAAAGGTATTGCCTTGGAGGAACATTCAAGTACCGCTACGCTATTTGAACACAATTTTTCAGCAGCTTTCCCGATTTTCAATCGTCCATATTTCGCGGACGCTCAATACCGCAACTATAAAATTCTGCCCAAATTCCTTGCCTGTTTCTCCCTGAAAGGCAATCTTTGATGCACGTAAAAATCAAATCCCGACGGGAGAAGCCTGAAGGCTTCCGAAAGGAGGGAAAAAATAAACAGATTGTTCAACTGATTAATGTTAAAATTTTATGGAAATTCAATTTGCTATCGTGCGTTCCGAAAACAGAGAGTATTTGTGCTACAAAGCAGGTGAAGCGTATGTAGATGCCAGTAACCCTATGATTGCTTTTGCCGCAGGTGAAGATGAATTTGAAATCGTAGAGCCGGACAGCTCTTTCAGGCAGAAAGAATACGAGTTCAGAGGCGAACAGTATTACCTCGTACCAGAGTTTTACCGCAATGGTTGGTTGGCTCTCACCTTGGTAATGGTGGAAGATGAAGACGAATATATCGTGCTTTCCGTTAATTTGGAGGAAATGGACGCACTCGGTCTGCCGGACCGTACATTTATCGACGTCAATCATTACCCCGAAGCAATGGAGTTCTTGGTGAAAAACGGACTGGCGACCGATTCCGAGTATAAGCGCAGGAGCGGCTTCGTGGAATACCCTATGGCTATGTTGAACCTGCCGCTTCTTTATCAGCATAACCCGCAAATTTTCCAAAAAGCGAACATCGAGCTATTCGGAGAAGAATGTTTTTGAAAAAGGATTGTTCCACGAATAGAAAAGCATCGGGTTCCGAAAATTGAATGTACAAGATAGCGTACCGATAATACAGTCAGTGCGCTGTCTCCTTTGTCTTTATCGCCCGCCTTCGTCCTTTTATAGTCAGCCTCCCGGATACCCCGCCACCGCCCATTTCCTCTTATAATTGCATTCTTTCCCTTTTGTAGCGGTATGAACCGCCTGTTCTTCCCATCCGACTTTTCCGGCCCTCACCGCACGGGTTTTATCCGATGCGAAAGTCGGACGTCGCGCTTGATTCGCCGGCTTGAAGTGCACTTCTTGCAAATTCTTCCTTCCCAAGTGAAGCGTAATTGGCAAGAAGAGCCGTCGTATGAAGCCGTGCCGACGACCGTGCATTGCATCTGTAAAACCTCGAAGCGATTCCGAAGGAAAGGAATCGAAAAAAGGAAAATAAATAATCAATAACTCACAAGACAATGGGAAAATACGATTTTATCAAGACCGGGAATCTGCTTTATTGGCATGACCCGGACAACGGTTTGTCCGACGGGGCTTACCGAGTGATTTCTGCACCGGAAAACATGGAAGACGACAGCATTATTCTGATTTCGTCCGGTACTTCGGAAGCGGAGGTTTTGCCTTCGGAATTATCACCGATAAGTACGGGCAGAAGTCACAAAGAGGATTTTTTGCGCTGGAAAGCGGAACGTGAAGCCGAAGGCATGGAGTTTTACAATCGCCTTTCCGAAGTCATGGATACGGAGGACGATTTGGCTGTAGGCGACATAGTGGCATTTACAAACGATTATGGAGTAGTATTCGGCCCCCAAGAGGTATTAGCTTTCAGGAAGCCTTGGAACGGTGACAGATGTGTGTATCTTGACAGCGACGCCTATTGGTTTCCCGACCGTCCCGACCAGTTGACCCTCCTAAGCAAGAAAGGGGCGGAATGACAATGACAAGAGAGTGTGTCAAAACTCAATTTTTGAAGCTATGAACTTAGAATTTGAAATTTGAGTACCCTCAAAGGCTAAAAAAGGGTCGTATCATTACTCAATACAGAGCTTAATACGACCGTTTTAAAATGTCATAGTTACAATCTATAACTTTTCGGAGGGGACATTTTAGTTTTGACACACCCCCTCATTTCCCCTACATGAAATCCCACGCTCTATTTTAATCGGTCTGCCCGGTTGTCGCTCACGCACTCTATTCGTGCGGCGATTTCCTTTTCTATCGTTCCTATCCATTCCTCTCCGACACCGGCCTCCCGGCCGTATTCCGGGTAATGCGAGACGATACCTATGGCCTTTTCTATGAACGGCTCTGCGGCCTTTATACCATACCGGCGGGCTACTTCCAGCAAATCCTCCGCAGTAATGCCCTCCGTCTTGTTGTTGATTGTCATGCTGTGGCGGTTGACGTAATACGGTGCGTCCGGATCGACCGAGAACGTGTAGTCATAGGTCGGAGCAACGTGCCAATGCCCGTCGTCGTCCATCAGGAAGCTGAAATTCTTGTTATGGTCATCGACGTTCCCGCCCAGAACGTTCAGCACCATCGAGCGGAACAGTTGCCGGAGTTCCCCCGGCGGCACGCCGATACGGCAAGCTGCCTCGAACAGTGCTTCGTAAGAATCCGCCGAGGGGTTCATGGCAGCCAATGTCTGGATATGCACCTTCTTGCCGTTCTGGCGGTCGAAACGCTCGGTCAGGAAGTGCGCTGTCTGCTCGCCTTCAAGCAGGCGGCTCGGCATCATCTGAAGCTCGGCATCCACAGCCATCAGGTAATAGCTGTATTCTATCCGTGTCGTCGGCATCTTCTGGTGTTCGTCGAACTTGACGATCATCGGCGTGTAGCCCGGATAAGGGGTCGCCACCTGTCCGGAGTAACATTGTCCCTCCTCGAAATTGACGTTGACCACTGCCTTGGGCCGTCGCCCTCCTGCGGACGTACCCACCTTGAACAGGCTTTCGACCATCAGGTTGCCCGATACCGGGACGTTGAACCGTCCGGCTTCCTCGAAAGCCTGCCGGGCCAGTTGGTAGAGATCGGCGATCTCGACCTTGAACGGTGTCTCCAGTTCCTCGGCAGTGGGCGGGACGAACTCCAATGCCCCCATGCCACGCCGTCCGATATAGGCGAGACGGTCGAGGGCGGACAAGTCCCTCATACGGATATGATGCACTTTGGCCCATTCGTTGAACACGGTGTTTCCCCAATGGTCGGGCAGTGAATCGGCTATGAACGACGGCAGGCCGCCGAAAAGCCGCTCTTCATCGGGATAGACCGGCAGGCCGCGCTGTGCGGCAACCCCTTTTACCGGCGCACGGAGCGGGGCGATATCATAGCCGTTGCGGACATAATCGCTGTCGAAGTAGAAACAGGCTTTGCTGCGGTGTCCTTCCCGGTTGGCGACAAGCGTGCCGACCTTTTTATCCCATAGGATTACATCGAGACTTTCTATCATTTCTTGCCCCTCCTAACTCGTTTAGGTATCAGTTTCTCAATTTCCCGAAGTGCCATCGGCGGCATGGGCAGTTCCGGCAGGATTTCCGCGAGCCGCTGTTCCTGACCGAGCGCACGCAGCAGGGAGATGAAATTGGCCAAGGTTAGGTTACGGCTGACCCCTTGTTCAAAATGGCTGATTGTCGTCTGGCTCACGCCCGACTGTTCGGCCAGCTCCTTCTGGCTCATGCGAGCTGCCAGACGGTACTCCTTGACACGCAACGCCAGAAGCGTCAGCATATCGCTGTTTGTGGTATAGTTCGTTGCTCCCATAATATCAATATATCACTATTTATATGCAAATATAGCAACAATTATCCATATATAGATATATAATTTTCTTTTTTAGTTTCCAGCCGTCCTTTTCTACCACTTTCAGGTCTCCGTATTCTCTTCCGTCTGGCTTTCCTGTCCGTCACCGCATCGGTTTTTATCGGTGCAAATATGGGCTGTCGCGCCTGATTCCGTCGTTTTGAATTGCATTTCTTGCAAATTCTTCCTTCTACGAAGCGTAATTGGCAAGAAAAAACGTCGGAAAGGGCTTTTTCGCCAGCCCCGGAAAGCACCATAAAACCCGAAGCGGCTCCGGTAACAAGGAAGCCGAGCAGAGGGAAAGAAAAACAATCATTAAAAATTCAACAAATGAAGACATTAGAAGAATTATTGCAAGAACTGGGGTGTGAAGGTAACGCATTCGACAGCACCGGAGAATTTACAAAAGCGGGAGAAAAGGCGTATGACCGCTTGGAGCATTTGCTGTATGACATAGAAAGGCTTACAGGCAAAGAGGTGACACCCATAATTAGGGAACTTGACAAAATATGCAACGAGAACTATTAAAATTCAAGAATATGGACATTAAAGAAAGCAAAGAATACCGCCTCGCCAAAGACTGGGAAATGGCGGTAAACAGTTTCAGTTTCAACCCCGAACGGTTCGCAGCGGCAATCCCCGACATGCACCCCACGCTTCAGCAAAGCCTGTATCGCCTGATTAAGGCGTGTATCAAGGTCATGGCGGACGAAACGCGGCACTATGACGAACGAAACCAAGCCTCGCACGAGGAAGCGAAGCGCATCATGGAGTACCTCAATGAACACGGACGTAATATACCATTAAAATAAGGAGGATAATATGAAAACAAATGAAATTCAATTTGGCGGCAAGAGCTATGTATGCCGTATTGTGGAAGCCAACGATGGCGAAGAACTGCTGATTGCCCCGACCACCCTGCTGGATGCTCTGCAGCCCGGTAGTTTCAATGACGAAAACGAAGGTTTCGCCAGTAAAGAAGCCGAAAGCATTTATGACGAAGTTTTCTTCTTTACCGATGAGAGAACCCTTCAACTGCCCGAAAACGAGCTGGTAGCCGAACTCAAAAAGGATAACCCGGACTGGTTCGAGTGAATCATGGAATAATAATTTATAAACTTACAAACTTAGAGTTATGGAAAAAGAATATGTAATGCAGGTTGCACAGATCATTAAGGAACAGTTAGTAGCGTTAACCCCCATGACCGTCCTCATGTCATGGAGTATCGAAGAATTTGCCGCCACTCTATACAGGGATTTGCCGGCACTCCGAATCAAGGTAAACGGACGACTGCACGCGGGATATGTCATCGTCGTGCTCAATGGTTCGGACTATTACGAGGTTTATCTTGTGAAGGGAATGGACGTGGAATGTGTGAACAACGAGGTTTGTTTCGATGAACTGGGCGGTGTCATCGACAGGGCTATCGAAAGCGGTACGGACAAAGCCAAGTATGATAAATTCTGTGAACAGGAGCGACAGAATTTATATGTAACTGTTGTCACTGTCTGATTCCTCTTTTTGGGGGACGAGAGCCGTGCCTTGTCGGTAAACGAACAGGGTACGGCTTTTCTGTATATAATGCAGAAAAGAATAAAAATCTGCCGTTTGTAAATGATTTCAGTCGTTCATAAAACGGATTGTCTGTGACTGCCTGCTCCCTTTATATTTGCGATGCAGGTTCACAAAGTAATAACGGGGGCATTACTCCGGCTATGCCTTCGACCTGATTCCCGTAAACGGCAATATGATGGAATTCAAGAGTTTCTGTCGTGGTTTTCTTAGAGTAAGAGAGTTTGACCAGTTGATTTCCGAGAAAGAAAACAGTCAGGGAGTACCGTCGTGGATGCACATCGGGTATAAGAACTCGGAGGGTAAACAACGCAAGCAGCTGCTGTCTATGATAGGCGGCAAATATTATCCCATGACTTGATTTGACTCGTTTCAGGTAATCACCATCGGTCAGAGTGCAAGCGTCGGGTTCGTGCACCCTCCCTCTATACATTTTAATGCCGTTATTATCAATTCAACAGCAACAAACGACCGGTGTCTCCTGTATTTTTCCTATATTTGTTTCCGATTTACAGTCAGATATGGAACAATTAGCAAATTCAATACAAAGCATATCCTTTGAGCAGTTGGCTCAAAAGATTATAACCGTCGATGATTCAATGCGTGGGGTGGCGGTTAAAACCATCAATCAGGCAACCACGTTACGCAATTGGATAATCGGATGTTATATTGTTGAATACGAACAAAATGGCAGCGACCGGGCCAAGTACGGGGACAATCTGCTGAAAAGTCTGGAAAAACGTATCGGGCAAAAGGGCCTGAATGTCACCCTTTTCCAACTTTCACGATTGTTTTATAGAGATTATCCGCATATCGGTACACTGGTTTCCGCAAATCATGCGACGGCGTTGCATAAATTGCCGTTATCAGAAATTTATGCGACAGTGTCGCACAAATTGCCGGAAATTGACTCTTTCGCTGTTAATAAGAAAAATGCAGGCAAGCTTTCTGAACAGTTCAATACACCCCCTGAGAATTTGGTTTCTGCACTTTCCTTTTCGCATATCAGGGAGTTGCTTACGATAGAAGACCCGTTGGTACGTTTTTTCTATGAAACGGAATGTATTCGGGGAACATGGAGTGTGCGTGAATTACGCCGTCAGATTGTTTCCAACCTTCACATTCGCATCGGACTGTCGGAGGATAAGATGAAAGCGATGATGCTTGCAGACAGCAAGGCAGAGCGACACACCCCGCTTTTGCAGATACGCGACCCCTATACGTTTGAGTTTCTCGGTCTCCAAGCCAAAGATGTCGTTACGGAAAGCGATATTGAAGAAGCCCTGCTCGGACACTTGCAGGAGTTCTTGCTGGAACTTGGGAAAGGCTTCTGTTTCGAGGCGCGTCAGAAACGCATCATCATAGACGGAGAATATTATTTTGCGGATCTCGTTTTCTACAACCGGTTGCTTCATTGCAATGTCATTGTGGAATTAAAAAATGACGAGTTCCGCCATGAACACATAGGACAGCTGAATGCCTATGTCAGCTATTATGCCGAGAATGAAATGCAGCCGGGCGACAATCCTCCGGTCGGTATTTTGCTTTGTACACACAAAGGAAAGAAGATGGTGGAATACGCCCTTGGCAGTATGGATAATCATCTTTTTGTTTCGACATACCAGTTACAGTTGCCAAACCGTCAGCAATTAGAACAGTTCTTGATGGACGAATGTCGGGAACAGTCCTCGGAAGTGTGAAAAATAGATAGGAAACACCGAAACGCCTGCAATAATCACGGAATCATTGCAGGCGTTTTGCTTCTTTCCATAACGGAAGCCGACTTTCTATTTCGCACCCCTTTTGTTCAGCACGTCCTTTATCATTTCTTTCACCTCTATTCCCACATTCACGAAATTCCGGTAAAGAATGCGTTCCCGTTCCTCCCTCGACTTGAACGTGTAGAACTTCGGCAGTGGTACATACGCAGCTTCCTCCTTCTTGATTTCCTTCATGTCGAAATCCGTTTTGCAGAAGAACTTCGAGGTCTTGAACTCCTCCGATTCCTGTACGTTCATCGAACCTCCTATACCGGTTTTTGTTTGGATGAAGTCCCGTGCCGTCTGACCGCATATCCAGCCCGTCGGCATATCCGAGATTTTCGAGGCGGGTACGAGGCTGTCCATGTTTTCATTCAGGTTGATGGAAGTTTTGTCCCGGTCTATCGTGACACCCTTTTTGATTTGCACCACCTTGCCGAATATGTCGCTTGACAGCCATTCCAGCGTCTCCTTGGCACGGGCTGAACCGCTCACCACATTGCCCACCGTCGTGATGATTTTTTGCATACCCACCTTTCCGTAATCCGCTTCGAGCTGCGGCAGCTCTTGGAAACCGAGCGTCACGCTCACCTTGTTGCTTCGTGCCGTACCGATCAGGCGGTCTATCTTGTGGAAATAAAGTGTCGGCAGCTCGTCCACGATAATGCTCACGGGGATGTTCTTGCCCTGCCCGGTATTTACGCGGGTAACGAGACGGTTCAAAATAAGGGCGTTCAGTGCCCCGATAATGCTCTCCATCTCCGGGTCGTTCGCTATCAGCAGGTAACTCGGATTCTTCGGGTCGCTCACCTTCAGGTCGAAGTCGTCGCCGTCACGATGGAATATCCAGTAACTCTCTTTGGTCGCCAAGCGCGAGGTATAGACACGCAGCGTACCTATCATACCTTCCAGCTGCTCCATTGCCTTGTTTTTGAAAGCCGTCTGGAACGGACCGAGCAATGGGGCTACCTCGTTGTCGGTCTCCAGTACCTCGAAAATGGTTTGGTAACTCTCATTCAGGAACGACAGGATATGCGGCATGTCCGAGTATTTTCCCAGCCAGTAGGCAGGTTCAACGATTTCTCCGCCCTCTTTGTCCCGCACCACACCCGTTGGCTTCCAGAATTTCGTTTCAGGGTCTTGCCGTTTCTCTGCGTACAGTTTGTTTCCTTTGACATCATAAGGCTCGCGCTCGTAGTTCACGAAGAAATAGATGCAGGCGGCGAGGAAGTTCACAGCCGAGGTCTGGAAGAACTGGTCGCTGCCACCGCCTCCCTCTTTCTTGCCTTTTTGCAGGCTCTCCAACAGCGTCTCCGCCGTCTCGCTGGCCGCAGCGAGGTTGTTGATGTATTTCGCCTGAATGGGATTTACCCGGCGGCTGTACTCCACGTCCACGAAATTAATCATGTTGAACTGGCAGCCTTGGGGCAGCTTGCCGAGTTTCTGGTTTTTCTTGTAGTGGTAGTACAGCTTCGTAGCCAGAGTCGGGAACTTATAGTCATAGACCACCATTGCGAATCCCTTGGCCGAGTGCTGCCGGATAAACGGCTCGATGATACTGAATGTCTTACCCGACCCCGGTGTTCCGACTACCCACGTTCCACGGAAACAGTTGGTTATGTTGGTCCAGCCTTTACGAAATTTGCCCTTGTAGTAATACCGCATAGGGATATTCACGCTGTACGGGGTCTCTATCAGTTCCTCGCACTGCTCGAAACTCTCGTTCTCGAAGTTGAAGCGGTCCTTCATCAGTCCCTCCTTGAGGAACTTGGAGATGTTGTCCAGTGCGACATGCACGAGGATAACCCCCACGAGGGAAGTTGTCATATAGAAGATAATATTCAGCGGCAGCGTATAAAGTCGTGCCTCCATCGGATAACCGAACAGCCATACGGACAGCACTAACAGAACAAAACCGCTTATGAGTGGGTACAAGACCTGCCGCCGGGCGTTGAACTCCAAATGTTTCTTGGCTCTGGTGCCTATACATGTAATGCAGATGAGTAGCACCGTGGCGACCTTACTGTACACGAGGTTTCCGTCGTTATAGATGGTCCACTGCTTGATACGTCCGTGAATGTCGCAGAGTATGCCGCCCCAGTGGTCCAGCATAGCCGGGTCGATGGCATACTCGAAAAACTCCATCAGTACGGAGACATATACCACCGCACGGAATATCCGGTAAAATCCCTGTAATTCCTTGCTCTCTTCCATTGCTATGTCAATTCTTTTTAATGCCCCAGAGAACATGGATATGAGGCCATTGCATACGGTTATCAGCAGTAAGCTGGCAGACATGGGAAACTGCATATAGAGGTTTAAGCCTTAAAGCGTCATATATTGCAGAAGCCCGTACTTCCGCTGTAAACTTCTCAAGGAAAATCCGGACAGCATCGTTAGAGCCACAAGTCATGAAATCAATGAAACCTTCAATCAATTCTTCATTGACATAGTAGAGCTGCCCTTGGAAAATATCATGGTAACGGCTGATACGGCCGTTCCATTCCGTCCGGATTTCTTCCCTGCGGTTCTTTGCGGAAGGAAACCTCTCGTAGCAGTCTATTCCATCATCGAGGAATATGTAATTACCGGAAACGTCCTCTTGCTTAGGACATTTGCATCTCAACAGATACCCGAAAAATCCTTTGTCCGGATGTACTATATCCACATATTGTGGTGCATTGAAATCTTTAATTCCGTTCATAATCATAAATTCAGTTGTTGATGGTTATAATGGGACGCACTTTATGCGCCTGCGTCTTGGGCGTTTCCTGCATGGCTCCGCTGGCTGTCGAGTAGAGCCATGCTTTGACCGTCTGCTGTCCTTCCACCTCCGTCGATGTCCAGTACCAGCACTCGTCGGCTTCGGTCGGAAGCGGGTCTCCGCCGCATTTCTCGATGACCGGATTGATAATGCCACGTGCCGCATACAGCAGGCGCATCTGAGCCACCGAGGGAACATAGGCGCTCTGCCCGTATTTCCACAGGGCAAAAACGGCTTCAGCCATCGGTGAGGCTGTCTCTTCTGTTTCATACAAGGCGAACGTGTTCTCATTCCCGTCGTATGCCGTGATGTCTGCTGACGTACCCTGCTCGACACCAAGGCTGTCGGCAAAAGCTTTCGGCGTCATATCCCACAGATAGACGGCATAGCCGTTTCCTTCCGTTTCCCCGTCGGAGCCGATATGGAAGACGACGGCAATCGCCTGTTCCTTGGATTGTTCGTACTCACTGTACGGTATTACTGTCCCGTCCACACAGAGGACGTGTACGGGATATTTTGTTTCTTCGGATTCTTCTATATGTGCGTCGCAGGCAGCCAACGCCCCGGTTATGAGGAGAACCGGCACTACCTGGCACGTTTTTCTGATAATGTTCTGTTTCATCTTTCCCTTATTTTATAGGTAGTTTAATACCGAGGGCAACCCCTGTACGCAGCACGTCGGCCCCCTTTATCATTACGTCTCCCTTGACTTGCCAGTATAGCGTCCAGCCCGCCCGCAACACATAGTTGTGCTCGTAGCCGAAATGCAGTCCTGCAAGGAACTTCTTCGTGTCGCTTCCGCCCGAAGCCCCGATTCGGAGGCTTCCGTAATGGTTGCGTCCCCTCGTGACGCAGGGTTTGTAAGCCACGCCGAAGCTGTAGGTGCGGTAGTTCCGCCAGAAAGATTTCGGGCATACATGCTTGCAGGATTCGCACTCTGCCCATTGCAGGTAGCCGTTGGCAAAGAACTCCCACGCATGGCGGTAGTTCATCTCGTGTTCGTAGGCCAGCGTCACGTCCAGCCCGTTCTTGTACAGCAGCCCCGCACCGAGTGAGAGGCGGCCGCTGCCTCGCTGTGCATACGCTCCTACGGCGAGGCACATGCAGGCAATCGTCAGGATAATCGTCTTTTTCATCGTCATTCCTCCTCCAGCAATGCCGCGCTGAACGAATCGGCTGACAGCACGTCCTCATAGTCGATATTCAGGCTGATGTTACGCCCGCTGATTTGTTTCTCCGTCATCTCGATGGTCAGCACCTTGTCGTTCGGGAACGTCATTTTCTTGACCACGACCACATTCCGGTAGCCGTGCCGGAACGTCTTGCCCGCCTCCAGCACCAGTGCCGGGGTCAGTTCGATGACCTGTGCGTTGGTCGCCTTGGTCAGTTTCTTGTCTGCCAGCTTCACCCGTATCTCGTCGATGTCGAAGCGGATGTTCGTCCGGTTCTCTATCGAGAAGTCGATGAAGAAATACTCACCCACGGAGTAGATGTTGTTCAGCCGCATGGTCATGCGATGTGCCTTGGTGGCGACGTTGCGGATCTTCGCGGGCGAGTTCCAGATACGCCGGGCGAAGCGTGTCATATCCACGGTGGACATCGAGACCGCCGGGTTGTGATAGGCGTTCCGTTCCTGCAACTGGATTTCCTTGTCAGTTACCGCCTCCCGCACCCGTGTGGTGTAGAGCAGCGCATACTGCGTGCGGTAGCGTTCCGTTACGATAGTCACGATGGCCAGCACCTCGCCGTCCTCGTGTCCGCCCTCTTTCGGTTTCAGGCGGACGATATTGTCTATCGGTTGGTCGCCGACAACCTTATCTGTGGAGATGTCCACGAAGCGTACCGGTTCCGAGGCCGTGATGACCGTCGTTACCTGTTCATTTACCGTAAGTTGTTCCATCTCCTCGTAGGTTCGTTGTGCCTGTACATTCGGCGTTCCCAGCAGCCCTGCCGCCAGAAGAAATGCCGTTACGATTCCTTTTTTGTCCATGTCATTGATTTATTGATTTTGTTTTTCTTCCCTTATCTCTTTTTCCTCTTGTACCTTGTTCCTGCATTCCAGTTCCTCCTGAATCCGCCGCTCGGCAATCTCGCAGTACGCCTGTTCGATTTCAAATCCGATGTAGTGCCGTCCCGTGCGGATAGCGGCCACGGCGGTTGTGCCTGACCCGATACAGTTATCCAGTACAACATCGCCTTCGTCGGTGTAGGTCCGTATCAGGTACTCCATCAACGCCACGGGCTTTTGTGTCGGGTGGTAGAACGCGCCTTTCTTGTGTTCCTTCGGCATGAAGATGACCGAGGTCGGATATTTGTCATCGGCTATGCGTACCGGTGAGAGTTTCATCGTTCCGTAACAACGGTTGGTAAATCCCTCCGTTTTACGCCTCCCGTGATTTCTCCGTTCCGGAGGACACGGTGTCATCTGCGGATGATAGGCCGGCTGTTTTTTATAGAATACCAGAATATCCTCGTGCTGCCGGAACGGCATACGTTTGGCATTGAGATGTCCCGTCACCCGATCTTTCTGCCACACGAGGTTGTACCGCCATAGCCGGGGTTGCGACAGCATGAGCCATGCGGAGAAAAGCCCCTGCCCGAACAGGATAATGGGGCTGTCCGGCTTGGTAATCCGCCGGTATTGCTCCCACAAGGCTGCTAACGGTATCTGGCGGTCCCAGTTCACCGACGGATTGCTGCGATTTAACACCCCGTAAGGTAGGTCGGCGATTATGGCGTCCACGCTACCATCCGCTATCTGTTTCATGCCCTCCATGCAGTCCATAAGGTAAATGCGATCCGTCTCTATCATATTGCGTCTGTTTTCGGTTCTACAATTTGCCGGGCGCTCATCCAGGTACAGCGTTCCGTCCGGGTTTTCCGGATTTCACACTCCCAGAGGGTATTCTTCTCCACATGTTTGAAATTGACCGCACCGTCTCTCGGCCCGTAAAAACCGGTATGCTTCTGGAAGGCGAATAAGGCAATCCTCCGCCCGTCCACTGCCTGAAAGTTGCATATCAGGGCGAATCGTACCCCTTTGTGCCACCATTCGGTACTTACGAGCTTCCCAACGAATGTTTCGGGCTTATCGGGAGCGATGTAGTCTTCGTAATAGAAGCCGTCCGTTCCCTTATGAAGTTTTGATATATCTGTTTCCATTGTCACTGACCTTTTAGTTCCTGTTTTCCCGTCCGTTCACCAGATACACAAACGTCCCGTATTTCAGCTTCACCTTGTTTTTCTTGATGGCCTTGCTGATGGCGTTACTCGTTTTCTGGTAGGCATTGTTCACCGCCTGCATACCCCATTGGGCGAGGCTGTTACCGTATCCGCTGGTATTCATGTTCATACTGCCCGACATGGCACTGCTCGCCACGTCCTTGCTTGTCTCGCGGAATTGGCTGATGGGTACGTAAAGTCCTTCCAGCCCGTCCGTATCGTAGATTGACAAGCTGACCTTGACCAGTTCGTCCTCCACCAATATGCTGTTGATGCTTCCTTTTACACGTCCGGAAGAGAAACCGCTGACTGTGGCATACAGGTAAGTACCACGCCTGACCACGCTCTCGTTGATTTCGATGTCGTCCAGCAGGCGCAGCCGCACACGCGAGCCGTCCACGGCCTTGATGTTTTCGTCGATGATCGCCTTGATGAGTTTCGGTTCCCGTGCATCTTTCGCCAGTGTGTTGAAGTAGTCCGAAGTCGTCTTTACCTTCTTCACCACCTCGCTTGCCTTGTCCGTCTCCGCAGGAGCTTTGACCGAACGGCTTTCCTCGTCGATGGTTCCCTTGGTCTGCGTCATCGTGTCCGGCGGAGCCACCGTTGCGGTGCTGTCCGTTGCGGACGGCATGACCTCCCGTTGTCCTCTCAACCTCGCTTCGGCGAGTGCTTTTTCCAGTTCTGCGAGAGCTTCCTGCTCCCGCCTCTTGGCATCGGCCGCTTCCGCTGCCAGATCTTTCTCCTTTTCCTGCCGGTCAAGCAGGGCGATATCCTCTTCGGTGTATTGCGATTCATATTCCTCTTGGTTATCGTCCGGTTCGTCCCGCTCGATGTTGTCCACAGCGGAATAATCTTGTATCTTGCCCCATGATTTGGCCATGTTCTCATACTTGCTGCCGATACCGTCGCCGCCCTTGATTTGGGCGTCCGGCAATTCGGGATTCAGGAACTCGGTCGTCTGGAGTGTCTTGTCCTGTACCTCGGCCTTCTCGGTATGGAACAGGTCGAAAATGAAGTACGACGTGCCGAGAAGGGGGATATAGAGGATAGCCGGAAGCATATACTTCGGCTGCCTGAAATTGATTCTCTTGAAGATATTGTTCATTGTTTCCCTTTAATTGAGTTGCACATACTTGCTTATAGTTCTCTCAAACGGCATATTCATAAGCCTGCCGTTCTATTCCGGCCTTTCCGTACCGCTTTCCTTCGTATCGAATCTTCGTACATGCGGTACGGAAAGCATCTTATGCCGTTCCCGGAGCACGGAATCCTGCATTTCCGTGGCCGTTCGGCGGACTGGATGATGGCAGTACACCACCGTCAGGCGGTAAATATTCCATGTCAGCCCGCAGATGGCGAAGCCGAATACGATGACGAGAAACAGCGTCCGGTGGGCGTTGGCGAAACCCTGTACTTTGGCCACTGCCTTGTCGATACGTGTCGCTTTGGCGAAGCGTCGCCCGGCATCCACGTCGCGTTCGTAGCGCTCCTTGTATTTCGGGTCGTTTTTGTCCGGCATCTTCTCGCCGAACAGCATACGTCTGAATCCTTTGATATTCATAGGGCTGGTAGAGTTAATAGTTGCTTTTTGTCTTTTGCTCGATGTCCTTGTTCAGCAGCGTGCGCCAGTTCACGATGAGCAGCCCGTGCGGGTTGTTCTCCGTCCGGGGTACACGCTTGAGCTGTCCCGCCGTAACCAGTTCGCGCATCAGGATATTGCTGCGCCGTTCGATACGCTGCCGCCCGTAGTAAGTGAACTCCATCTTCTCCTTGTTGAAGGTGATACTGTCGCAGAAAATCGAAAAGACGGCACTCGTTCCCAAGATGTTGGAATAGAAGCCTTTCTCCTTGAGCGTATTGTACTGCGCCAAGCCCGTTTCGTCCACTAAGTACATCGCTTTCTCCATCGTGTAGCGGATGTACTTGTCGTCGGGAGCAAGGGTAAAGAAGTAGTGGTGGAACATTTCGACATGGTTCTTGGCTTCCACGTCGAGCGTTTCCTCCATTGTCGTGCGGCGTACCAGTATGGGCACGTTGCCGTCCAGCACATACACTTTCTTTTGAGCGTCCGTAACCATCGTGCGGGCCGTCCAGATACTCGACACGCTGATGATGACGCAGCCCACAAGAAAGGCGGTGCAAATAATTCCGACCAGTTTGATTTTGTTCTCTAAATTCTTGATGACCATTTTGTTTGAATATTTATCGTTACTTTGTTATCTCATTACCGTACCCATTGCGCCTGTTGCCGTCATTTTAGCCTGCTGCGCCACGCCCTCGCCGAAGTTTCGGGTTGAGAACGCCGTGTCACCCTCCGGTATCATCCATGCCGCAAGGTCGGGGACGAGGTTCAGGCATTTCAGGGCCACGATGCTTGCCGCCATCAGATAGCCCGCCGAGAAGAAGGAGTTTTGCAGGTAAGCTGCCATCGTCTGCTCGCTTGTCGTTATCGCCGTCAGGTTCTCCACCTGTATGCAGAGCACGATGTCGAACAGCAGCAGTACGTAGAAGCCCACGAAGTAGAGCATCGCCCCGTAGAAATGCACCGTCAGATACCTCGTGAGCCACTTCGCCCATGCGCCTTCCCATTTGGGCAGGAGCGAAAACGCCCACTGGATAGGTCCGAAAATGGTGAGCATTCCCAAAAGAATTTGCTGGCAGTAAATCGTCGCCCACCAACCGATACGGAACACCACCAAGGCGATAAGTATGATGATTTTGTCTATTCCCACGATGACACCCGATGTCAGCGACGTGAACCACAGCTTCGCTGCATCCTTCTCCATGTTCGTAACCTCGTCCACGCCAGTTTGTTCCATCGTTGCCTCGATAAGGTTGGGATCGGACGTACCCGTGTGGGCGACATCGGCTTGTGCCTGCAGGGCAGTGTACATCGTGTCGCGCACGTAAATCAACTCCTGCACTTCCTCGAACTTGTCCGAGATTTGCGAGGCTTCGGCCTCGTACAGGTCATGTGTGTACGAACCGACGCAGTTCGGGATATAGGAGAGGAAATCTAAAAAGCACCAGTTGCTCCCGCTGTTTGCCATGCCCGTGTCTGCCGGAGGATACCACCAGCAGAGAATGAGCGACACGGCCAGCGGTCTGAAGAGCTTCATCACGTCCAAAGGCTCGTGCTTGACCATCATTTTGTACGCCATGCCTGCCGCCATGACGATAGCGAACAGGGCGGCCAGCGCCATGCACATCTGCAATATCCACCAAAATGGACCTTGCGAGCCGGTAAAGGTCGCGTCGGTCAGGAACTCGTTGGTCTGAAAAATCACGTCGTCGATCTCCTCTTCCAAGAGGTCGATACCGAAATCCGAAAGAATATTTCCGTCTGCCATAGGTTATATGCTTTTAGTTCCCTCTGTTTACCGTCTCGTCTCCGTCGCCCGTTCCAGTGCCGCCGTCCGACTGTGAACCTCGCACCGCAAGGCGCGATTCGTTCCAGCGGCTCATGGCGTTTCTGACGACGCTGCTTTTGTCCAAGGTTCGGTCGGCGGTTGCGTTCAGCAATCCGTCCGTGGCCGTGGCGTTCTGTCTTCGGGCAAGGTAGCCGACCAGAATCTCGTTCTGCCGTACCACGTCTTCGTAGATCCGCAGGTATTCTTTCTTTCGTTGCGCATTGGGCATATAAGCGTCCTTCGTTGCGTCGATGGCACACTGGTACACATGATAGTATTCCGTCCACCGCTCCTTGTCGTCCGTCGTGCCCCCGGCAAGGAGAATCCGGTCTATGTTGCGCTGAAACCGCTCCATTTGAGCGTTTATCTTATCGCCCTCGGCCAGCCATGCGAGGTCAATCTGCCGGTCGGCCACGTTCAGCGCCTCGATTTCGGCACGTTTGACCAGAGCCGAGTCAATGGCTTCCGCTTCATCTGTCTGATTGTAGAGATTGACACCCGCCAGCGTGCGGAACGACAGTTTGTTCTTGCTTGCCGCCGACTTCTTGTACTTGTTATGCAGCAGCGTGTAGTAAAGTTCGGGCGACAGAGCGCCCGTACCGGTTTCCATGACCGTAATCTGGTTCTGTTTCGGCGAGTCATGGTTGTAAGTAACCGACTGCGCCTTGACACCGCTCGTTGCAACTGCTGCAACCGCCATGAGTAAGAGAGTTCTGTTCATATTAATTTCCGGTTATTCATTATTTTACAGTTATTTATATCGTATAGTCATACTTTGAGGGCCTGCTTCAAAGCCGTAAATATTGGTACTCATTCCTGACTCGTTTCTCTCCCTGCGAGAAATGCGTCTCGTCTTTTTCAATGCAAATACATTTTCTATGCGTATAGATACAGGCAATTGCGGTGCTCATGCTCCCCGATGCAAAATCAAGGACAGTATCTCCTTCCTTTGTGTATGTTCTTATCAGATACTGCAATAATGCAATCGGCTTTTGGTTGACATGAATCGTTTTGCCTTCCGATTCCGCTGTTTTGAAGTATATCACACTTCGTGGATACCTTGTCCCTTTGTTTTCATTTCTGAATGTAGGATTGGGGACATTGTTTATTCCTGTCCAATTGCTTCCTCTCTTCGTGCGATTCCCGTAAGGCTCACCTTCCTCCATGATGGGATAATAAGGGGTTCTACCTTTACCAAAGACACTTATTAGCTCATGTGCTTTTAGAGGTTGTTTTTTAGCGAGAAGAAAATTGCTTGCTTTTGACTTTTCCCAAACCCAGTCATATTTAAATTCCTCTAAATTACCGCAGCGTAGAAGGCTGCTGAACGGTTCGCTGCCAAATAAGACCGTAGGTGCATTTTCTTTCCTGACTCTCCTGATCTCTTTCCACATTTCCGGGAATGGTATTATTTTATCCCACTGTGAAGCTGTGATTCCAAAGGGGGGATCACATAAAACCAAGTCGATACTTGATTCCGGAAGAAAAGGCATTACTTCAAGACAGTCGGCTTTATATAACGTAATGTCTTTTGCAAAAACAATCTTTTCCATTGCATCAATCTAAATGTCTCTTTATCCCTTGGTTATAATCCCAATAGGCTTGTTCGTACTAAAAATTCTTTCTCTGTTTTTATTTCCCGATGTCGATGGCATGGAAGTCAAACTCCAACCTGTAGATAGTCTGTCTTCTTTCCCTTTCATCGTTCATTAATAATCCAGCCGTCCCGCTTTGCGCCATCGTCCGAAAGCTCCGTCGATAATCTCCTTGACCTTGGGACGGTAAATCTTCGCTTTCCAGTAACCGATACGCACCTGTATGTACCGCCATGTCTCGATATACGCCCGGTTCAGGTGTCGCTCGATGTCGTCCAGCGACGTGTTCACCGCTTCCAGTACCAGCAGCAGGTCGGAGGTCGAGCAGGCCGCCGCCCCGGTGGCATACAGCACAAGGTCGCTCACCGACTTGTAGAGCTGCTCCCCGTCATTGGCGATGTCCCGTATTGCCTTTTCGTTGATGGCCAGTATCACGGCATCGCCGGGGTCGATGCGTCCCCGTTTCACGATTCTCTCGTTGAAGTCCTCCAACAGTTTCTTGTAATCGCCGATACGGTCGCTGACCGCCGTATAAGTGCTTTTCACGTTCAGTACCGTCCGCAAGGACTGGTACATCACGTCGATGACATCGAAGGCACGGGTGTAGCGATCCAAGTCCACATTCAGTTCCTTGTACTCGCCGATCTCCTTGCGGCTGTATTCGTGCAGCAGCTTGTTGCTGTATTCCAGCGTACTGCGGGCCAGCAGCAGGCTCCGCTGTTTCTTGTGGTCGTTGATGTAGGCTTCCACTGACACGATGTCGAAGGTCCATTGCGCCTTGGCGATGCCGGGCAGGAGAACCAGCAGCACGACTGTCATCAGCAGGGCACGTTTCATGGCCGCACCTCCTTTCCGCTGTCTTTGCCGTTTCCGTTCCGCAGGTTTCGCGCATTCTCCACCCAACGTTCGTGGCATTCCTCCACGAGCGTCAGCCTGCGTCCCTCGTCCATGTCCAGTTCGGGCAGCACATCCTTCAGCACGTCGATGATGCTCCGCTTATAGTGCATCATCTTTTCCAGCGACACGAGGTCTGCATATATTTTTGTAATCCGGGAATCCACTTCCCGTGCGATTTCGAGCCGGTCGCTCGACCACAGCAGATGGTACACCTCCCCGGTCGGAGTCTCTTCCAATGGCGGGGTACGGGCGTATTCCGTCGTGATCTTGCACGAAGGGTGTTCCCGTGCAATCTCCGCAATACGGTCGTTCACCAGTTTCGTTTTCTCCGCGTCCGACAGGTTCGGGTCGAGTGTCAGCACGTCGGCTACATACGTGTCGGTATATTCCGTGGTCAGTTCCCAACTGATCTGCACGATGGCACGGTGTATCTTGATACCGAGGAAATATTTCGGTTTGCGGGCTATCGAGACCGTCGCCTTGAACGTGATGACCCCGTTGATGTTCGGCATGGTCGCCTTACGGACATAGGTGTAGCCGTTCCACGCCCCGCCGTCCTGCCATGACAGGCTGTAAGCCGTCTTACAGTCCTGCATGATGGCCGGTATGCGGTAATAGTCGTCCGTTGCCACATCGTTATCGCCCGCCGCCTCGGCTTTTGCGTCGGTGTATTCCCGTTGTTTCTTCTGCCATTCGGACAGCTCGCTTTTCAGGCGGTCTATCTGTGTTTTGTTCGCATTGTACTGCTGTCGGTACACCGCCGCATCTTCCACGCTCGCCTCGGCGATTTTTTTCAGCAGGTCGGCATTCTCATTCTCCAACGCATTGATTTGCGACTGAAGGGCGGCCACCTGGTTCTCCGCCTCCTGCAGCATGGCGTCCAACTCGGACAAGTCCAATTCGTTCTCCGTAACCGTGGTCTGCATGGCACACTCCTTTGAATGGGCGTTCAGGGATTTGCCGCACTTTCTGCACTTGTACTGCGTCGTGCCCTGACCAAGCGTAGCCCCGTCCGAGCAGGTTACGCTGATGGTCACGCTCTCGCAGCCCTGCAACTTCGCAGCGTCCGTCGCCTGATAGTAGTTCCGCGCATCGGATGCGATATAGTAAGTATAACCCTCCTCGTTGTCGTTGAACTCCAAGAGGCGGGCATTGAGTTGCGCCTTGAACGTGTTCAGGTCCATCGAATAGGAATCGAACACCTCCTCGTAAATGATTTCCTCCCGGTTCCAGCTTTTCTTCACATGGATTTCATAGGCATAGGCTTTCTTCGTCTGTTTGCCGCCCCGACTGATGATGTAACCGTTCTGCCAGTAGTCGATGGTGTAGGTATAGCCGTCGTTCTGACTGTTGAGCAGCTGAACCCGGCTTCTCGACCAACCGGCGTACCGTTCCGAATTGGCGAGAACCTGCTCCCGTTGCGAGGCATTGGGATAGAAGCCGGGATCGGTCGTCTCGAAACGTGTCCACTCTCCGCCGTTCAATATGCTGTTGTCGTCCGTCGGCGGGTAGTAATCGCACAGGGCGATACTCCCTTGCTCGCGACGGGCGATATACCACCGTTGCGTGTAGTAGTTTCCCGCTGTCTTGTCCAGATAATCTGTCATCCACGAGGTAAGGTCGTAGTTGCTGAAATCGAACAGTCCCGCCACGTTGTCCTCTCCGCCCACCATATCAATCAGCAGACCTCCGAGGTCATGTTCCGCCTGCTCGAAGAGCGCACCGTAATGGTCATACAGGTCGATGACCTTGCTGACCCTGCCGCCCATCAGATCATGGAAAGAACTGGTCTGCAGCAGGACGTCACCGATATTTCCGATACCAGCCGAGGCGAGACCGACACCCATGTTGTAGAGGTTGTCGATGTCGTGTTGCAGGTTCTCTTTCGTAAAGTTACCCGGCACGCTGGCGAGATCGTCCAACATACGTTGCCAGTCGATGTCGCCCACTTCCGAGAGTTTCAGCAGAGGGGCGATGTTTCGGTTGATTTCCAGAAACACGATGTCCGAAAAGCCCAGCGTGCTGTTCGTCACCACACTCTCGAACTGCATACACAGACTTTTCGTCTCGTCGCAGATTTTCATCAGGTAGCTGCCCCAGTAGATAGCCGTTTGAGGCGAGCGGAGCATCAGTTTCGCCACCACCCATATCTTCGGCATGATTTTCTCCGAGACCATGCGGTAAATGCGGCGGTAGTAGTAATTTTCTGTACTGCTATTCCAGATACCGAGGTCGGAAAAGGCTTTATGCTCCAAGAACTTGGAGGCAAAAATCCCCGCCGTAGCCACTTCCGCCGCATTGTAGTGCTTGAGAATGTCATCGACCTGCTCCCGGTAATAGCTTTCCGCCACGGCTTCCGTACCGAAAGCGGTAGCCATTGCCGCCACCGTGCGTGCGTCGTAGTTCACGCTGTAATACTGCGCGTGGACCTGCTGCACAACGGCGAGCGACAGGAGTATAAGGATAAGTGACAGCCGTTTCATCATGGATTCCTCTCCGGTTAAAAACAGATATCCGTCAACGGTGCGTCATGCCTCTTAGTGCACGTATCAGTCCGTCGGCCTCATATACGGCGGAATTTGCCACCAGACGGTGATGTATGAATACCTCCTTGGCGATCTCGTACCTGCGTTGTTCCCACTTCGCCTCTTCTTCCTCGTCCTGTACGGAATTTTCTATGCCGGCGTATTCGTCCAGTTCCTTACCGAGCATCCCCAACCGGAGATTGTATCTTTCCAGAACATCCTCTATTTCCTCAATGCTTTTTCTTCCCATGTCGCGTACCCTTACCAAGTCCTTTCCGGGCCATTGGCACAAATCCCGGATGGTCTTGATGTCGAACTCACGGAATATCCGCTGGATACGGGCTTCATATTTGCTCCCGAACTCAAGTGTCTTTACACTTTGGCTAATGTCTATCTTTTCCATTTTTGTAATTAATGATTTGATTGTTATTGTTTTACATGAAGGTTCAATACCTGCCCGGCCTCGTTGACCTTTTGGGCGAACGGCAGGGACTTCCCGATACCGCTGGCGTTCCAGTCCCGGCAGTACGCCTCAATAGCTTCCTGATGACTGCACCGCAGTTCCCGTTTATAGAGTTTCAAGGCTTCTTTCTCCGCCCGCTCCGTGGTGTAGGTCATGTAACATTCTCTTGGTTCTTCTACACCGTACACGCCGCTGGTCGTTCCCCGGCGGATGAACACCTCGCGGAAGAAACTGCGCCCTTCCTTGTTTTCCAGCCGGTTGATGGTGAATATCTTCTTGCAGTCCACGTCAGTAAGGCCGAGGATAGCCTTGATTTCATCGAACCGCTCACGGAACTTGCTCTGGTCGAGCAGCATCACCACGTCCGAGTTGTTGATGATGGCTTCCTTGACGATAGGGCTGCCGATGATGTCCTGTATCTCCTGTGTCACCACGCCGACCGAAGCCCAGAACTTACGGGCCGTCTTGTACATAAACTTGATGTATTCGGCCATGAGCGGGCTGGCAATCGCCTTCCACGCTTCCTCTATGACCAGGACTTTGCGGTTCTTCTTGATACGCATCTTCTGTAAGAATACGTCCATGATAATCAGCGTGACAAGAGGGAACAGGAGAGGATCATCTTTTATACTGTCGATTTCGAAGACGATGAACGTCTCATCAAACAGTGAACTGTCCATGTTCTCGTTCAGCGTCTTTTCATGATTGCCTCCCCGGTAGAAGTCCTTCATCATGTAACGGTACGTCGAGATGTCGATGCCCGAAATGTGGTTCTCGGTACAGATGTCGGGGATGCGCTGCACGGAAAACTCATAGAACGAGTTGAACGACAGCTCTTCCACTTTTAGCTCCTTACGGCGGCGTTCCATCTCGTCGATCATGCGCTCGATACGCCCGGCCCGCTCTCCTTCGTCCTCGTCCCGCTTCTCGGTACGGTTACGGTCGTCGATGAGCAGCCCCTTACGCAAATCCTCCCGTTGCAGGGGCGTGAAGCCGTCGAAACCGTTGAAATAGGTGTCGTAATACTCCGTGATGACCTGTTCTATCAGGCGGTCCTCCGTCTTCGTGACCGTACCCTGCGAGCCTTTCCAGATGAGCAGTACGAGGTTTTTCAGGAAGCCCGTTTTCTCCACATTCATTTCAACCCGGTTGATGCGGAACGGGTTCATGGTAATCGGTCTTTCCTCGGTATAGGAAATGTACTTGCCGCCGAGGTATTCGCAAAGGCCCTCGTAGCTGTTACCCGTATCGACCATCACCACGTCTGTGCCCTGCTCGTACAACTGGCGCACGACAGAGTTCATGTGGAAGCTCTTGCCGCTGCCCGAAGGCCCTAAACAAAAGAAATTCGAGTTGTCCGTCAGTTTGTTTTTCCCTTCCTTTCCCGTGATGTCGATAGCTACCGGCACGCCTTGGCGGTCCGTGTAGTAAATTTTCAGCGGTGTTTCTTCGCTGTGCTGTATGTGCTCCTTATACATCAGGCACACCGCCGCGTCACCCAGCGTCAGGAAGCGGTCATAGTCCTCGTTCATGCCGTAGCAGTTACCCGGAAACGAGTTTACGAACAGTTCCAGCTGGTTGTACGCCCTTTTGGAAATATGGATACCCATACGTCCGAAAGCATTCTCCAAATGGTTCGTGCATTTTTGCAGGTCCGTACCAGTCGGTACGGCGACAATCAGGTTGAAATGAGTGTACACGAGCTGCTTGCTTTCCCGCGCGATGACCTCCTGTACCCGCTTGATGTCCTCCACGGCCATCTGGTTGCTCGGATTGGGAATACTGGCGTGCCGGTTCTTCTTTTTGTCCAGCAGGGCCAGTTCCCTTTTCTGATTGGGCAGGAAGACAATCTGGTTATAGATGACAGCCTCCGCACTCGGAATGCTGTCAATGGCAGCCAGCAGGTCCACGGGCATATCCGTGTTATTGACCTCTATATTGGTATAAGGTCTTATCAGTGAAGGCAGTGCGGCGCAGTCCACATCGACAAGACTATATACCTTGCAGCGTTTGTCGCCCATCGAGACTGTCTCGTCGTCTGCCTTGAAGTTGGTCATCGACACGATCCGGTCCTTGAAGTTCATGGCGAAATAGCGGTCCACGTATTCGCTCGCCTCGGCTTTGTTCAGGAACTTGGCCTGTACCCCGGCATCGTGCAGCTGGTCATGCACTTTGCGGATCTTGACCAGAAAATCGCGCCACTTCTTGTTGTCGAACGAGAACAGTCGGCTCTTCTTCGCCTCCTGTGTGATAGTCAGGTAACACACGCTGTCCGTGTAGTTGCGCCCCTTGAAGTAACGGAAGTAGGCCGACGAGAGGAACTCGTGTTTGTCGCCCGTCTCGTTCTCGAACTGTTTCCTGACGAAGATGTCCTGTTTGTGCAGGGCATATCCTTCGCCGAGCGTCTGTGCGAGGGCGGTGAAAAGGTGCGTGAACTCATAGTAGCTGTCAATGTTCGCGCAGTATTTTTGCACGGGGTTCTCTATTTTCAGGATAGCAGAATATTCGCCCGTCTTGGTATAGAGCACGCCCACGCCGTTCGTCTCTTCCACGGAAAAATAGATGTCCTGAAAGATACGCTTGCGCTTGCCTCCGGTACCGAACGCATAGACCGACAGGGCCATGCCGGCACACAAGGCGATAAAAAGTAGAATGATGTACAAAGTCATCTTAAAATACGATAAAAAAGGCCGGGCCGCCCGGATTTCAGGCGGCCGGCCCGCGTTCAACATTCAACAAGACCACACGTTGCCCGTGATGGTTTTTCTTTTCTTCTCACAGCTTCTTCGAGTGGGCGTAGATATACACCCCGCGCCCGTCTTTCTTGGTATGCAGCCCTTTCCGCTGTTTGAGCATGATAAGGGCGATACCCGTCGAGACGACCGCAACCAGCACGACCAGTCCGACCACGAACCCTGCGAGACAGTAGGCGATGATAAAGCCGACGATGGCTCCGCCGGCAACGCCTGCCGCCCAGTAGATATAGCGTCCCTGGATGCCCATGAACTCCAAAGGCCGTTGAAGACCTTTGAACAGCGGGTAGTCAGGGTAACGTTCGTCCTTGCCTTTCATCGTGCGGAAGGTTTATGCGCCGATACCGAAGAACATCGGAAGTGCTTGTGCGGCAGCGATTAAGAAAATACATGCGCCCACGACCATCATGATTTTCTTCTTCACGTCCTGTTCCTCGTTGTGTGGGCTAAGCACCCAGCGCCATACCCACCTTGCGGTGGGCGGTT